>NZ_JBWKYD010000019.1:0-142788 GCF_059423585.1 Janthinobacterium sp. GW460-12-1-14-LB5 | reverse complement strand
TCCCCATCGTCTAGAGGCCTAGGACATCACCCTTTCACGGTGAGTACAGGGGTTCGAATCCCCTTGGGGACGCCAGGATTTAGTTGTAAAGCAAGAGTGCAGTGCTGAACGGGCCTGACAAGTCAGGCTTTTTTTGTTTCTGCCATCGCTGCAGTACCGGGTCGGGATGCAAAGTAATGCATTCAGGACAGATTTCTGTCCCCATCGTCTAGAGGCCTAGGACATCACCCTTTCACGGTGAGTACAGGGGTTCGAATCCCCTTGGGGACGCCAGATTCGCAAGCAGTAAGCAAGTAACAGGTCGGGATGCAAAGCAGCGCATCCAGGACAGATTTTCTGTCCCCATCGTCTAGAGGCCTAGGACATCACCCTTTCACGGTGAGTACAGGGGTTCGAATCCCCTTGGGGACGCCAGACCGGCTGAATCAGCCAACAAAAAAGCCGCCTGGTAACAGCGCGGCTTTTTTGTTATTGGCCGCCATGCCCACGTTTTTCTCTTCCCGTTGACTATGCCACTACCTACCGATCGCGCACCATCCCTGGCCATCTTCTGCAAAGTCGTCGACAACTACGGCGATATCGGCATTTGCTGGCGCCTCGCGCGGCAGTTGAGCGGCGAACGCGGCGTGGCCGTTACCCTGTGGGTCGATGATTTATCCAGTTTTCAGCGCATTTGCCCTGAAATCGATGTGGCTGCCGAAGCGCAGCACGTGTCCGGCGTGGCCGTGCGCCACTGGCGCGGCCAGGATGGCGTGTTTGCGCCCGCCGATATTGCCGATATCGTCATCGAGTTTTTTGCCTGCGATATTCCACCCGGCTATATCGCTGCCATGGCGCAATGCGCGCCGCAGCCCGTGTGGCTGAACCTGGAAGGCTTGACGGCGGAAGAGTGGGTCGAGGGCTGCCACGCGCTGACGTCGCCCCGTCACGGCATGATCAAGCATTTCTTCTTTCCCGGTTTTACCGATAAAACGGGCGGTTTGCTGCGCGAAGCGGCGCTCGACGAGCGGCGGCTGGCGTTCCAGTCCGATGCGGATGCCATGGCGGCATTCCTGGGGCAATTCGGCGTGACGGCGGCGGAAATGTGCGCCTTGAAAGTATCGCTGTTCTGCTATCCATCCGCGCCCGTCGCCGAGCTGTTTGCGGCCTGGCAGGCGGCGAGCGGGCCCGTCACGTGCCTGGTGCCGGAAGGCGTCGCGTTCGATGATGTTCAGGCATTTATCGGCGACGATGCAGCGGTAGCCGGTGCGGCGCGCACGCGCGGCGCGCTCACCGTGCGCGTGCTGCCCTTCGTGCCGCAAGACGATTACGACTGCCTGCTGTGGGCTTGCGACGTCAATTGCGTGCGCGGCGAGGATTCCTTCGTGCGCGCGCAATGGGCGGGCCGGCCCTTTCTCTGGCATATCTACTTGCAGGATGAAAACTTGCATCACGTGAAACTGCGCGCTTTCCTGCAGCGCTATGCGGCCGATGCGGACGGCGCCATCGACAGCCTGGTGCAGGCGGCGCTGGCCTGGAATGGCGCCAGCGCGGACGCCTTGCCGTGGGTGCAGCTGTGGCCCGCATTGCAGGCCGATCTGCCGCGCATCGGGGCGCGCGCGCAGGCCTGGCAGCGGCAGATGCAGGCTAATGGCGATCTGGCAAGTAACTTGCTGGCGTTCGCTGGCGCGACGAGATAGGCGCTTGCCAAAAATTAAGGTAAAATGCCCGGTTATTTCTAACGTATTTTTAACCGATCAAACGCAAGCTTGCGGCGCTGATGGCGCACAGGCGGCAGATGGTCTTCATGCAACCCACTTTTTACGTACATTCCTATGAAACCCGCAAAAGAAATTCGTGTTGGCAATATCATCATGGTCGACAGCAAGCCAATGATCGTGTTGCGTTCTGATGTCAACGGTTCGAGCCGCACGGGCTTCACCTACAAATGGAAGATGAAAAATCTTCTGACGAACACCCCGATGGAAAACGTGTTCCGCGGCGACGACAAGTTCGACGTTGTTGTTCTGGATAAAAAGCCAGTAACGTATTCGTACTTCGCCGACCCGCTGTTCGTCTTCATGGACACCGAGTACAACCAGTACGAAATCGAAGAAGAAAACCTGGGCGAAGCGCTGAACTACCTGAAAGATGGCATGGAATGCGAAGCCATTTTCTACGACGGCAAGGCTATTTCCGTTGAACTGCCGACGACCATCGCCCGTCAAGTGGTGTACTCGGAGCCAGCGGTCAAGGGCAACACCTCGGGCAACGTCCTGAAAGAAGCCAAGATCGAAAACGCCATCGACGCACACCGCCACACCGTGCAAGTGCCGCTGTTCGTGGCACAGGACGACGTCATCGAAATCGACACCCGTACCAACGAATACAAGCGTGTCGTACGCAACTGATACGCCCCACTGCATGATCATCAAAAAACGCTGCCTTCGGGCAGCGTTTTTTTTGCTTAAAAAATAATTCCCTTCGACAACAATTGTGTTGCAAGGACTGCTATGCTATGACTAGAACATTATTGCGGTAGAAACATTGAAGTTTCCTGGAGATAGCATGCAGCGCAGTCAGATGTTACGCAGTGGCGCGTCGCGTGGCGCGGCCCGTCCCGTGTTGGCCCGCGCCACGGCGCCCGCCAGTCCCATGGCCCATCTGCTCGACGCGGGCGTCTTGCCGCAACAGCAGATGATGCAGGCAGGCAAGCTCAGTTCCCATGCGCTGACGTCGCAGTACCTGGCGCGCATCCGTTCGCTGTGCAGCATCGGCGCGCGCGCCTATGCCGGCATTGAAATCAACCCCGATGCGCTGAAAATCGCGCTGGAAATGGACCGCGAGCGCCAGGTGCACAAGGTGCGCGGCCCCTTGCACGGCATCCCCATCGTCTTGCGCGACAATATCGCCACGGGCGACCGCATGAAGACGCGCACGCAGGCGCCCCTGGCCACGCAGGCCAGCTGCGATTCCTTTGTGGCGGCGCGCTTGCGCGCGGCCGGCGCCGTCATTATTGGCAAAAGCAATTTGCGCCAGTGGGCCGCCGTCAGCGTGCCGCATGCCAGTGCCAGCTGGGCCGGGCTGACCATCCTGGCCGTGGACAGCGCGGCGGACGGCTCCATTGTCGCGCCTGCTTCAAACTGCGGCCTGGTCGCCATCAAGCCCACGGGCAGGACTGCCGCGGAGCAGGACGGCGAGCCAGCCACGGCCGGACCGATGGCGCCCAGCGTGCGCGAGGCGGCCTGGCTGTTCGCCGCCCTGACAGGCGAGCGCCTGGCCGATGGCACGCTGTTCGATGCTGCCGGCCTGCATGGGCGCCGCATCGGCGTGGCGCGCCACCTGTTCGGCCTGTGCGCCGGGACCGATGCCGTGATCGGGCAGGCGCTGCAGGCGTTGCGCGAACAGGGGGCGGAACTGGTCGAGACGCCGCCGGCGCCCGGGCCAGGCGGCATCGAAGCGTTGCTGGGCTCGCATGGGCTCGATGCGCTGGTGGGGCCCACGTGCCACGGCGTAGCGCAGGCACCGTCGGCCTTGCCGCATATCACGGTGCCGGCCGGCATGGCAGGGGGCTTGCCTGTCGGTTTGTCCTTCATCGGCCCTGCCCATGGCGACATGCAGCTCATCGCGATGGCGTATGCCTATGAGCAGGCGACTTTGCACCGGCGTACGCCAGCATTGCCGTCCAGCATCACGCTGGCGCTGCGCCAGCCATGATTTTTCCTTTCGTTTTCTTTCGATAACTATGCTTGCAACCTTGCTGCTGAGTGCGGCCGTGTCCGCCGCCCCGACTCCTTTTGATGCCGCGCAATTGTCTGGCAGCTGGTCCGACAGCGTGAATACGAATAGTGTGTGCGAAGAAGCGCGGCACTTTACGCGCATGCAGCTGTCTGATGATCATCAGCGGCTGGCGATCTTCAATGACCGCACGTGGAAAAGCAAGCTGGGCGAAACCAACCGCTTTGCCGCGACGGTGGTGGCGGAAACGGAGCATAGCCTGACTTTGCGCTATGACAATGAAACCCGCCTCAATGCCGCTGGCAAGCTGGTGGAGTGGCAGTTGATCGTCGTTGCGCCCGGCGTGTACCGCTGGCGCGAGACGGGCTGGCCGGAAGGCAAGGTCAACGGGGTGGTCGGTATCCGCTGCTCTCCCTGAGGCCGGTGCGCAAGCATGCCATTCTGCTATGCTGCACCCATTATTGGATGCTTTTAGGAGATTGCATGTCCGCACGTTTGTTCTTCCCCCTGTTCCTGGGCGCTGCCGTGGCGCTGGCCGCCATGCCGGCACAAGCCCGGACGCCCAAGCTGTCGCTTATTGAGCAAGCGCAAAGCTGCGACGGCGGCCATACCTGCCCGTATTTCCCCGATGTCTACAAGGCGGACTACGCCTTTCGCAAGGCTTTTAATGTGGGCCTGAAAAAAGCTGGCCTGAAGCGGCAGCGCTGGGTGCCCGATGGCGTGGCCAGTCCGCTCAAGCCCGTCGAGATCGACGGCAAGGCGCGCCTGCTGAGCAGCGTCTGCGAACCGCACAATTGCGGCCACCGCTACTCCATCCTGTACGACCCGGCCACGCACAGCATGACGGGCGTGTACATGGGCAGCGATGCCAAGGGCGGCTTGCGCACCGTGTATTTCGGCGAGCCCAGCATCGCCGAAGCCGATTTGCTGTACAAGAACTGATGCGCGCGCCACTGCGTATTTCCAGCGAGCGCGACGAGCTGGACGTGCCCATGATCGACCGCTACCTGAGCGGGCAGTCGTAATGGAAGCGCGGCGCAAGGGCATCGATAACGCGCTGGCCTGTATGCGGGCTTTGGTTTTGCGCCACAGGAGGCGCCGCAAAAATACATGCGCCGCCCCGCGCCATGAGAATTATCAAAACAACCTTTAGGTGTCAAGAGAACTATTAACATTATTGTACGAAATAATGTTGCATTGATAATGATGTCATGTCATTATGCGCGCTCTGCAGCGTGCGTTGCTGGTGCTGTGCTTTGCCGTCGCCCCTGGGCGGGGCAAAGGTGGTGAGCGGTCCGATTGGTCGTCCCTGGCACGTTTTCTCGTCACTTTAAAGGAATACATCATGAAACAATATGGCGCCGAGTTCCTCGGCACGTTCTGGCTGGTACTGGGCGGTTGCGGCAGCGCCGTGCTGGCCGCAGCCTTCCCCGGCCTCGGCATCGGCTTTGCCGGCGTGGCACTGGCGTTTGGCCTGACGGTGCTGACCATGGCTTACGCCATCGGCCACATCTCGGGTTGCCACCTGAATCCTGCCGTCTCGATCGGCCTGTGGGCCGGCGGCCGCTTTCCCGCCAATCAACTGTTGCCTTACATCATCGCGCAAGTACTGGGCGCCATCGTGGCCGGCGGCGTGCTGTATGTGATCGCCAGCGGCCAGGCCGGTTTCGATGTCAGCAAGGGCTTTGCCTCGAACGGCTTCGGCGCCCATTCGCCGGGCGGCTATTCGATGCTGTCGGCGCTGGTGATTGAAATCGTGCTGACGATGTTCTTCCTGATCGTCATCCTGGGCGCCACCGACAAGCGCGCGCCGGCCGGCTTCGCTCCGTTGCCGATCGGCCTGGCGCTGACCCTGATCCACCTGATCAGCATCCCCGTGACGAATACTTCGGTCAACCCGGCCCGCAGCACGGGCGTGGCGCTGTACGTGGGCGACTGGGCCACCAGCCAGCTGTGGCTGTTCTGGCTGGCACCGATCATCGGCGCCTTGCTGGGGGCGCTGGCCTACCGCTTGATTGCGGGCGAGAAGGAGTAAGCCGACAATGCCGGCAGCGGCGCTTGCCCGCCTACGCGGCGCGCCATTCGCTCAGGTAATGCTGCGGCGTGCGGCCCAGGATGCGGCGGAACATGGCGCTGAAGGCGCTGGGGCTGGCGTAGCCCAGCGCATAGGCGATGGCGGCCACGCCTTCGCCCCGGTCCAGGCGGCAGAATGCCTCAGCCAGGTGGACTTGCTGCAGCCATTGGCGGTAGTGCAAGCCCGTTTCCTTCGGGAATAACCGGATCAGGGTGCGCGCGCTGGCGCCCGCATCCTGCGCCCAGTCCTCGATGCTGCGCCGGCTGCCGGGCGCGCTCATGATGGCCGAGCACACGGCCACCAGGCGGCGGTCGCGCGGCCAGGGGATGGCGAGGGGCACGGTATCGGCGGCCGCCAGTTCCGACAGGATCAAATGCGCCAGCCAGTCGCCGCGTCCCGCCAGCGCATATTCGATCGGTTCGGCCAGCAGGGCCAGGATCAGCTCGCGCAGCAGCCGGCTCACTTCCAGTACCTTGCAATCGGTGCCATATTGGGCCGCCACCTGCGCATCGATGTACACGGTGCGCATGCTCAGTTCGCTCAAGATATGGACTTCATGCACGACGCCCACGGGAATCAGCAGGGCGCGCCGGGGCGGCAAGATCCACACGCCGTGCCCGGTGGAGACGCGCATCACGCCTTCCGTCGCATACAGCAGCTGCGCCCGCACGTGGCTGTGCGGCGCCGTGTAGTCGCCCGCCGTGTATTGCCTGGACATGGCCGTCACGGGGCGCGGCACATGCTGGTAATCGTGCGAGCTGGTGCTGCGGCTGAACGGCACGCCATCGGGGTGGGTCTGGGCGGGGTGGTGGGTGTACATAGGGGGCGTTGGATTCTCACCTGATTGTCACTCAGTTGTCACTTAAGCGACGATTATTGGAAGTTATCAGTTCAGTGACCATACTATACTGGCTTCTTTGCCGGGCCGCCCGCCGAGCCCGATTATTGCGGATGACACATGCACACAACCACAACTGCCCCGGCATTGGCCAAGTCCGTGCCGGCGGCGCCATCGCTTCATAGTTCCCAACAACAATCCGGTCTGGCCATGCACATCCTGGGCGCCGTCGCCTTCGTGCATTTGCTCAATGACTTGATCCAGGCATTATTGCCGTCGATTTATCCGATGCTGAAAGCCGAGTTTTCACTCAGTTTTACCCAGGTCGGCCTCATAACCCTGACGTTCCAGTGCACGGCATCGTTGCTGCAGCCTTGGATCGGCTTGTACACGGACCGCCGTCCGCTGCCATTCCTGTTGCCGGTCGGCATGTGTTTTACCCTGGCCGGCGTGCTGATGCTGTCCATCGTCTCGACCTTTCCGACCCTGCTGCTCGCCGCTGGCCTGATCGGCGTCGGTTCCTCGACTTTCCACCCGGAAGCGTCGCGCGTGGCGCGCATGGCCTCGGGCGGGCGCTACGGCTTTGCGCAATCGCTGTTCCAGGTGGGGGGCAATGTGGGCTCCGCCCTGGGGCCGCTGCTGGCGGCCGCCGTCATCGTGAACCGTGGCCACGGCAATGTCGCCTGGTTCAGCTTGCTGGCCGTGCTGGCCATCGGCGTGCTGTACAAGGTCAGCCACTGGTATAGCGGCCACCTGGCCAGCTTCAAGCCGAAGGCGGGCGGCCATGGCCCGAACTTGTCGCGCAACAAGGTGGTTGGCGCGCTGGGCGTGCTGGCGCTGCTGGTGTTCTCGAAGTACATCTACATGGCCAGCCTGTCGAGCTACTACACGTTTTACCTGATCGACAAATTCCACCTGTCGCTCGGCGACGCCCAGCTGTACCTGTTCCTGTTCCTCGCCGCCGTGGCGGCCGGCACCTTCATGGGCGGCCCCATCGGCGACCGCATCGGCCGCAAGCGCGTGATCTGGATTTCCATCCTGGGCGCCGCGCCGTTCACCCTGCTGCTGCCCTATGTTGACCTGTTCTGGACGGCCGTCTTGACGGTGATCATCGGTTTCGTGATTTCTTCCGCCTTTTCCGCCATCGTCGTCTTCGCGCAAGAGCTGGTGCCGGGCAAGGTGGGCATGATCGCGGGCATCTTCTTCGGCCTGATGTTCGGCGTGTCCGGCATCGCGGCCGCGGCCATGGGCCACCTGGCCGACGTGGCAGGCATCGCCTACGTGTATAAAATCTGCTCCTACCTGCCGCTGCTGGGCATATTGACGGTGCTGCTGCCGCATATCGAGCAGGCGAAAAAATAAGCGGCTGACGCGGGAGGGCTTGACGGCCCGCCCGCCCGCATGCGATATTCGTCCCATGATCACTTTCATCCTCCCTCCAGTTTTTGCATCCGGCGCCGCTGCTGCGCCGTGTCCGCGTGCCTGGCTCCGTGAGGATGCGGCTAGGCGCCGCTAACGTCTTGCTCCTCATTCGATGGCCACAGTGTTGAAAAACCTGTGGCCATTTTCTTTTTCCGCGCCACTCAGGAAGGATCCGCATGACACTGCATCTGTACGATACCTATGCGCGCAGCCTGCGCCCGTTTGAACCCATCGCCCCCGGCCAGGCGGGCCTGTACGCCTGCGGTCCCACCGTCTACGACTATGCGCACATCGGCAACCTGCGCACCTATCTGTTCGTCGACGGCTTGCGCCGCGCGCTCGCATTCAACGGCTTGCAGGTGCGCCACGTGATGAACATCACGGACGTGGGGCATTTGACGTCGGACGCGGACAGCGGCGACGACAAGGTCGAAGCGCGCAGCCGGCGCAGCGGCGAGTCGGCATGGGACATCGCCGCCGCATTCACGCGCGCGTTTGAAGATGATTTGCGCCAGCTCAATATCCTGCCGCCCACCGTCTGGTGCCGCGCCACCGACCACATCGCGGAACAGATTGCCTTCATCCTCGACCTGGAAGCGAAGGGCTATACCTACCGCACGGCCGACGGCATCTATTTCGACACGGCGCGCCAGGACAGCTACGGCCAGCTGGCGCGCCTGAACCGCGATGGCCTGCAGGCGGGCAAGCGGGTGGACCTGGGCGAGAAGCGCGACATCTGCGACTTCGCGCTGTGGAAGTTCAGCGGCGTGCCGGGCCAGCGGCAGATGGAATGGGACAGCCCGTGGGGCCTGGGCTTTCCCGGCTGGCATATCGAATGCTCGGCCATGGCGGAAAAGCACCTGGGCACGTATTTCGACATCCATTGCGGCGGCGAAGACCACGTGGCCGTTCATCACAGCAACGAGATCGCGCAGACGGAAGCGCGCCATGGCACGCGCCTGGCCAACTTCTGGCTGCACGGCGCCTTCCTCAAGACGCAGGAGGCGAAGATGTCGAAATCCTCGGGCGACTTTTTGCGTCTGCAAAGCCTGGCGGAGCAGGGCGTCGACCCGCTGGCCTACCGCTATCTGTGCCTGGGCGCCCACTACCGCAGCAGCCTCAATTTCACGGACGAAGCCCTGCGCGCCGCCGGCAGCGGCCTGGCGCGCCTGCGCGTGGCCGCGCATGCCCTGGGGGATGCGGGCGGCGAGGCCGATGCGACATGGCTGGCGCGTTTTATGACCTGCATCAACGATGACTTGAATTATCCGCGCGCGCTGGCTGTGGCCTGGGAGCTGCTGAAAAGCGGCCTGCCCGACGCCGTGAAAAAAGCGACCATGGCCCGCTTCGACGAGGCACTGGGGCTGGACTTGCTGGCCTGGCAGCCGGCGCAGGTGGAAGTGCCGCAGCAGGTGCAGGCGTGGCTGGCGCAGCGCAGCGTCGCCCGCGCGCAGCGCCAGTGGGCCGAGGCGGACCGTTTGCGCGCACTGGCGCGCGCGGCGGGCTTCGACATCGACGATACGCCGCAAGGGCAACAGGCGCGGCCTTTGTGAAGATGTCCTGCATAATGGCCGCCTGATGAAACTGGAGATGCCGTGAAGCGCCGTTTGCTGTTACTGAGTTGTTGCCTGGCCTATTCCTGCGTGCAGGCGGCCAGCGAGTGTCCGGGCTTTCCCGTGCTGGCCACGTCCGGCGAAACGCTGCTGGCGCTAGTGCGCGCGCTGCCACCCGTCGGTATCGACCGGGAACGGCAGGCGTGCGCGCCGGCGACCATCATCGACTTCGCCTACAGCGGCGGCACCTTGTGCCGCTTTGGCGGCGACGAGGGGACGGTCGATGCGGCGACGGCCGCCGTCACGCGCCTGGCCGATGGCGGGGAACTGGTCGAATACCTGTATCTGTTCCCGTATGCGCCAGCCACGCACGCGCGCTTGCTGGCGCTGCTGGCGGCGCGTTTTACGCCAGTCGACAAGGCGGCCTGGCCGGCCTTCCTGCAGGGGCTCACGCCAGGCAAGGAAACGACGGCCCTGTTCACCCATGGCGGCTACCATATTTCGCTGGGCAAGCCGACCGAAGGCGATCCCGCGCAATGGTATTCGAACGTGATCTTTGAAAAGGTGGATAAACCTGCCTTGGGCGTGCGCAAGGTGTGCCGGGAGGGGCGCGATGGCTGAAGCGGATGCCTTTCCCGCGGCCTTGGCGGACACGCTGGCGCAACTGCTGCCCGTGCTGGGGAGCGGCCGGGCACACCCGCCATTTGCCGTGCGCCAGAATGGCGAGGCCTTGCTGATCCCGACGCGCACTTACTACGACCGCGAGCGGCTGCTGGCCTGTACGCGGCTGCCCGGCGACGCGGGCGTGCTCGCCCTGTGCCTGGGCACGCGCCACCATGACGGCCATCTGCGCGAAGCGTGTGCAAGGCAGCTGCTGCAGCAGGAGCGGGCGTGGACGGTGCCCTTCGTCGTGCACCTGTGCGGCGAATACGTGCTGGAGATTGTCGAGGTCATTGGCGCGGCGCTGCCGGCCTGGAATGCCGACGCGCTGGCGCGCTACCTGCGGGAGAACCCCGCGTATCTGGCCACCCTGGAGCGGCGCGCCGTCAGTTACTGGAATTGCTACTACCGCAGGCGCTATCCCGCGTGGGACAGCTACCCGGGACGCAAGGCCATGGCGGCCCTGCGTACACTGGTGCTGCTTACGCCTCGATAAAGCGCATCTTGAAGCTGCGGCCCTTGATGTTGCCAAAGTCGCGGCCCAGGGAGTTACCGGCGTTGAGGCGCTTGAAGGCCGCTTCGGCCACCTTGCGGTCGAGCGCCACGTAGGTCATGAACTCGAATACGTTGATCTTGCCCACTTGTTCCTTGGTCAGGCCCGCGTCGCCCGTCAGTGCGCCCAGCAAGTCGCCCGGACGCAGCTTGTCCTTCTTGCCGCCCATGATGCACAGGGTGACCATCGGCGCCGGCAGCGCCTCGATTCCGTCATCTTCCGCCAATTCCTTCAGGTCATGCCATTCGGCGGCGCTGTTCTGGTATTGCTCGATCAGCTTGACCCATTTTTTCTCGTTCGGCGCGCACAGCGACAGGGCCAGGCCCTTCTTGCTGCCGCGGCCCGTGCGGCCGATGCGGTGGATGTGCACTTCCGTGTCCTTCGAGACGTCGACGTTGATCACGGCGCCCAGGTCGGATATATCGAGGCCGCGCGCGGCGACGTCGGTGGCCACCAGCACGGAGCAGCTGCGGTTGGCGAACAGCACGAGGATTTCATCGCGCTCGCGCTGTTCCAGCTCGCCATACAGGGCCAGCGCGGAAAAGCCTTGCTGGCGCAGTTCGTCGGCCAGTTCGCGGCAATGCACCTTGGTATTGCAGAATGCCAGGGTCGATTCCGGCTTGAAGTGTTTTAACAGCTTGCCGACGGCGCTGTTGCGCTCGTCGAAGCCGATTTCATAGAAGCGCTGCTCGATCTTGTCGTTGTCGTGCTGCGCCTCGACGGTCACTTCCAGCGGATTGACGAGGAACGATGCCGTGGCGCGGCGGATGTCTTCCGGGTACGTGGCCGAGAACAGCAGGGTCTGGCGGCGCGCCGGGCAGGCGCTGACGATGCCGGCGATTTCCTCGTAAAAGCCCATGTCCGTCATGCGGTCTGCTTCATCGAGCACCAGCGTCTGCACATGGTTCAGGTTGATGGTGCCGCGGCCGAGGTGGTCGCGCAAACGGCCCGGCGTGCCGACGACGATGTGGGCGCCGTGTTCCAGCGAGGCGATCTGCGGGCGCATCGGCGCGCCGCCCGTCAAGGTCAGGATCTTGATGTTGCCAGCCGCGCGCGCCAGGCGGCGCAGCTCATTGGCCACCTGGTCGGCCAGTTCGCGCGTGGGGCACAGCACCAGGCCCTGCACGGCAAACCAGGCCGGATTGAGCTTGTGCAGGATGCCGATGCCGAAGGCGGCGGTCTTGCCGCTGCCCGTTTTCGCTTGTGCGATCAGGTCGCGGCCATCGAGCACCGCCGGCAGGCTTTGCGCCTGGATGGTGGTCATCTCGTGGTAGCCGAGCGAGTCCAGGTTGGCCAAAAAGGCGGGCGTCAGCGGCAGGCTGGAAAAAGAGGTGGTGGCAGTGGTGGTGTTCATAGGGGCGGAGCCGGTAAAAAGCGGGTGGATGGGCACAGTCTACAGGCGTTCTACGCCCTTGTGCGGATGGTGGTGTGGAAGCCGGCGGCAAACGGCCGCTGGCGTGGGTACTAATTATCTGGCGCCCAGATGGGCAGGCCGGTCAGATCGAGGCCGGCGTCGCGCGTCCATACGGGCAGGCCCGTGGCGTCGGTCGGCTCCAGCAATTCGAGCTGCACCTGCTTCAAGGCCACCTTGCGCGCACGCGCGCGGCGCTGCGGCTCCGGCGCCGGCTCTGGCGCCTCGAGCACTGGCGGCGGACCGAAACCGGGCAAGTCGATGGTGGCGTTGTCTTTTTTATCTCTCATTTCTGAACCTCTGGTCCCCGACCGCGAAGAACGGGCGCCGGGGAGCGGGCAAAAAGCTGTCCGCTGTGTGAATACTCTGTACGCTTCGTCCACAAAACAAAAGCCCGGCTACAGGAGTCGGGCTCATTGTGAATATCATCGGCAGGAAAAGCAGACCTGCGGATTTAAGTGCGGCACGCAGTGTATCACAGGCGTGCCGCACCGTGTAGGGCTTAACGGAAGCTGAGGGCGCCCGTCAAGTCGCCCGGCGGCAGCGCGCCGCGTGACGCGAAGGCGTCGTTGCGCACTTTCAGCCCTTCGAGCAGCGGCAGGTCGTGCAGGCGCGTGATCAGGCGCAGGATCGACGTCGTGTCATAAAAACTGTGGTCGACGGCGCCTTTTTTCGCGTACGGCGAGACGACGATGGCGGGAATGCGCGTGCCCGGGCCCCAGCGGTCGCCCTTTGGCGGCGCCACGTGGTCCCACCAGCCGCCGTTTTCATCGAACGTGATCACCACGATCATGTCCTTCCACTGCGGCGATTCCTTCAGATGCTGGATGACGTTGGCCACGTGCTGGTCGCCCGATTCGATGTCCGAATAGCCTGCGTGCAGGTTCAGATTGCCCTGCGGCTTGTAGAAGGTCACGGCCGGCAGCTTGCCCGCCACGGCCGCGGCCAGGAATTTGTTCGAAATCGGGCTGTCGCCCGTGCCGCCGTCGCGCAGGTGTTCGGCGCGCGCCGCGGTGCCCGGCGCGAACTGCTTGAAGTAGTTCAGCGGCTGGTGGTGGAACTGGAAGTTAGGCTTGCTGCCGCCGCCCTTGTGGTCGAGCGCCGCTTGCCAGCCGCCGCCATACCACGCCCAGCTGACGCCCTTGCGCGACAGCAGGTCGCCGATGGTGTCGTAGGTTTGCGGCGGCAGGGTGTTCGCGTCGGCCGGGTCGGCATGCAGCGGATCGCCGTCGAAGGCGGGGCGGACGTAGCTCGGTTGATATGGCGGCGCCATGGTATTGACGGCATAGCCGTCCGGCGTGAGGGCGCCGTCGTTCACGTATTTCGGCTTGCCGTCCAGCGCCGAGGCGGGGCAGTCGGGCGAGATGGCCAGGCGCACGCCTTGCGGGCCGTCGGACAGCACGGCGATCTTTTTCTTCGCCGCCGTCTCGGCAGCATTGAAATATTCGTTGGCGCGGCCCGTGACGAGGAACTGGTGGTTCATATAGGAGCCGCCGAAGGCCGCCATGAAGAAATTGTCGCACAGCGTGTACTGCTCGGCGATCTGCCACAGGTTCAGGTTTTTCGACGTTTCGCCGTAGTGGCCCATCACCAGGCCGCCGCTGTCGGCCCACGCGGCAAAGCCGTCGTTCTTGCCGCCGTTGATCTGCATCTGGTTGTTGTAGAAGCGGTGCACGAGGTCGCGCGTGATGATGCTCTCGGGAAGGGGCTTGCCGGCCGCGTCGCTCAGCTTGTAGGGCGCGTTCGGCAGGCCGGAAATCTGGTCTTCCTTGATCAGGTAATCGATGCCGCCGATATTTTGCTGGTTCGGCACCAGGCCGCCCCAGATCTTCGGCAGGGTGGCCAGCGGCTTGCCGTCGCGGTCCATCTGCTGCGCCTGTTCCGCCGTGACGGCGGACAGGGGCGCGCTGGTGCCGGGGAAGTTGGCGAACAGGTTGTTGAAGCTGCGGTTTTCCAGGTAGATCACGACCACGTTCTTGACGTGTGCCTTGAGTTTCGCGTCGAGCGAACCCTTGGCGATGGTCTTTTTGGCTGGCGCGGCGTCGGCCAGCGCCGGCAGGCTGGCGGCCAGGCCGACTGCGGAAGCGGCCTGGAAAATCCGGCGGCGCGCGGGATTGGCGGGTTGGTCGGCCGGATCGGCTGGCAGGGCGGGGGCGAGGTCCTTCACACATTCTCCTTGGGTGATTCTGTGGCACGGGCAGTGTTTGTGCCCGTGAAGCGGAAAATTGTATCACCGGCCCTGCGCCAATGTGAAATATTCAGCCTGGCCTAGAATTGATAGCGCACGCTTAGCGCCACCTTGCGCGCCGGGCCATACATGCCCGAGTACCACCAGTCCGATATCGAGGCTGTGTACTGCTTGTCGAACAGGTTGGCCACGTTGACGGTGGCCGACAGCCTGTCGTTGACGTCATAGCGCGCCATCAGGCTGGCCACGGCGTAGGAATTCTGCTGCCAGTGCAGGGTGCGTTCGATCTGCCACGCCTCAATATCCGAGTACACGCGGCTTTGCCAGTTCACGCCGCCGCCCACCGTCAGGCGATGCAGTTCGCCGGGCAGGCGGTAAGTTGTCCACAGTTTCACCAGGTGGCGCGGGAAGGTGGTCAGGATGGCCTTGCCGGTATTGTTTTCCGTCTGGCTGTAGGACCACGAAGCCGAGATGTTCCAGTCCGGCGTCAGCGCGCCCGTCGCTTCCAGGTCCACGCCCTGGGTCCTGGCGCCCTTGATGGTGCGGTTGGCGGGATTGTTCGTGCCAGGGACGGTGTAGCCGGGGTCCGATTCGGCCAGGTTGCTCTGGCGGATCTGGTACAGCGCGGCGGCCGTGTTCAGGCGGCCATCGAGCCAGCCGCTCTTGATGCCCGCTTCAAAGGTCTTGCCCTCGCGCGGCGCCAGCAGCTTGCCGTAGCGGTCTTGCTGGGCTTGCGGCTGGTAGATGGTGGAATAGCTGGCGTAGGCGCTGTGCGTGCCGTCGATGTCAAACACCAGGCCGCCATACGGCGTGAAGACGCGGCTTTCCGAGGCTGGCGACGCGCTGTAAAACGGCACGGAAGGCGCGTCCGAGATGTAGTTCTCGCTGTAGCGCAGCACCTTGGCGCCGGCGATCAGTTTCAGGCGCTCGGAAAGGTTGAGGCGCGTGGCTGCATACGCGCTGGCCTGGCGGCGCGTGCTGTCGTAGGTGACGTAGGTATCGCCAAACACGGGCGTTGCCAGGCGATTCCAGCGGTACAGGTTGACGCCGCTGCCCTGGATGCTCCAGTCGAAGCGGCCATCCGTCTTGCTCTGGAATTGGCTGTAGTCCATGCCCAGCACCAGTTCGTGCTGGCGGCCGAAGGCGCTGAACGGCCCGCGCACGTTGACGTCCACGCTGTTGACCTTCAGCTGGTAATCGCGGTAGTCGGCGCTCAGGCCCAGGCCATCGCCCGTGGCCTGGTCGGGGAAGCCAGCGCTCACGTTCATGTAGACGGCGCGCTCCTCCTGCGACGACTGCACGCGGTTGGCCGAGATTTTCAGCTTCCAGTCGTTCGCCAGCGCGTGTTCCAAGGTGGCGAAGATGTCGGTTGAATTGGTGTTGAAGCGATTCGACCTGGCGGCCGGGCTGAAGGAGCGGGGCAGGTCCGTCATGGCGCCATTGCTGTAGAACAGGGGGAAGCCCAGGTATGAGAGGGAACCGTCCGAGCGCTTGCGCTGGTGCGTCACGCCGGCCGTCAGTTTCGTGTTGCTGGACAAGTCCGCCTCGACCACGCCGTAGACCACTTTCTTGTCGCGGCTGTAGCCGTCGATGATGCTGTCGCCTTCCTCGTACACGGTCACCAGGCGGCCGCGCACCGTGCGCGCCTCGTTCAGCGGACCCGAGATGTCGGCCATGGCGCGCCGTTCATCGTAGGAGCCCAGCTCGCCCTCGACGGCGGCCTGGAACTGCGCCGTCGGCTTCTTGCGCACCATGTTGATGGCGCCCGACGCGTCGCCCGCGCCCGTCATCAGGCCCGAGGCGCCGCGCAGCACTTCGATGCGGTCGTACAGCGCCATGTCGGCCAGGCTTTGCGACGGTATCGCGTCGAGGCCCAGGTTTTCCGAATGCGTGCTGACGCCGTCGAGCTGGTAATTGGTGATCGAATAGCCGCGCGAGGTAAAGCCCGTGCGCTCGCTGCCCAGCGAGAACAGGGTGATGCCCGGCGTTTGCGCCATGACCTGCGCGATCGTGCTCAAGCCCTGGTCCTGCATGCGCTGCTGCGTGATGACGCTGACCGATTGCGGCGTTTCCTTTACGGACAGGCCCAGCGGCGTGGCCGTGGCGATCGGCAGGGGCGAGACATACGCGCCCGAGCCTTCCGTCGCATCCTGCTGCGCCTTGACCGACACTTCCGGCATCATCGACAGCGCCTCGCCACCTGCCACCGCATCGGCCTGGCGCAGCACGTAGCTGCCATTGGCGCTGCGTTCGGCCTTCAGTCCGGTGCCGCGCAGCACGCCGTTCAGGGCCCCCAGCACGTCGTGGCGTCCCGTGAGGCCCGCGGACGTCTTGCCGCGCGTCTGTTCCGGGGTAAAACTGAGGATGACCCGGGACTGGCTGGCGACCTGGCGCAGCGCCGCCGCCAGGTCGCCGGCCGGCACCTGGAAGTCCTGGCTCGCCGCTGGCGCTGCGGCGCTTTCCTGCGCCAGGGCTGGCGCGGGGATATTCAGCAGCAGGGCCGAAGCGATGCAGACGAGTTGAATGGCATGCGCCATGCGCTTGATGCGCGGCTGGGAGTGAATGACTGGAGACATGGTTACCTTGTGGTGTAGTCGTCAAAAAGAACGTTGCCTACACAGGTCACGCGAGAATCGAAAGCGGGTACTTTTTTTTCGCTGGCGTCAAAAATATCGCTTCAGCGCTGCTGGTGCGCCTCCACCTGCACCCAGTAGCGCGTGCGCAGGCGCACGTCGACCGGCAGGGAATCGGGCAGCGACAGCAGCACGGCGTCCAGGTCGGCCAGCGGGAAGACGCCGGAAATGCGCAGGCCGGCCACGGCGTCGTCGCAGCCCAGCCAGCCGTGGCGGTAGCGGCTCAGCTCATGCAGGAAGTGGCGCAGCGGCATGGCGTCGGCCAGCAGCAAGCCCTGTCGCCAGGCCCAGAGGTCGGGCGAGACGGCGTGCGCGGGCAAGAGCTGGCGCGCCGTCATGCCGCCGCCCTGGCCCGCCTGGATCACGAGGCTGGCATGGCCATGGCGCGGCACCAGCCGCACGGCGCCTTCCTCGACGGCGACCAGGGTGCTGCCCTCGGTCTCGCGCACCGCATAGCGCGTGCCCAGCGCCTGCGCGTGGCCATGCGCCGTTTCGACGAGGAAGGGGCGGTAGGGCATGCCCGTTTCGCGGGCGGTGGCGATGAAGACTTCGCCCCGCACCAGCTGCAGCATCCGCTGCTTGGCCGTAAAGCGGATGTTGACGGCGCTGCCGCTGTTCAAATGCAGACGGCTGCCGTCGGGCAGGGTCAGCTCGCGGCGTTCGCCCACGTCGGTCGACAGGTCGGCCAGCGCGGCGCGGGCCATCTCGGGCGCATATTCCGAGCGCGCGCCGAACCAGCCCGTGAGGCCGATGGCCGATACCCACGCCAGCAACTGCAGGCTGCCGCGCCGCGAGAGGGGTGAGGCTGGACGCTGTGCCAGCGCCTGGCGGCTGGCTTGCGCATCGAGTTCCCGCAAGCCGCCGCTGACGCTTTCGATGTGACGCCACGCCCGTTCATGGTCGGGGTGCGCCTGACGCCACTGCTGCCAGGCCGTTTTTTCCGCAGGCGTCGTTTCGCCGCTCATCAGGGTGGCCAGCCATTCGGCCGCCTGCATGGCGACGGCCAGGTCGATGGGCTGGCCCTGGGCGTAGACGGTGGCGCCGCGCATGTCAGGGCGCGGCAAAATCGGGCACGGCAAAAAAGCACAGCAGGTTGGCCTTGCTCAGGTATTTTTTGACGGAATGCGTGGTGGTGCCCAGTTCGGCGGCGATTTCGGCGTAAGTCATGCCGTCCAGGTGGGCCAGCAGGAAGGCGGCCCTGGCCTTGGCGGAGAGCCGGTCCAGCGCGCGGTCGATCAGTTGCAGCGATTCGAGCAGGATGGACATCGCTTCCGGCGACGGTGTGCAGGCTTGCGGCTGGTGCAGCAGGGCGTCGAGGTAGGTCCGTTCCAGTTCTTCGCGCCGGCAGTGGTTGGCCAGCAGGCGTTTGGCGATGGTGGCCAGGAAAGGCCGCGGCTGCGCGATCCCGGCACTGCTGCGCGCAACGAAGATCTTCAGGAAGGTATCCTGCGCCAGGTCGCCCGCCAGCCCCGCATCGTGCAGGCGGCGCTTCAGCCAGTGCAGCAGCCAGGAGTGGTGCTCGGCGTACAGGGCCTGGAAATCGGACGGCGGGGCAGGGGCGGACGGCATGTGTACAATACAGCTTAATCTAAATGAGAATTGTTCTCATAATAGCGTAGCGGGGCACGCCAGGCAATCGGGAAAACGCGGCGTTGCTGAAATGCGACTGCATGCCCGGGCTGCCTGCGGCAAGGGATTTGCGCCCGCGCACGGCAGATGTAAAAGTTTCCTTGGCGCAAGCTTTCATGTGAGAAAATGCGGCTTGTCGATGTGGTGCGGAGCGAAAAATGATGTGGATGGTTGGCGGTGCCCTGGTTCTTCTGGTCGCCAGATTCTTATGGTTGGCCTTTTTCCATCGGGTCAACGCGATGTCGCGCCAGGCGGAATTGATGAACTGGCTCGACATCGGCCGCGTGTCGAATGCCGATGGCGGCAAGGATATTCTGTTGGCAAGAAATGAGCGCGGCGCCCGGATCGACTGGCGCACGGGCGAGGTCTGGCTGATGAATCCGAAGGTGGAGGAGCCGTTTGCCGATTTCCTCGCCGTCGAGCGCTGGCTGACCTTGCGCGACATGCCGGCGGCGGACAAGCCGGCGCCAGCCGCTCCCGCGCCAGCGGAGCCGGAACCGGAGGCGGCGCCGGACGCCGGGCCCGTGCGCGACACCTTGCCGGCGTTCCAGCAAAAAGTCGATGCCTGCCTGGCCAAGGCGGAAGGCGGCCAGGAATTGCTGGAAACCAAGCAAGCGTTCGAGGCGGGCAGCGAGCCTTACCTTGAAGCGTCGACGGAATTGAGCAAGACGGCGCTGGAGCTCGAAGTTTCGCCGGCGATGGTGGCCACGTTTCATATCAGCGCCTTTGCCGCGCTGGCCGAAACGGCGGGAGCCGACAAGCTGGAACGGGTGGCGGCCAGCCTGCATGCGGCGGCCAGGCAGATCAGGGCCAGCGTCACGGCGTAAAAGTACGGGGCAGGCCCGGAATGAAAAAACCGCTGCATCCCTTGCAGGAGTCAGCGGTTTTTATGTATTGGTTGCGGGGACAGGATTTGAACCTGTGACCTTCGGGTTATGAGCCCGACGAGCTGCCAGACTGCTCCACCCCGCAGGCGAATTATAGCGGGGTTTGCTGCAATGCGCAATGGCTGACTGGATTACGCCGCCGCCAGGCGCCACAGCGAGGTGATTTCCTGCGAGCGGGCCGCGTGCAGGCTGTCCGTGGCGTCCTGCGCGCGCGGGTGCGTGGGTTTCACGTCCAGGCGGTCGACGACCTTCAAGCCCGCTTGCGCTATCCATTCCAGCAATTGCGCGCGCGGGCGCAGGCCCAGGTGCTCGGCCAGGTCCGACAGGATCAGCCAGCCTTCGCCGCTTGGCTCCAGGTGGTCGGCCAGGCCGGAAAGGAAGCCGCGCAGCATGCGGCTGTCCGGATCGTAGACGGCGTATTCGATCGGCGAGCTGGGGCGGGCCGGCAGCCATGGCGGATTGCACACGACCAGCGGCGCGCGGCCGGCGGGGAACAGGTCGGCCTGCACCACGTCGACCTTGTCGATCAAATCGAGGCGGGCCAGGTTTTCGCGCGCGCAGGACAGGGCGCGCGGATCCTGGTCGGTGGCAACGATGCGCTGAATGCCGCGCTGCGCCAGCACGGCGGCCAGCACGCCCGTGCCGGTGCCGATGTCGAAGGCCAGCTTGGCGCGCGCGGGCAGGGGCGCTTCCGCCACCAGGCCCACGTATTCGCCGCGGATGGGCGCGAACACGCCGTAATGCGGGTGGATGCGCTGGCCCAGGGCCGGCAGTTCCACGCCCGTGCGGCGCCATTCGTGCGCGCCGATCAGGCCCAGCAGTTCGCGCAGCGAGGCGACGAACGCTTCTTCGCCGCGGCCATACGCTTCATTGCAAGCCAGTTTCACGTCCGGCGCGCGGCGCAGCGGGATCGTGTAATCGGCATCGAAAGGCAGCAGCAGCATGGCCAGGGTGCGGGCGCGCTGCGACTGCGCCTGGCGGTGCAGATGGAAGGCTTCCGTGGCGGTCGGTTCGGGTTTCGCCAGCTTGGCGGCCTTGGCCTTTTTGCTCGGTTTGTCGTTCTTGTGGTCGGCGCGCCGCGCCAGTGCCTGCAGCAGCTGGCGCGCGTTCTGGAAGTCGCCGCGCCACAGCATGGCCGTGCCTTCGCAGGCCAGGCGGTAAGCCTGGTCGGCCGTCGTGCGGTCGTCGGCGATGACGACGCGCTTGGGCGGCGGCATGCCGCTTTCCGAGCGCCAGCGGGCCGAATGTTCGGCGCCGTTTTCGCTCCAGTGGATCTGCGGATGAACGGTAGGGGAAGAAGTGTCGGACATGGGTTTCAATCGATAGAAGGGGGCGCGCGGCATGGTCGCCTGCGCAGGCCGTCTTCCATTATACGTCGCTGGCCGTGCCGTCAGCGGTGTCCGTGCCATAGGCGAGTGCCAGCGCGCGGGCGCGCGCCTGGTCTTCCGGCGTGGTTTCCACGGCTTTGACCGCCGCGTCCGGCTGCACCAGCTTGAGCAAACGCAAGCTCAGGCTGCCCGCCAGGTCGCCATCCTTGCCGCTGGCGCTGGCGCCATCGGCGTTGCCGTTGACGTTGTTATTAAAAATGTTGCTTTGCAATTGCTGGCCCAGCAGCTTGAACAGGTCGTGCAGATTGCCGGCGAAGTGCGTGGCGGGCAACTCCTTGGCGGGCGGGGCGGCGTCATCGGAGGATGTGGCTTCCGGCGCTTCGCCTTGCGTTTGCTCAAGGATGCCAGCGCTGATGTTCGATTGATATTGCACTTCCAGCTCGAAGTCGAAAGTCTGGCCATCTGCCGTGGTGATCTTGCCCTTGCCGATGAAATGCGCGTTTTCATCGAGGCTGAAGGCGGCCGCGCGGCTGCTGGCGCCTGCGCCCGAGACGCTGGCGCCAGCACTGCTGAAGCTGGAGCCGGCTTGCAGGTCGACGGAATCGAAGGCGATGCTGGCGCCGTCGCCGAACAGCTGGCGTGTCATGTTGGAAAGAAAGTCCTGCGCCACGTCGACGGTGGCGTTGCCCAGCGCATCGGTCCGTTGCGAGAGTCCCTTGGCCGACAGGTCCAGGCCGTTTTTCGACAGGGCCACCACATCTTGCGCCGTGCGCTGCATCAGCGGCGAAGCGGCCAGGCCCGTGGCGCTGCTGCCCGTGCGGGACGGTTGCTGGCCAGCCAGCGTAGTCGAGGCGGGTTGACGGCTGGCAAGGGCGGGAAGCTGGGGCATGAACAAATTCCGAATGAGCAAGTACTCAGTTAACGGCAGCCGTGTCCCATTCTTTAACCATTAGTGGTGGTGCGACCAGCTACCATCCGCCGACTCCAGGTAGGACTTGACGGCATCGGCCTGGCCCGTGGCGTGGCGCTTGAGTTCGCCGCATGCGCAAATGCCCTGATACGGCTGGATATGCGAGCAGGCGGAGACTTTTTGCAGGTAGACCTGCATGGATTTGTGACATTTTACGCACTTGAAGGTGAGGCTGCGGGCGGCTTTCATGGGTTTCCTTGAACTGTTGCGGGGCGTAGAGTTCGTCTACGCGAAGGCGGCGATTTTAACGCACTCCGGTCATCGTTACACGTTGTTGCATCTGCGCCACGCGGACGTCAACTGAATCCGCGCCGTGACGTTGAACGTATATAGGAGGTCGTCTGACCGCCATTGAAGAGGTAGCACCATGGACAAGCATGACAAGGAAAAGCCTGTACAGCCCGCCAAGGAGCTGGTCAGGAAGTGGCTGAAAGCGGAGCTGGCACAACGCCGGCCTCCGCCCGACCCTGAGCAAATCCGCCGCGAACTGGGCTGGGATTTGCTCAAGCTGTGCCGGGAGCCGGCCAGCCGCTAGCGACCTAGCGCACCGTCACCACGCTCCTGCCGCCCGAACCCGGCTGCACGAGGATGCGGGTGGCGATGCGCTCCGTCATTTCCTGGACGTGCGAGATGACGCCCACCTTGCGGCCCATCGCTTGCAAGCCGTCGAGCGCATCCATGGCCACGCGCAGGGTTTCCGTGTCCAGGCTGCCGAAGCCCTCGTCGATGAACAGCGACTCCACGCGCACCCGGTTCGAGGACAGCGAGGCCAGGCCCAGCGCCAGGGCCAGCGAGACGAGGAACGATTCGCCGCCCGACAGCGAATGCACGGAGCGCAGCTCGCCGCCCATGTCCTGGTCGCGCACCATCAGGCCCAGCGACGGATTGTTCGGGTTGTCGATGCGTTCGAGCTGATAGCGGCGCGCCAGGTGGTTCAGGTGCGCGTTGGCATAGCCGAGCAGCACTTCCAGGGTGAATTGCTGCGCGTAGTTGCGGAATTTCTTGCCGTCGGCCGAGCCGATCAGTTCATTCAGGCTGGCCCAGCGCCGCTCGATGACGGCTTGCGCCTCGATCTGCGCCAGCATCGCTTGCGCACCGTGGCGCCGCGCGTCGTCCTGCGCGATGGCCAGGCGCAGGCGCGTCGCTTCCTGGTTGGCAGCCTGGCGTTCCAGCAGCAGCGCATCGAGCGCATCCTGCAGCGCCGCCTCGTCCATTTCCAGGGTCTCCGGCGGCTGCTGCACATGCGCCGCCAGCTGCTGCCGGCGCTCGGCCAGCACGGAGACGGCCGCCGTGTGGCGGTCGGCGATCGCTTGCAGGGCGTCGCGTTCGGCGCGCATGGTCTCCACGGAGACAGCCAGGCGCGCGCGCAAGGCGTCCATGTCGGCGGGCGCATGGGCCGGATGGGCATTCTGGAACTGGCGCAGCCAGTCGTGCAGGGCGGCGCTGGCGCCGTGTTCCTGTTCACGCAGGACGGCCACGCGCTGGGCAAGCTGCGCGCATGCTTCTTCCAGGCGCGTGCGCTGCTGGCTGGCCGATTGCGCCGCCGTTTGCTGCCGCGCCAGCAGCTCCCTGGCTGCCGCGATGGCGCCTGCCAGTGCGCGCTCGACCTCGGCCACGCTCCGGCCTTGCCATAGCGCGTGGCGTTCCGCCTGCATTGCCGTGCGCTGCTTGTCGGCGGCGGCAAAGGCGGCGTGGGCTTCCTGCGCCGCTTGCTGCGCCTTGGCGGCGGCCAGCAGTGCAGCTTCCAGCTGCGCTGCCAGGGTCGCCAGCGCGTGGCCGCGGTGGTCCTGGTCCGCCTGCTGTTTCAGCCATTGCCGGCTTTCCGTTTCACGCGCCGCGCGGAAGGCGGCCGGGCCGGCGCGCCAGCCGTCTTTCCAGTCCTCGGCGCCATCGGCGTCGGCAAACGCGCCATCGAGCTGCGCCAGCAAGGCATCGAGCGCGGCGCGCGCCGTCTCGCCCTTGTCGGCGTTGCCCGCTTGCTGCGCTTGCAGCTGCGCCAGCCGCGCCTGCGCCTCGGCGACGGCGCTTGTGCAGCGCGCGTGCTCGCTGGACGCCAGTTCGTGCGCCGCCTGCGCCTGCTCGCGCCGCGCGCCGGCCTGGCGCAGCGCCGTTTCCTGCTGCGCCAGCGCCTGCAAACCGGCCGCATTGGCCGCCAGCTGCCGCGCGAACCAGTCCGCGCGCTGGTTTTCGGGCGGCAGCTGCAGGGTGTCGGCATGCGGCTGCCACTGTGCGAGCAAGCTGTCGATGGCGGGCGGCAGGGCCGCCAGCTCGGCATCCGTTTGCGCCTGTTCGCGCGCCGTCGCGGCCAGCGCCGCCTTGTGCGTGGCCAACCGCTCCAGATTGCCGCGCGCCTGCGTGCGGCAAGCCAGCACTTCATCCTGCAAACTGGCCAGCATCGCCTGCAAGGCGTGGTCGGCGTGGCTGTACGGGTGTTCCAGCGCGCCGCAGACGGGGCAGGGCTGCTCGTCCTGCAAATTGGCGCGCAGCTGCTCGACGCTGGCCGCGCATGCCGCTTCCGCCCCTTTCAAGGATTTTTCCGCCTGCGCCAGGCGCGCTTCCAGCAGCGGCGTTTGCGCCGCTGCCGCCGCCAATGCCGTACTTTCCGTCTGCGCGGCCTGCGCCAGCTGGGCCGCCCTGGCTTGCCAGTGCGCCAGCGCCTGCTGCTGGCGCGCCAGTTCGTTCCAGGTCTTTTCCGCGCTGGTCAACGTGCGCGCGTGCGTCTCCAGCTGGCCGCGCTGTTCCTGCAGCCCTTGGCCATCGATGGCTTGCACGGCCGTTTGCGCCTCGCGCCGTTCCGCCTCGCGCACGGCCAGGACGGCGGCCGCGCTGGCCAGCGCCGCTTGCGCCGCCTGCGTGGCGTCCGAGGCCTGGCGCAGTTGCTGTCTTGACTCGGCCAAGCTGGCGTCGGCCGCATCGGCTTGCGCGGCCGCTTGCCCGGCCTGGGCAAACAATTGATCCCACAACTGCCACGATTGCGCCAGCGCCTGCCATTGCTGGTGCGATGCCAGCCACTGGCGGCCCGTTTCCTGTTCCGCCAGCGCGGCGTGCTGGCGCTGCTGCAGCGCGTGCAGCGCGGCGCGCGCCGCTTCGTTGGCCTGGTCGGCGGCCAAGGCGCCGTCTTGCGCCTGGCGGTGCACGGGCACCTGTGCCGCCAAGCCCGCGTCGAGCGCCTTGGCCCGGTCGAGCTGGGGCGCCGCATCGCGCTGCGCCGCTTCCCTGGCCTGCAAGGCCGCTGCCGCTTGCTGCACGGCCTGCGCCAGCTGCGCTTCGCTGGCGATGGCTTGCGCGGCCTGCGCGCGCGACGCTTCCAGCGCGGCGCCCGTGCCGGCGATGTCGCTGGCCAGGCGCGCCACGCCGTCGATCAGGGGCCGCGCCGGCTGCAGCAATTCCCACTGCGCCAGCGCCGCGCGGCGTTCTTCGGCGGCGGCGCGTTCGGCATCCGCGCCGTCCAGCGCCTCTTGCGCGGCCGTCGCCTGGCTTTGCAGCTTGTGCGTCTCCTGGTGCCAGCGCTGCTGCAGTTCCAGCACGCTCTTGCGCAGGTCGATGGTGTGCAGGGCCGCTTCGGCGGCCTCACCCAGCGTTGCCGTTTCAGCACGTTCTTCCGGCGACAATGGCCGCTGATCGGCCAGTTTTTCGCCCAGGCGTTCGAGAACCTGCTTTTCCTTCTTTGCCCGCTCGAAGGCGCGCATGGAAATGTCCGTATACATGCTGCTGCCCGTCAGGGTTTCCAGCAATTCGCCCCGCTCATTGTCTTCCGTTTTCAGGAAGGTGGAAAACTCGTTCTGCGCCAGCAGCACGGCGCGCGTAAACTGGTCGAAGGACAGGCCGATGCGTTTTTCGATCTCTTCCTTCACCTCCGTCTTGGTGCCGCCGATGGGTTGCAGCGCGGGCAGCTGGTGCAAGCTCATGGCGGTCGCCTGCAGCGCGCCTTCCGCCTTGGTACGCGAGCGGCGCACGCTCCAGCGCGCGCGGTAGCTTGCGCCGTCGTTGCCGACAAAGTCCACCTGCGCGTAACCTTCGGGCGTGCCACGGCGCAGCAGGGTGCGCGTATCCTGCGCGTTGACGGTTTCCTTGCCCACGTCGGGCAGGGCGCTGCCCCGGCCCAGCACTTTCAGCAGGCGCGGCGTGGCGTCGTACAGGGCCAGGCACAGGGCGTCGAGCAGGGTGCTCTTGCCCGCGCCCGTGGGGCCGCTGATGGCGAACAGGCCGGATGACGCCAGCGGCTCCTGCTGGAAGTCGACTTCAAATTCGCCGGCCAGCGAAGCCAGGTTCTTGCCGCTGATTTTCAGTATTTTCATGGTTTTTCAGGTACGCTCAGGCGCCAGGCAGCAGCAGTTCGGCCAGGGCCGAGAGGAGTTCTGGCGGCGCTTCTTTCGCGTATTTTTGCTGGTACAGGCGGCGGAAGATGTCGTCGGGCTGCAGCTGGCCCAATTGGTCGAGTGTCATGTTTTCGGGGGCGCTGCCGCGCGCGGCGCTCGACGTTTCGATCTTCGCCAGGCGCACGCTCTTGCCGTCGAGCGCCGTTTCGATGCGCGTGCGCAGGCCCGGTTCGGGCGCATCGAGGCGCACGCGCACTTCCAGGAACGGCTGCGCTTCGGCCGGTGCGTCCGGCACGTCGAGGGCGGCCAGCTGTTCCAGCACTTCGGCGATGGGCGCCGGGGTGGCCGGCACGCGCAGCAGGGGCACGGCGCGCGGCACGGCGATGGCGCGCACCTCGCGTAACTGCTCGCCGTCGATGTCGAGGCACAGCACCTGGTGGCGGTAGTTTACTTCGGCGAACGACAGGGGGATCGGGCTGCCGCAATAGCGGATGCGTTCCTGGCCGCCCACGGCCTGCGCCTTGTGCAAATGGCCCAGCGCCGCATACGCGATGGACGTATCGAAGATCCCCGATGGCAGCATTTCCGTGCCGCCGATGACGATGCGGCGTTCGGAATCGTTCGACATTTCGCCGCCCACCATGTGGCAGTGGCCCATGGCGATGATGGCTTGCCCGGGCCGGCGGCGCGCCAGCGCCAGGTCGGTCAATTGGCGGTACAGCAGGGCGATGCCGCCCAGGTAGGCGTCCTGCGTGTCGCCGGCCGGCAGTTTCGGCACATCGCCAGGGCGGAGAAAAGGCACGGCCAGGCACCAGGCCTGTACCTGGCCATCGCTGCCGGTGAGCGGCAGCAGCAGGCGTTCCAGGTCGATCTGGCCATCGTCGCCGCGCAGCAAATGGCCGATCACGTGGGTGCCATGCGCGGCCAGCAGGGGGCCGGGCGCTTCCAGCCGTCCCGCCGAATCGTGGTTGCCGGCGACGACGACGAGCTGCAGCGCGGGCAGGCGCGCGCGCGCCTGCTGCAGGAAGACATATAACTGCTTCTGCGACGCGGCGGAAGGATTGGCATTGTCGAACACGTCGCCGGCGACGAGCAGCACGTCGACCTGCTCGGCCACGAGCGTGTCGAGCAGCCAGTCGAGGAAGCGCTGGTGTTCGTAGCCCCTTTCAAAATTGTGCAGGGTCTGGCCCAGATGCCAGTCGGAAGTGTGCAGCAGGCGCATGGTGGGGCAAGGGTAGGGAAGACAGGCGCCAATATAGCAGGAATGGCGCCTGTCTCACGCCGTCAGCACGCCTGCGCGATAAGTATTGCGCCCATCCTGCTTGGCCTGGTACAGCAGCACGTCGGCCCGCTGCAGCAGCACGGCGGGAGAAATGTCTTCGTCGCGGTAGAAGGCCAGGCCGATGCTGGCGGAAATGCGCACGCTGATGCCGTCGAGTTCGAACGGCTGCCGCATGGCGGCGACGATTTTTTCGGCCAGCACGGCCGCGTCGTCGGGGCGGGCGATCTGTTCCATGATGATGGTGAATTCGTCGCCGCCCAGGCGGGCGATGATGTCGGTGGCGCGCATGGTTTGCGTCAGGCGCTGGGCGAAGGCGCGCAGCAGGGCGTCGCCCGTGCCGTGGCCGTGCGTGTCGTTGACGGGCTTGAAGCGGTCGATATCCATGTACATGACGGCCATCAGGCGCTGCTGCTGGCGGCTGGCGTGCATGGCGTCGCTGAGTTTCTGCTGGAAGCCGGCGCGGTTCGACAGCCCCGTCAGCGCGTCGACCTGGGCCAGTTTCAGCAGGCGCTGCTTTTCGCGCTTTTGCACGGTGATATCCTGGCGCATCACGTGAAAACCCACCACCTGCAGCTTGTCTTCGCCGATCTGCGGGATGTAGATCACCTCCATGCAGCGCTCGATGCCTTCCTTTTCATCTTCCTCTTCAAAACTCAGGGTTTCGCCGGCCAGCACGCGCTCGATATATGGCGCCACCGTGCCGTAGCGCGCCTCGCCCACGGTGTCGCGCACGCTCTTGCCCAGCACCTGGCGGCCCGTCAGGCCGAATTCGCGTTCGTACGCGATGTTCAGGAAGCGGTAGACCTGGTCGGCGTCGATGTAGGCGATCATGGCCGGCAGGGTGTCGGCGATGGTGCGCAGCCGTGCTTCGCTTTCCAGCAGCGCCACTTCCGATTCGCGCAAGGTGGTGATGTCGTCCAGGCTGCCCACGTAGCCTTCGATGCTGCCGTCGATGAGGATGGGGGCAATTTTGACGGAGACCCACACCAGCCTGCCGTCGCGCTGCAGGCAGCGCAGGGTGGACTGGAATGGCGCGTGGCTGCGCGTGAGCTGTTCCAGCGCCACGTGCATCAGCGGGTAGTCGTCCGGGTGCAGGGCGCTGGTCCA
This sequence comes from Janthinobacterium sp. GW460-12-1-14-LB5, assembly GCF_059423585.1. Classification (NCBI taxonomy): domain Bacteria; kingdom Pseudomonadati; phylum Pseudomonadota; class Betaproteobacteria; order Burkholderiales; family Oxalobacteraceae; genus Janthinobacterium; species Janthinobacterium sp. GW460-12-1-14-LB5. Next base: position 114,217 of record NZ_JBWKYD010000019.1, on the reverse strand, counting down.
GCCGGCGCCCAGGGCGGCGGCGCGCGGCAGGCCCGTGATGGCTTCGAAGGTGCGGTTGACGTAGGTGCAGCGGCGCTGGCGGTCCAGGCGCACCAGCCCGAGCGGCGAGGCGTCGTTGACGGCGGCCAGTTCGGCCTGTTTCTGGCGCAGTTCCAGTTCCTGCTGGCGGCGCTGCGAGATATCCTCGGCGATGCACAGGATATGTTCGACCTGCTGGCGCTCGTCGAACACGGGCACGGAGACGGCGCGCAGGTAGCGCAGGCTGCCGTCAAGCAGGCGCAGCGGCTTTTCCGTATGGTCGATGACGCCCCGTTCGGCCAGGATGGCGCGGTCGTCCTCGGCATCGTGCAGGCCAAAGCCGGGCGGAAAGGCCTGGCAATCGGTCTTGCCGATGACGTCGGCGGCCAGGTGGCCGGTGATATCCTCGGCCGCCTTGTTCCACACTTCCATCCGGCCGAAGTTTTCCGGGCGCGCGCTTTTCACGTACACCAGCACGGGCAAATGGTCGATCAGCGACTGCAGGAAGCTGCGGTTGTCCTGCAGCGCCAGTTCGTCGTGCTTGCGCGCGCTGATGTCGCGCGAGGTGACGGCCACGCCGTCGGCGATCGGCACCACCTGGTGGCGCAGCCAGCGCGTGCCGCCCGAGGCCAGTTTCAGCTCGAATTCATCTTCCAGCGGCTGGCCCGTTTCCATCACCAGCACGAAGCGCTTGAAAAAGCGCTCGCCGCGCAGCAGCGGCACGCGCGGCAGCACGCGCTGCCCCAATAGTTCCGAGCGCGGCTTGCCTAGCATGTCGGCGGCCCGCTCGTTGACGTCGGCGAAGATGAAGTCTTCCACCGGCTTGCCCGGCGCGGGGCGCCAGGCTTTCAGCAGCAGCACGGCATCGAGGCTGCCCTGGTGTGCCGCGCGCAGCAAGGCTTGCGTTTCCGTGGCCTGGCGGATGCTGCGGCGCAGGCGCGCGCTCTGGCGCATCAGCAGGGCCGTAAAGCCGGCGATGAGCACGCTGGCGGCGAGCAGCGCGCCGACATACGCCAGGCGGCGGTGTTCGAAGCGGGCCAGGGCGACGGCACTGCTCACGCCCACCACGGCCAGCAGCGGGTAGCGCGGCAGCTCGCGGTAGCTGTAGATGCGCGCCGTCGCGTCGACGGGCGGCTCGATCAGCAGTTCCTCGGGCGCGTGCTGCGGCGGTCCCGGCATGCGGAAGTCGATGCGGTCGCTGAGGATCAATTGCTCGCCGATGCGCCCCACCGTCAGGCCGCTGTCGCGCGCCACCAGCATCAGCGCGCCCTGTTCGTCGAGGTTCAGGCGGTCGTAATCGTCGACAAAATACGTGGGGTCGACGTGGATGACGATGGCGCCGGCAAAGCGGCCCTGCGCATCGTTCAGGCGGCGTGCCAGGCGGATGGTCCAGTGCTTGCTGCCCGCGTCCAGCATGGGCGTGTCGACCAGCGCCGTGTCGGACGCATTCGCGGCCAGCGCCCTGAAAAACGGCTGGCTGGCCAGGTTTTCCGGCAAATACGCGTTGGCGCTGTCGATCACGTTGCCGTGCGCGTCGACGAGCGCGATCGGCAATGCCAGCTTCGACGGCAGCACGCTGTCGAGCAGGCCCTGGCGGCGCGTGAATTCATTCAGGCGCAGGGCGCCGTCCGTTTCCTCGTATTTGAGCTTGAACAATTGCGTCGCGTGATCCGTCTGGCGCAAGGTGAAACTGGTGTGGTCGGCCAGGGTACGCGCCAGCGACTGGCTGACGGCCACGGCGTCGCGCACGGCGCTGGCCCGCTCCTGGCCCACCTGGTACAAGACGGCCGCCCACAGCGCCAGCAGCAGGATGAGCGCGAACAGGGGCACCAGGCTGAGACGGTACAGGCGGCGGGCAAGGCGTTGCAGGGGTCTTGTTATCGCTATCACGGGCGCTTGCAGGCTAGATTGATGAAAAGGGGAACGTGGAGGAGCGGCGTGGCGCGCATGATAGCCGAATCGGCCCGCTTGCGCTGCGCCCTGTTGCTGCTCCCCACCGTCCGTTCGTAGTCTGTCGCTGATCCTATTCTGCGTTAATTCTGCGTTAAATCAAACATGCGTGGCGCTGCGCATGCTAAAAAAAGCGCCATGCTGCCGGCACGGGCGTGGCGAGTGGCAGAAAAAGTACAATTCGGCTTGCATCCTCATTAAAATGGTGGCTTCTTCCTCCCATATCGAAAGTTGTCATGCAGAGTAAAAAGCCCGACGCGGCAAGACTGGACAAGATCGTGGCCGAAGCGCGCCGCGCCGCCGACCAGCGCGAGAGCGGCTACCGCGAGCGCTCGCTGAAGATGTATCCGTGGGTGTGCGGCCGCTGCATGCGCGAATTTACGCGTGCCAACGTGCAGCAGCTGACGGTGCACCACCGCGACCATAACCACGACAACAATCCGCCCGATGGCAGCAACTGGGAACTGCTGTGTCTGTATTGCCACGACAATGAGCACTCGCGCTACCTGGAAGCGGATCGTGGCGCCGGCCTGCTGTCGGCCGAGGTGGCGCCCGCCACGCACAATCCGTTCGCCGCGCTGGCCGGCCTGATCAAGAAAAAGGACTGAGCGGGCCGCGCCGCTTTCCCATGCGCATCCTGCTGACCGAAGACGACCCGCAGCTGGGCCGCGCCACGCAGATCGGCCTGGAACAGGGCGGCTACGCCGTCGACTGGGTCACGAGCGCCGAACATGCGCACACGGCCGTGCGCCTGCACGACTATGCCTGCATCCTGCTCGACCTGGGCTTGCCGGGGCAGGACGGCATGCAGGCGCTGGGTGTGCTGCGCGATAACGGCTACAGCGGCGCCGTGCTGGTCGTCACGGCGCGCGACCAGGTGGGCGAGCGCATCGCCGGCCTGGACGCGGGCGCCGACGACTTCATCGTGAAACCGTTCGACCTCGACGAGCTGGCCGCCCGCATCCGCAGCGCCTGCCGCCGCGCCGCGGGCCGCCTGCGCGAGCACCTCGTGCACGGCGACCTGGTGCTTGACATCGCGGACCGGCAGGTGACGCAAGGGGGCGTGCCCGTGACCTTGACGGTGAAGGAATTCCGCATCCTGCAACTGCTGCTGGAACACGGCGGACGCGTGCTGAGCCGGGAACAGCTGGAAAAAAACCTGTACAGCTGGGGCGGCGAGGTGGAAAGCAATGCCGTGCAAGTGCACATCCACCACCTGCGCAAGAAGCTGGGGCGGGACTTGATACGCACGGTGCATGCGATCGGCTATTGCATTGATAAAGCGCAAACGGCTTGATGAAAAAACGGGCTACCCTGAGGCAGCCCGTTCGATGTTGACGCGGATGACGCCTTACATCATCAGACCTTACATCGTCAGAAATCGACGCTGGCCGATAGCCACAGACGGCGTCCGTCCAGGCTGTTGACGTAGCGGTTGGCGTAGTTCAAGGCCGGTGCGCGGTACGGCTGGTAGTCGATGAAGTCCTTGTTGAGCAGGTTGTACACGGCCGCGTTCAGGGTGACGCGCTGGTTCAGCTGGTAACTGCTGCCCAGGTGCAGCATGGTGTAGCCCTTGTAGTCGCCCAGCGCGGCCTTGGCGGCGCGCGTGGAAGCCGAGGTGCCTGGATCGCGGAAGCGCTCGCTGCGGTACTCGGCGCGCAGCCAGCCATTCCATGCGCGCGAGATATCCCAGCTCAAACGGGCGTTGACGGCGTGCTTGGGCGTGTCGCTCAGCGGTTTGCCCGCATTGCTGCCGCTCTTCTGTTCGCTTTCCGTGTACGTGTAGTTGGCGCTGGCCGACAAGGTTTTGCCCAGCGGGAAGCGCGTGTTCAGTTCGACGCCGCGGGTGACGGCCTCATCCACGTTGACGGATTGGCCAAAGGCATCGACGTTGGGCCAGTTGCCGAAGCTGACGCAGCCGGGACGGTTCGGCGACGGACGGTAACTGCAATTGACGAGGCCCGTGCCCGTCGTGATCTTGTCCTTGAATGTATTGTTGAACACGGTGCCGCTGGCGGTCCAGCCGGCCAGGTTGTCGAAGTAGGCGCCGATTTCCGCCGTCGTGCTCGTTTCCGGCTTCAGGTTCGGGCTGCCGACGAGCGGGATCGTGCCCTGGCCGCCGAAACCGTTGATGCCTGGCGACAATTGTTCCACGCGCGGCGTCTTGTAGCCCTTGCTGACGCCGCCCTTGACGGTCCAGCTCGGCGTCGCGTTCCACACGGCATACGCGCGCGGGCTGGTCTGGCCGCCAAAGATGCTGTGATCGTCATAACGGGCGCCGAAGGTCAGCGCGAGATTCTCCAGCACCTGCCATTCGTCTTCCAGGAACAGGGCTTTTTGCGTGAATTCGAATTTCTTTGGCGCCACGCCGTCCGTCATGTCCGCTTTCCACCATTGCGCGCCGACGGTCGCCATGTGTTTGCTCAAAGGCATGACCAATTTGGTGTCGAACACCTGGCTTTCCACTTCCAGCGTGCGCGCGCTGCCGGCGACGGCGCCCGGCGTGCCAGGCGGAATCGTGCGGCCCAGGGTTTCCGTCTTGTTCACCATGTAGCTGCTGTCGAGGGTGCCGAAGCCGAAGCGGCCCGTGTGCGACAGGGTCCACTGGTCGCGGTTGTATTTCTGCTCGGGACCGTAGCCGCCCTGCAAGCCCAGGGTGCCCAGCTGCTTCTTCGAATTGTCGTAGGTCTGGCGGCCCGCGTCGGCGTCGAGGATGACGGTGTGGTGGCGGTTTGGCGTGAAGGCCAGGCGCGCGCCGAAGTTGTCGATGTCCGCGCGCACGGGATTGGCGCCCATGTTCGGGGTGACTTCCGCGCCGGCCGCGTCGCTGTAGCGGATGTCGGCCGCGTCGCGGCGCTGCTTGCTGCCGCGCAGGGATAGGCCCAGCAGGTCGGTGGCGATGGGGCCGCTCAGGTAGAAGCGGCCGCTTTTCACGTCGCCGAAGTCCGATTCCTGCTGCACGGTGTAGTCGGCCGAGACGGAGCCCATCCACTGCTTGCCCACCTTGCGCGTGATGATGTTGATCACGCCGCCCATGGCGTCCGAGCCGTACAGGGTCGACATGGGGCCGCGGATGATCTCGATGCGCTCGATGGCGGCCAGCGGCGGCATGAAGCTTGTCTGCGTGCCGCCGAAACCGTTCGGCGTGACGTTGCCGGCCGCATTCTGGCGGCGTCCGTCGATCAGCACCAGGGTGTAGTCGCTGGGCATGCCGCGGATGCTGATGTTCATGCCGCCCGTCTTGTCGCCCGCCGCGCCCACGTCGATGCCTTCCACGCTTTCCAGCGCCTGCGTCAGGTTGCCGAAGCGTTCCTTCGACAGTTCTTCACGCGTCAGCACCGTGATCGAGGCCGGCGCCTGCTTGATGTCCTGCTCGAAACCGGAGGCGGAAACCACCACTTCAGGCATGCTGGCAGGCGTGCCCGTCTGGGCGTGGGCCGGCAGCCAGGACAGGGTGGCGAGCGCCAGGGCAAGCGTGGTGGGGCGCGGCAGGCGCGCGCGGAGGGGGCTGTGGGACATGCAAACTCCTGGAAGGTGGATTAGTTATTGGTCTGTATTGTTTAAGTAATGGGAATCATGAAAGCAATAAGAATCATTTACAATTACAGGCATGGCTTTCCCAAAAATATTTCGCTCCGGATCATGCGCAGAAGTTCTTAAGAGATTCTTAACTGCCGGCGGCGGCGTGCACACCTGGTCGCTGCGGCGCACCCTGCTGGCCGTGCTGCTGGGGCTGACCCTGGCCCTGTGGGTGGGCAGCGCCGCCATCGTGTATGTGGAAGCGCGCCGCGAAAGCCAGGAGCTGTTCGACCAGTCGCTGACCGAGACGGGGCATTTGCTGCTGTCGCTGGTGGAAAAGGACGTGCGCGAACATGGCTTGGCGGGAACCATCGACCTGCCGTTGCGCGGCCAGCGCAATCCCCACCAATACCTGCTGTTCAAGGTGCGCGACGCGCAGCAGCGCGTGCTGTACCGCAATGACGCGGCGACCGACATCGCCCTGTCGCGCAGCGCGCCCGATGGCCTGTCGTGGACCACGATAGCCGGCCAGCGCTGGCGTCTGTTTTCGCTGTGGGATCCGCAGCGCAGCCTGCAGCTGCTGGTGGCCGAACCGACCAGCCACCGCGACGACATCAGCCGCGGCTTCTTTTACCGCATCGCGCTGTTCGGCCTGCTGCTGGTGGCGCTGGCCACCGTCGCCATCTGGTGGAGCATCCACCGCGTGTTTCGCGTGCTGCAGGCGTGCGCCGAGGAAGTCTCGGCGCGCACGCCCGATGAGCTGGCCGACGTCAGGCTGGCTGGCGCGCCCGCCGAGCTGCATCCGCTGCTGCAGGAAATTAACCGCCTGTTCGGCAGGGTGCGGCACAGCCGCGACAATGAGCAGCGCTTCACGGCCGACGCGGCGCACGAGCTGCGCACCCCGCTGGCCGCCATCAAGACGAATCTGCAAGTGCTGCAGCGTGCCCGCAGCGCGGACGAGCGCGAGGAATTCATCGCCGCCCTGGGCGCCAGCGTGGAGCGCGCCACGCGCCTCGTCAACCAGCTGCTGGCGCTGGCGCAGCTCGATCCGCAGGCCCTGGAGATGCGGCTGGCGCCGGGCGACCTGGCGCACCTGCTGGCGCAGCAAGCCGCGCCCTGGCAGGCGCTGGCCGCGCCGTACGGACTGGCGCTGAGCGTGCACATGGCGCCGGCGCCGTGCGCGCTGCATGCGGATGGCCTGCATATGCTGCTGCGCAACCTGGTCGAGAATGCGCTGCGCTACACGCCGGCGCCGGGTGCCGTCGAGATCAGCTGCGGCGTGGAAGCGGGGCGCAGCTACCTGCGCGTGGCCGATACGGGGCCGGGCATCGCCGAGGAATGGCACGCGCGCGTGTTCGAACGCTTTGTGCGCCTGGTGCAGGTGGAAAGTGCGACGCAGCTGCCCGGCAGCGGGCTGGGGCTGTCCATCGTGCGCCGCATCGCCGAGCGGCATGGCGCGGACATCGTCCTGGGCACCGGCTTGCAGGGCAGGGGGCTGGCCGTGACGGTGGTGTTCCCCGCCGCGTAGCGTGACAGCGGGCTGGGCGATCCGGTAGCGATAAATCGCACAAGGCGCGTCCGGAATGCGGTATCTTTCTGTTATGCACAGCCCAGACAAGCCCATTCCTCCCGACCTCCCCCCGCTACCGCTGGCCGCCGCGCGCGCCCTGCACCTGGCCGCGCAAGGCTTGCTGCAGGCGCGGCGTAAAAAAGCCGTGAAGGCCGACGTGCTGGCCGCCATCCGCCAGATGGGCGTGCTGCAGATCGACACCATCCACGTGGTGGCGCGCAGCCCGTATCTGGTGCTGTGGAGCCGGCTGGGAGATTATCCGCAACCGTGGCTGGAGCAATTGCTGGCCGAGGGCGCGCTGTTCGAGTACTGGGCGCATGAAGCGTGCTTCGTGCCCATCGAAGACTATGGCTTGTACCGCCATCGCATGCTGGACCCGGCCGCCATGGGCTGGAAGTATTCGGTCAAATGGATGGCCGAGCAGGGCGAGGCCGTCGCGTCGGTGCTCGACCACATCCGCGCCAACGGCGCCGCGCGCTCGGCCGATTTTGAACGCACGGATGGCCAGGCGGGCGGCTGGTGGAGCTGGAAACCGGAAAAGCGCTCGCTCGAAGTGTTGTTTACGTCGGGCGTGCTGATGATCGCCAAGCGCCATCAGTTCCAGCGCTATTACGACCTGGCCGAGCGCGTGCTGCCGGGCTGGCACGACGGCTTGCTGCCGCCGGAAGAGCAGGTGCGCCGCCGCCTGCTGCTGGCCAGCGTGAAGGCGCTGGGCCTGGCGCGGGCCGGCTGGATCAGCGATTATTTTCGCACCAAACAGTCACGCGCCAGCCTGGCGCACGATCTGCAGGCGCTGGTGGACGAAGGCGCGCTGCTGCGCTGCACGGTGGACGGCTGGCTGGACGCCGTTTACGTGCATGCGGATCACGCGGAGCTGGCGCGCAATGCCGCCGCCGGCAAGCTGGCGCCCACCCTGACGACGATACTCTCGCCGTTCGACCCCGTCGTCTGGGACCGGCGCCGCGCGCTGGAACTGTTCGGTTTCGACTACCGGCTCGAATGCTACACGCCCGCTGAAAAACGCCGCTATGGCTATTTCACCCTGCCGATCCTGCGCCGCGGCGCCCTGGTGGGACGGCTGGACGCCAAGGCGCACCGCGCACTGGGCCGCTTCGAAATCAAGTCGCTGGCGCTGGAAGAGGGCGTGCGCCTCAGCTCCCGCCTGGTGCAGGACGTGGCCGGCGCCGTGCGTCGCCTGGCGCTGTGGCATGCGTGTCCGGAGATTGATATTGCGCAAGCGCAGCCGGCGCTATTTGGTGTGCAGCTGGCCGCCGCCCTGCACGACGGCGGCGCTGCCGCAAGGCAGGCCGCATGATGCTGCCGCCGGCCCCGCCCGCGCTGCTCGACGCCGAGGGCGTGCCCCATTTTGGCCGCTACACGGGGCAATTGAGCGCCTTCGACTGGGCCGCGCTGGCGCCGCCGCACGCGCGCGGGGCCCTGTGGCGCTTGTTCCACCACAAGCGCTGGCATTACGTGGCGCTGTCGACGCCGGCCATCTTTTGCGGCGTGGCCATCGTCGACCTGGGCTGGACCAGCACGGCGTTCGCGTATGCCTTCGACCGGCACAAAGGCAAGATCGTGGCCAGCTTTTCGCAGGATGGCGTGCCGGGCTTGAGCGCCACGGTGGCGCCGCACGCGGGTGCCAGCAGCCGTTTCCGCTTCCTCTCGCACCTGATCTCCATCGAGGCGCTGCCGCAGCAGCGCTACCGTTTGCGGCTCGATTGCGGCCATTTCGGCATCGATGCGGAGTTCGGACCGCCCGTGGCGCCCACCCTGCTGGCCGTCGGGCCCGTGGGCGAGGGCGGTTCCGTGCACGCGACGCAAAAGTCGGGCGGCCTGCCCCTGTGGGGCACGGTGCGCTGCGGCGCCATGGGCTACAGCCTGGACGACGGCGTGGCCAGCTTCGACTATTCGAACGGCTTGCTGGCGCGCGAGACGGAATGGCGCTGGGCCTCGGCGCACAGCCTGGACCTGGGTTTCAACCTGCAGGCCGGCTATTTCGGCGGGCACGAAAACGCACTGTGGCTCGATGGCCAGCTGTATCCGCTGGGGCGCGCGCATTTCGACTTCAATCCCGACAACCCGCTGGCGCCGTGGCACGTGTGGACGGACGACGATCTGCTCGACCTGCACTTCAAGCCCGAGGGCGCGCGGCGCGAGGATAAAAACCTGTGGATCGCCGCCAGCCGCTACATCCAGCCCATCGGCACCTTCAGCGGCTGGGTGCGCGCCAGCGCCGAGTCGCCCAAGCGCATCGTGGCGCAGCTGGCGGGGGTGACGGAAAGCCACCGCTCGCGCTGGTAGGCGCGCGCGGTTTTTTCGTGAAACGCTTTGCAAAGTCAAATTTTTTTGGCAACGCATCCTATACACTGGCGCAGCCACTCCGGCAATCCCGCTCCGGCAATCCATGAGGCCAGAACATGAGTATCCGTAATCTCGACAAGCTGTTCAAGCCGGCCTCGGTGGCCCTGATCGGCGCCACGGCGCGCGAACGCAAGCTGGGCGCCATCGCCCTGTACAACCTGCTGGGCGGGGGATATCAAGGCGAGATCTGGCCCGTGAATCCCAAGTACGACGAGCTGATGGGCCTGAAATGCTACCGCAAGCTGGCGCACTTGCCGAAGGCGCCGGAGCTGGCCATCATCTGCACGCCGCCCGCCACCATCACGGCGCTGATCCGCGAACTGGGCGCGCTGGGCACGCGCGCGGCCATCGTCATGACGTCCGGCCTCGATCCCGTGCGCGAGCAGTCGCTGCGCATGGCCATGCTGAAGGCGGCCAAACCGCATTTGCTGCGCATCCTGGGCCCCAACAGCATGGGGCTGCTGGTGCCCAAACTGGGCTTGAACGCCAGCTTCGCCCACGTGGGGGCAACGGCCGGCAAGATCGCCTTCGTGTCGCAATCGGGCGCGCTGGTGTCGGGCGTGCTCGACTGGGCCAACGCGCACGGCGTGGGCTTTTCCAAGTTCATTTCGCTCGGTGCCAGCTACGATATCGATTTCGGCGACCTGCTCGATTACCTGGCCGGCGACATCGACACGGCCGCCATCCTGCTGTACATGGAAGATATCCAGGCGGCCCGCAAATTCATGTCGGCGGCCCGCGCGGCCGCGCGCAGCAAGCCCGTCATCGTCCTGAAAGCGGGGCGCGAGGCGGAAGGCGCGGCCATGGCTGCCTGGCACACGGGCGCGCTGGCCGGCTCCGACGCCGTCTACGACGCGGCCATTCGCCGCGCCGGCATGCTGCGCGTGTATTCGGCCGAAGAACTGTTCGATGCCGTGGAAACGCTCACGCACATCCGCTCGCAGCGCGGCGAGCGCCTGGCGATCCTGTGCAACGGCGGCGGCCTGGGCGTGATGGCCACCGACGCGCTGGTGGGCAGCGGCGGCAAGCTGGCCGAACTGTCGCCCGATACCGTGATCGCGCTGGAAAAGGCCTTGCCACGGGGCTGGTCGCACGACAACCCCGTCGGCTTGCCCGGCGACGCGGCCGTGCAGCGCTATGCCGACGCCATCAAGCCCCTGCTCGACGAGCCGCAGGCGGACGCCTTGCTGCTGCTGCACGCGCCCACGGCCATGGTCTCGTCGATCGACATTGCCGAAGCCGTCACGCCGCTGATCAAGGCCACTTCGCGCACGGTGCTGTCGTGCCTGCTGGGCGGCACGACCGTGGCCCCCGCGCGCCAGGTTTTTAATCGCGCCGGCATTCCCACCTACGACACGCCGGAAAAGGCCGTGCATGGCTTCATGCAGATCGTGCAGTACCGGCGCAACCAGGAAACCCTGATGCAGGTGCCGGCGCAGCTGCCCATGTCGGCCACGCCGCGCCGCGCCAGGGTGCGCGAGATCGTCGCCGCCGCGCTGGCGGCCGGCCAGACGGTGCTGGGCGAATGCCGCTCGAAAGAGATTCTGGCCGCCTACGGCATCCCCGTGGCCACCACGCGCATGGCGGCCGACGTGGAAGCGGCGCTGGCCGTGGCGGCGGACATCGGCTACCCGGTGGCGCTGAAGATCCACTCGCCCGACATCGCCCACAAATCCGACGTGGGCGGCGTGGCGCTCGACCTCGACACGCCCGACATCCTGCGCACGGCCGCCGCCGCCATGCTCAAGCGCGTGCGCCGCATGCGCCCCGACGCGCTGATCGACGGCTTTACGGTGCAGCAGATGGCGCGCCGGCCGCAATCGCATGAATTGATCGTCGGCGTCACCACGGACGCCGCCTTCGGCCCCGTGATTCTGGTGGGGCAGGGCGGCATCGCCGTGGAAGTGACGGCCGACCACGCGATCGGCCTGCCGCCATTGAACATGGTGCTGGCGCGCGACATGCTGGCGCGCACGCGCGTGTCGAAATTGCTGGCCGGCTACCGCAACCAGCCGCCGGCCGACATCGACGCCATCTGCTACACGCTGATCCAGGTGGCCGAACTGGTGGCTGACATCGGCGAGCTGGCCGAACTCGACATCAACCCGCTGGTGGCCGACGCGGACGGCGTGATCGCGCTTGACGCGCGCATCCGCTTGCAGCCGGGCCAGCAGCGCGACCGCCTGGCCATCCGCCCGTATCCGCAGGAGCTGGAAGAGCAGGTGACGTGGATGGGGCAATCGATTCTGCTGCGCCCCATCCGCCCCGAGGACGCGCCGCAGCACATGGACCTGTTCCACGCGCTGGACCCGGACGACGTGCGCCTGCGCTTTTTTACCTCGATGCGCGAACTGCCCGTGTCGCAGCTGGCGCGCCTGACGCAGATCGATTACGACCGCGCCATGGCCTTCATCGCCACGCACACGGGGCCGGACGGCAAGCCGGAAACCCTGGGCGTGGTGCGCGCCGTGGCCGACCCGGACAATATCCACGCCGATTTCGCCATCGCCGTGCGCTCGGCCCTGAAGGGCAAGGGACTCGGGCATATCCTGTTCGAGAAGCTCGTCGACTACTTCCGCAGCCGCGGCACGGAAGCGCTGGTGGGCGAGGCCATGGCGCGCAACAAGGGCATGCAGCGGCTGGTGAAAAGCTTTGGCGGCGAGGTCACGCCGTCGGAAGAGCCTGGCGTCGTCAACTTGCATATCGGCTTGCGCGCGCCGTAAAAAAAGCGCGGGGGGCTCGCTGCGGGTTTGTGCAGGATCAAACCCATCCCTGTCGGTAGTCTTTACACTTTCACTTCCAGGATCAGATATCCAGCGTATTTTCGGGAGTGAGTGCATGCTTACGGCAACATATATATTGGTTTCCCTGTCGGTGGAACAGGCCAGCATCCGCATGAGCCTGCTGGCTTTTCAGAAATACATGCATGTGCAGTTGCGCCAGCAGAGCAGGCTCAGCATGGCGCAGCTGCAGTACGCGGGCGACTGGCTGAACCGGCTGTACCAGGGCGGTTACTGGCGCAAGGTCGAGATGTATCTGATTCCCGCCATCCGCCAGGCCGCACCGCATGCGGATGGCTTGCTTGATGAACTCAACGGCCTGAACCACGCGGCGCTGGAAAGCATCAATGTGGTGCAGCAGGGCGCGGGCGCCGCCATCGACCATTCCGAATTGCAGGCCGAGCAGCTGTGCGCCGCCATCGACGCCTTTTGCGCGGCCCTGCTGCAGCGCCTGGAAAAAGAAGAGCGCGAACTGTTCGCGCTGGCGCGCAAGGTCATCGTGGGCGAAGCGTGGTTTGCCATCGCCTACCAGTTCCTCGCCCACGATGCGCGCGCGCAGGAAGCGCGCCGTGGCAAGGCGCAGGTGCTGCCCTTTGTTTTGCCAGCGCCTTTGCCGGCCACCGGCGGCGCTGAAACGGCAGCCGATGAGGCCGCATCCGCGTTGCCCGTGCCGCCACAGCCGCTGCGTGCGCAGGCTTGAACGGGTAGCGAGCGCACACCCCGTCAGGCGGAGTCTGCCGGCGTCGTTTTTGTAATGGTGACTGGCGAGCTGTCATAGGGAAAGATATAGGGAAAAGATTCGTTTTATTCATTTGATAACTTGTTCGGCCCTGTCCGATGCAATACCCCGGGCTTTGTTATGATGGTGGTTTTGATCCACGCGAAACCCGTCATGTTCGAATTTCTCTTCAAGCGTTCTGCCAGCAAGACTGCCGTCCCCGATCCTGTCGTGGCAGAACAGGCCGCCGCCTCGGCGCAGAGCGCATCGCGCCGTGCCGAACAGGTTGCGCGTGCCCATGCCGTGGCGGGCGACGAAGCCGCCGCCTGTGAGTTCATCCTGTCCAGCGAATTTGCCGATGCCCGCCTGATCGCGGCCGAACACGTCCATAGCTTGCCCCTGCTGGAAAAAGTCCACCATGCCATGCGCAACACGGACCGCCGCGTTGCCAAGCTGATGCAGGGCCGTATCGACCTGATCCGTCATCAGGCTGCCGAGACGCAACGCGCCCAGGCCAGCATCGATACGGCCCAGCGCCTGATGAATGATGACAAGCTGAGCCCCAACCAGGTAGCCGAGCTGGACCGCCAATGGCAGGTCATCAAGTCCACGCCCGAGCTGGCGGCCGCCTTTGCCGCCGCGCGCGCCGCGCTGGCCGCCCGCCTGGAAGCGCAAGTGGTGCTGCAGCGCGCCGTAATCGACGCCGTGGGGGCCATGCGCGCGCTGGCCAGCAATGGCCAGTCCGCAGAAGAACTGGCCCAGTCGCTGGCCCGCCTGGACGCGGAACATGCGCAGCATGCACAGTCGCCCGAGCGCGGCTCGCTGCCGAAACACCTGGAACTTGACTTTGCGCAAGCACGCGAACAGGCGCAGTCCGTCTTGCAGGCGCTGCAGCAGCACCAGGCCGTGTTCGATGCGCGCCAGGCTGCGCTGGCTGAATGGCAGGCGCAGGACGCCGCCACCCTGGACGCCGACGCCTTGAAGCGTGGCTGGCAAGCCTTGCCGCGCCTGCCCGAATCGAGTTTGTCCGACAGCTTGCAGCAGCAATTTGCGGCCCTGCTGGCCAGTGCCCCAGCGCCTGTCGTTCCTGCTGCAGACGTGGCTGCGCCAGCGCATGCGGAACCGGCGCCGCGCAAGCCGCGCCAGGAACACGCCCCCGTGTCGAAGGAAGCAACGGAGCAGTTCATCAAGACCCTCGACGCCATGGACGCGGCCTTGCAGGAAGGCTTGCTGCACGTGGCGTCCGAGCACGATAAAACCTTGCGCGATAGCAAGCATGGCCGCTTGACGCCGGCCCAGTCCGACCGCCTGGCCCATGTGCGCGCGCAATTCAAGCAATTGGCCGACTGGGCGCGCTGGGGCGGCAACGTGTCGCGCGAGGAACTGGTTAAGGCGGGCGAGGAATTGCCGGCGCAGCAATTGCCAATGGCCGAGCTGGCCAAGAAAGTGGGCAGCCTGCGCGAGCGCTGGAAGTCGCTCGACACCTTGTCCGGCCCCGCGCCGAAGTCCCTGTGGGAGCGTTTCGACGCCGCCTGCAGCGTGGCATACGCACCGGCGGCCCAGCATTTCAAGCAACTGGCCGAAGAGCGCCACGGCAATGCGGCCAAGGCCCAGGAACTGATCGCGGAAACGGCGGCCCTGGCGGCCGAAGAGAGTACCGACTGGAAACATGTTGCTTCCGCCTCGCAGCGCTTGCGCCAGGCGTGGACGCGCCTGGGCACCATCGACCGCAAGGAAAAGAAACGCCTCGATGCGGAATTTGGCGCCGCGCTGGACGCCCTGTCGAAGCCGCTGGATACGCAGCGCCAGATCGAGACGGCGCGCCGCGAGCAATTGATCGTCGAGGTGGGCCTGCTCAAGCCATCGGAGCGCAACACGGTCGACATGCTGAAAGCCTTGCAGGATAAATGGCAGGAACTGGCGAAAGCCCTGCCGCTGGAACGCCGCGCGGAACAGGCGCTGTGGCAGCGTTTCCGCGCCGCCTGCGACGATATCTTCGCCAGACGCAAGGAAACGGCCCACGCGGCCGACCACGAGCGCCGCGAACACCTGCATGCGCGCGAAGCCCTGTGCGCCAGCCTGGAAACGGCCGTCGTGCCCGAGGGCGACGACAAGACCCGCAGCGCCTTCATCAATCACTTGCTGCGCGACACGCGCGCCACCTGGAACGCCACGGGCCCCGTGCCGCGCGCCAGCGAAGCGAAGATCGAGCAGCGCTACCAAGCGGCTGTTGCCGGCGTGCAAGCGCAGGCGGACGCCATCGCCGAGCGTGCCGGCGCGGCCCAGGCCAACGCCTTGCGCGACAAGCTGCGCCTGGTGCAGGCGCTGGAAGCCGCACTGGCGGACGGCGGCGACGGCGCCGACGCGGCCAGCTGGTCCGAGCGCTGGAGCGCCTTGCCGCCGCTCGACGCCCAGTACGAACGCAGCCTGCAGCAGCGCTTTGCCGCCGCCCAGGCCGCGCTGGGCGACGGTGCTGCCGCCTACGTGCGGCAATTGCAGGCCAACCAGGAACGCTTGCTCGCTGAAGTCTTGCGCCTGGAAATCGTTGCCGGCGTCGACAGCGGCGCAGAATTTGCCCGCGACCGCCTGAAAATGCAGGTGGAAGTGCTGCAATCGTCGCTCAAATCGGGCCAGAAGCCGCTCACGCAAGTGTCGCAGCTGATGCAGCTGTGCGCGATTGCCGCCGCTACCGATGCGCGCACGGCCAGCCGCATCGAAACCCTGCTGCGCCGCATCGGAGGCCACGCCAAATGAGTACATCCGTCCGCGTCCAGCACGCTGATTTTGACTTGAGTCAAGAAATCGCACAATTGCGTGCAGGCAACCCCAAGGTAGGCGCCGTCGTCGGCTTCGTCGGCACGGTGCGCGACATGAATGAAGGGCTGGACGTGGCCGCCATGGAGCTCGAGCACTATCCGGGCATGACGGAGAAATCCATCGAAGCCATCGTGGAGCAGGCGCGGGGTCGCTGGCCCCTGTCCGGCGCGCTGGTGATCCACCGCGTGGGTCCCTTGCTGCCGCAGGAGCAGATCGTGCTGGTGGCCGTCTCTTCCGCTCACCGGGGCGAGGCATTTGCCGCCTGCGAATTCATCATCGATTACCTGAAGACGGAAGCGCCGTTCTGGAAGAAGGAAGACACGCCCGAAGGGGCGCGCTGGGTCGATGCGCGCGACAGCGACGAGACGGCCCTGGACAAGTGGGCCGTAAAAGCAAGCGCCATTTGAAGCGAACGCGCCCCGCACCGTAGCATTTGCCAAAATGCATCAGTTTTCTGCTTTGTGTATGCTTGAAAAGTACTGCCTCACCCCAATTTGGTTAACAACTAATTAACCGGGAGCGCTTTTCATGCGACAAGACAAACTCACTACCAAATTACAGGAAGCCCTGGCCGATGCGCAAAGCTTGGCCGTGGGCAACGACAATCCCTATATCGAACCAGTCCACCTGCTGACTGCCCTGTTGAACCAGGACGACGGCGGCGCCCGTTCGCTGTTGCAGCGGGCCGGCGTCAACGTGGGCGGCCTGTCGAAGGCCCTGGGCGCCTCGATCGAACGCCTGCCGAAGGTATCGGGCACGGGCGGCGATGTGCAGGTCAGCCGCGAATTCGTGGCCCTGCTGAACCTGGCCGACAAGGAATCGCAAAAGGCGGGCGACCAGTTCGTGTCCAGCGAAATGGTCTTGCTGGCCATGACGGACGACAAGTCCGACTGCGGCAAGCTGGCGCGCGAAAACGGCCTGACCCGCAAGGCGCTGGAAGCGGCCATCGACGCCGTGCGTGGCGGCAACAAGGTCGATTCGCAAGAGGCCGAAGGCCAGCGCGAAGCCTTGAAAAAATACACCCTGGACCTGACGGAGCGGGCGCGCAAGGGCAAGCTCGACCCTGTCATCGGCCGCGACGATGAAATCCGCCGCACCATCCAGATCCTGCAGCGCCGCAGCAAGAACAATCCCGTGCTGATCGGCGAACCGGGCGTGGGCAAGACGGCCATCGTCGAAGGCCTGGCGCAGCGCATCGTCAACGGCGAAGTGCCCGAGTCGCTGAAAGGCAAGCGCGTGCTGGCGCTGGACATGGCCGCCCTGGTTGCCGGTGCCAAGTTCCGCGGCGAGTTCGAGGAGCGCCTGAAGTCCGTGCTGAAGGAACTGGCCATGGATGAAGGGCAAACCATCGTCTTCATCGACGAGATGCACACCATGGTGGGCGCGGGCAAGGCCGACGGCGCGATGGATGCCGGCAATATGCTGAAACCGGCCCTGGCGCGGGGCGAACTGCACTGCGTGGGCGCCACCACGCTCGACGAGTACCGCAAGTACATCGAGAAGGATGCCGCGCTGGAACGCCGCTTCCAGAAAGTGCTCGTCGACGAACCGACCGTGGAAGCGACGATCGCCATCCTGCGCGGCTTGCAGGATAAATATGCGCTGCACCACAAGGTGGAAATCACGGACGCGGCCATCATCGCCGCAGCGGAATTGTCGCACCGCTACATCACGGACCGCTTCCTGCCCGACAAGGCGATCGACCTGATCGACGAGGCGGCGGCGAAGATCAAGATCGAGATCGATTCCAAGCCGGAAGTGATGGACAAGCTGGAACGCCGTTTGATCCAGCTCAAGATCGAACGCGAAGCCGTCAAGAAGGAAAAAGACGAAGCATCGCTGCGCCGCCTGGGCCTGATCGAGGAAGAGATCGTCAAGCTGCAGCGCGAATACAATGACTTCGAGGAAATCCTGAAGGCGGAAAAAGCCGTGGTGCAGGGCAGCACGCACATCAAGGAAGAGATCGAGCAAGTCAAGCTGCAGATGGAGCAGGCCACGCGCGAGAGCAACTGGCAGAAAGTGTCGGAATTGCAATACGGCAAGCTGCCGCAGCTGGAAGCCCAGCTCAAGCAAGCCGACAGCGGCATCCCGAAACTCGATCCTGACCAGCCGAAACTGCTGCGCACGGAAGTGGGCGCCGAGGAAATCGCCGAAGTGGTGTCGCGCGCGACGGGCATTCCCGTGTCGCGCATGATGCAGGGCGAACGCGACAAGCTGCTGCACATCGAAGAGAAGCTGCATGAGCGCGTCGTGGGCCAGGATGAAGCGATCACGGCCGTGGCAGACGCCATCCGCCGCTCGCGCGCGGGCCTCTCCGATCCTAACCGTCCATATGGTTCCTTCATGTTCCTGGGACCGACGGGCGTCGGCAAGACCGAGCTGAGCAAGGCGCTGGCGACCTTCCTGTTCGATACGGAAGAATCGATGATCCGCATCGACATGAGCGAGTTCATGGAGAAACATTCCGTGGCCCGCCTGATCGGCGCGCCGCCAGGCTATGTCGGTTACGACGAGGGCGGCTACCTGACGGAAGCCGTGCGCCGCAAGCCGTACAGCGTGATCCTGCTCGACGAAGTGGAAAAGGCGCATGCCGACGTCTTCAACGTGCTGCTGCAAGTGCTCGACGATGGGCGCATGACGGACGGCCAGGGCCGCACGGTGGACTTCAAGAATACCGTCATCATCATGACCTCGAACCTGGGTTCGCACAAGATCCAGGCCATGGAAAGCGATGATCCCGGTGTCGTGAAGCTGGCCGTGATGGCCGAGGTACGCTCGCACTTCCGTCCCGAATTCGTCAACCGCATCGACGAAATCGTCGTGTTCCACGGCCTCGACGAGAAGAATATCGGCGCGATCGCGAAGATCCAGCTGAAGATCCTCGAAGAACGCCTGGCGCGCATGGACATGCAGCTGAGCCTGACGGACGCTGCGCTGCAGCAAATCGCCGAGGCGGGCTACGACCCGGTATATGGGGCACGTCCGTTGAAACGGGCAATCCAGCAGCAGATCGAAAATCCGCTGTCGAAGCTGATCCTCGAAGGCCGCTTCGGCCCGAAAGACGAGATCCGCATCGACGCCCAGAACGGCAACCTGGTGTTTACGGGTGCGCAAGTGGGGCTGGACAAGGTGTAATTTACCCCAAAGGCGAAAGGCTGGGGTGGGACCCTCAGGGTCCCACCCCGGTGTTTGCGGTGGGGGTTGATTTAGCAGTAATAAGCAGGGCGGTATCAGGCTAGACCTGATGCCGCCCTTCTTGCTATCATCGTCACTATTTTCTGACTAATTTTCGGAGGCGGTACGATGGCAAACACATGGCAAGCAGGGCGGCGCATTGGAGTGGGACTGGCCTTGGCGGCGGCCATGCTGGCATTGTCGGCCCAAGCTCAGGCCCAGGAAGAGAAGGTCCTGAACATCTATAACTGGTCGGACTATATCGGCGACGATACGATCAAGAATTTTGAGAAGGAAACGGGCATCAAGGTGCGCTACGATGTTTTCGACAATAACGAAATCCTCAACGCGAAACTGGTGGCGGGCAAGTCCGGCTACGACATCGTCGTGCCGACGGCCCAGTGGGCGCGCCTGCAGATCGATGCGGGCCTGTTGCGCAAGCTCGACAAGAGCAAGCTGACGAACCTGGGCAACCTGGACCCGAACCTGCAGGCGAAATTGTCGAAGATCGACCCGAACAACGATTACCTGGTCGACTGGCTGTGGGGCTACACGACGGTGGGCATCAACGTCAACAAGGTCAAGGCCGCGCTGGGCGGCATGCCCATGCCCGACAACGCCTGGGATTTGATCTTCGACCCGAAATACGCGGCGAAGCTGAAATCGTGCGGCGTGTCCTTCCTCGACTCGCCGTCGGAAGTGCTGCCGGCCGCCCTGCAATACCTGGGCAAGCCCGCGTACTCGAAAACGGCTGCCGATTACCAGGAAGCGGGCAAGGTGCTGCAGGCGATCCGCCCCTACGTGACCCTGTTCAGCTCGTCAGGCTACATCAACGACATGGCCAACGGCTCCGTCTGCGTGGCGCTGGGCTGGTCGGGCGACATCAATATCGCGCGCCAGCGCGCCATCGACGCGAAGAATGGCAATGTGATTCAGGTGCTGGTGCCGAAGACGGCCGCCCTGATGTTCGACACCATGGCCATTCCCGCCGACGCGCCGCACCCGAACAATGCGCACCTGTTCATCAATTACATTTTGCGTCCGCAAGTGCATGCCAGCCTGAGCAACAAGGTGTTCTATGCGAATCCGAATCCGGCCAGCATCAAATATGTGCGCAAGGACATCGGTGAAAACAAGGCCATCTTCCTGTCCGACGCCGACAAGCAGCGCATGGCCGCGCCAGAAGCGACCACGGCCGATATCCGCCGCCTGATGACGCGCATTTATACGAAGTTCAAGACGGGAGTGTAATACGGGAGCGTAAGACGGGAGCGTAAAAACAAGGATGGCGCGAGGGACGGGCCTGTAGGCCGTCGCTGGCGCCATGCGATATTGCCGAGGTGAACACTACTCGTGGTAGCGGTCCATCAGCTTGTGATGACTGCCGCGCATTTCTTCGATCAGTTCAAAGGCGACGAAGCCGATGATGGCGGCGAAGATGGCGATGAAGAGAAAAACGAGGAAGGTTAACATGGTCTTTCAGCCGCCGTTGGACGGCTGTCCGCTGGGTTGCTCAATGTGCCAGAGCAGCGCTCCAACACGTAGTTGATGCAATTAAACTCTAGCAGATCGGCAGCGCTTTGCAAGGCTGCCGAGTTGTAATTCTTACTAGCATTTGTCCCAGCGCACTTTTTGCGCATTTTCTGCTTCAGCTCCCTTATTTCACCACTAGGTCATGCGCCATCACGGCCTTCAAATAGACGCTGATGGGGTCGCCCGGTTCGCGCTGCGAAAACCACCACGCGCTGGCCTTGCGCATTTCCCATTCCTGCTCTTCACCCGTCAGCAGCAGGGCGGCCGCCTGGCCCAGGGTGGGCTGGTGGCCGACGATGAGCACGCTTTCCTTGCCTCCGGGCCAGTTCGCCGCCTTGAGGATGTCTTCCGCCTCGGCGCCCGGTGCCAGTTCCGGCATCAGCTTGAACTTGCGGCCCAGCGCTTCGGCCGTTTGCAGGGTGCGCAGGGCGGGGCTGACGAGGATACGGCAATTTTCCGGTAGTTGCGAGGCCAGCCATTCGCCCATGCGGCGCGCCTGTTTCTGCCCTTTGACGGTCAGGGCGCGTTCCAGGTCGGGGACGCCCGGCTCCGCTTCTGCGTGCCGCCACAAGATGAGATCCATGTTGTACTCCTCTGTGTAGAATTGCCTATTCGCCGACCTCCGCGCCCGGCGTGCCCAGTGTGTGCATCAGGTATTGCTGGGCGCTGAACGGCATTTGCTTGCCGCGCGGCTTGCGGCGCGCGTAATGGCCCGTCGGCTCCAGTTCCCATGCATTCGTATTATCCTTCAAATACGGATTCAGGCCCTCGGCGATCACGCGCCGCTTCAGCGCCCGGTCCAGCACGGGGAAGGCCACTTCCACCCTGCGGAAAAGGTTGCGGCTCATCCAGTCGGCGCTGGCCAGGTAGACATCGTGCGCCAGATCATTGCGGAAGTAGTAAATACGGCTGTGTTCGAGGAAACGCCCGATCACGGAGCGCACCTTGATGTTTTCCGACAGGCCAGGCACGCCCGGCTTCAGGGTGCAGGCGCCGCGCACGATCAGGTCGATCTTCACGCCATCGGTCGAGGCCGCATACAGGGCGCGGATCACGGATTCATCGACCAGCGCATTGACTTTCACGATGATGCGTCCGCGCCGGCCGGAACGGGCGATCTTCGCCTCGTTGCGGATCGCCTTGATGATCTCGCTTTGCAGGCCGAACGGC
This sequence comes from Janthinobacterium sp. GW460-12-1-14-LB5, assembly GCF_059423585.1. Classification (NCBI taxonomy): domain Bacteria; kingdom Pseudomonadati; phylum Pseudomonadota; class Betaproteobacteria; order Burkholderiales; family Oxalobacteraceae; genus Janthinobacterium; species Janthinobacterium sp. GW460-12-1-14-LB5. Next base: position 92,604 of record NZ_JBWKYD010000019.1, on the reverse strand, counting down.
GCCAGCCACAAATGGTTCAGGTTGTGCGGCTTGGTCAGGCTGGTGAGATGAATGAACACCTCATTGACTTCCACGGCCAGGTCCTGGTTGGCCGTCAGCAAGCCGAAATCCGTGTACAGCTTGGTGGTCGTGGGGTGGTAGTTGCCGGTGCCCAAGTGGGCGTAGAAGCGCAGCGCGCCTTCTTCGCGGCGGATGACGAGCGCCACCTTGGCATGGGTTTTCAGCCCCACCACGCCGTACACGACTTGCGCGCCCGCCTGTTCCAGCTTGTCGGCCCAGTTGATATTGGCTTCTTCGTCGAAACGCGCCATCAATTCCACGATGACCGTCACTTCCTTGCCCATCTTCGCCGCCGTGATCAAGGATTCCATCAGGTCGGAGTTCATGCCGGTGCGGTAGATCGTCTGCTTGATGGCCACGACGGACGGATCGTAGGCGGCGCTGCGGATGAAGTCGATGACCGTCTGGAACGATTGATACGGGTGGTGCAGCAGGATGTCGTGCTTGGTCAGCGCGGCAAAGATGTCGTTGCCGATGGCTTTATGGGCCAGGCCGGGGAAGAACGGCGGGAAGCGCAGCTCGGGCTGCTTGACGTGGTCGATCATCTCCGACAGGCGCACCAGGTTGACGGGGCCGTTGACGCGGTAGAGCCGGCTTTGATCCAGATTAAACTGGTCGAGCAGGAATTGCGACAATTCTGGTGGGCAATTGCGCGCCACTTCCAGGCGCACGGAGGTGCCGAACTGGCGCCCCACGAGTTCGCCTTTTAACGCCTGGCGCAGATTCTTGACTTCGTCTTCATCGACCCACAGGTCGCTGTCGCGCGTGACGCGGAATTGCGAATAGGCAATCACCTCGCGTCCGGCGAACAGGTCCGAGATATGCGCATGGATCACGGACGACAATAAACAGAAGGACACGCCGTCGCCCGATATGTCGTCCGGCAACTTGATGACACGCGGCAAGACGCGGGGCGCCTTGACGATGGCGATGGCCGTGCCGCGGCCGAACGCATCCTTGCCGCTCAGCGAAACGATGAAATTGAGACTCTTGTTGACTACCTGTGGGAACGGATGGGCCGGGTCGAGGCCGATCGGGGTCAGCAGTGGGCGCACTTCGCGGTCGAAATACTGCTTGACCCAGGCGCGCTGCGCCTCGTTGCGGTCGCTGTCGCGCAGCAAATGCACGCCCGCTTCACGCAGGGCCGGCAAGACTTCGCTATTTAATATCTCGTACTGGCGTTCCACCAGTGCATGGCATTCCTTGCCGATGCGCTCCAGGTTGGCCGCCAGGGCAGGGTGGCCGGCCAGCGAACCGCCGATGCTGCCGGCCGCCAGCAGGCTGGCCACGCGCACCTCGAAGAACTCATCCATGTTACTGCTGACGATGCACAGGTAGCGCAGGCGCTCGAGCAGCGGAATGTTCGGGTCTTCCGCCTGGGCCATCACGCGCCGGTTGAAAGTCAGTTGCGACAGCTCGCGGTCAAGCAGGATGCCCGATTTGGTCACTTCCGTGTGCAGTTCAGGTTTCATATTCTTTTGTCTTTGCAGATAGTTAATTCTAGCCGTATTTCATCATGTATGACGCGTTGTGAGTGTAATCATGAAATATGACGTAAGCGTGACATAAGCTGTCATAAAGCGTCGCCCGTCCTGTCATTTTTCGCGCCAAAAAGGGCGATTCCCGGGGCGTAGCCAATTATTTCAGGATTTTTTACCCATGTCATAAAGCTGTCATATTCGCTTGCTAGACTGCGCAGCATTCAACCGGGACTTTGAGCCCTAACAACCCTGAGGACTTGATATGCAAATGAAGCAAATGTTCAAATTTATCGTCGTGGGTGCTTCGGCAGCGATGGCATTTTCTTCCGCTTCCGTCATGGCGGCAGATATGACAGGTGCTGGTGCAACCTTCCCGTACCCGATCTACGCCAAATGGGCTGAGACGTACAAAGCCAACACGGGCAACGGCCTGAACTACCAGTCCGTCGGTTCCGGCGCCGGCATCAAGCAAATCAAGGCCAAGACTGTTGAATTCGGCGCTTCGGACATGCCTTTGAAGGCGGAAGAGCTGGAAGAAGCGGGCCTGATGCAGTTCCCGGCCATCATGGGCGGCGTGGTCACCATCGTCAACCTGGACGGCGTGACCCCAGGCCAGCTGAAAATGACGGGCAAGGTCGTTGGCGACATCTACCTGGGCAAGATCACCAAGTGGAGCGCTCCCGAGATCGCCGCACTGAACAGTGGCGTCAAGCTGCCGGACACGGAAATCACCGTGGTGCACCGCGCCGACGGTTCGGGCACGTCCTTCCTGTTCACCGACTTCCTGTCGAAAACCAACCCGGAATTCAAATCGAAAATCGGCGCTGGCTCGGCCGTGAAATGGGCTGTCGGCGTGGGCGGCAAGGGTAACGAAGGCGTCGCCGCCAACGTACAGCGTATCAAGGGTTCGATCGGCTACGTCGAGTGGGCTTACGCCAAGAAAAACAAGATGTCGCACACCCAGCTGCAAAACAAGGACGGCAACTTCCTGCAGCCTGACGACGAAAACTTCAAGGCAGCCGCCGCTTCGGCACCCTGGACGCAAACCCCAGGCTTCGGCGTGGTCCTGACCGACCAGGCTGGCAAGAACAGCTGGCCGATCACGGGCGTGTCGTTCATCCTGATGCACAAAGTCCAGGCTGACGCAGCCAAGGCAAAAGAAGTCCTGAAATTCTTCGACTGGGCCTACAAGAACGGCGGCCCTGCTGCCGTCGAACTGGACTACGTGCCGATGCCGGCATCGGTCGTGAAACTGGTGCAGGAATCGTGGAAAGCCAATTTGAAAGATGCATCGGGCAAAGCAATTTACTAATCCGATAGTCTGAATACAGCAATATCCATCCTTGCCCCCGCCAGCAGCACGGCGGGGCAGGGAGTTAGCCAGGACCGCCCGCAAGCCCTTGCAGGCGTTCCCGGCTAAAAGAGCAAAATAAAAATAGCAGTACCTGCAGTACCACCCACATGGCACATTATGAGCGCACAATCTACCTCCTCCACGATCCCCATGCCAGGCGGCACCATGACCGATTCCATCAGTCACGCGCAAATGCTTTCCACCATGCGCAAGCAGCGCATCCAGGATTTCATGTTCCACAAGGTGACGATGCTGTTCGCCCTGTCGGTGCTGATCGTCCTGGTCGGCATCATCATTTCGCTGATCATGGAATCGATACCGGCCTTCAAGACCTTCGGCCTGCATTTCATCGTCTCGGCCGAGTGGGACCCCGTCAATGACCAGTACGGCGCCCTGATTCCCATCATCGGCACCCTGGTGACCTCCGTCATCGCCTTGCTGATCGCCTTTCCCGTCAGCTTCGGCATCGCCCTGTTCCTCACGGAAATCTGCCCGGCCTGGCTGCGCCGCCCGCTGGGCACGGCTGTCGAGCTGCTGGCTGGCGTGCCATCGATCATCTACGGCATCTGGGGCCTGTTCGTGTTTGCCCCCCTGTTTGCCGACCACGTCCAGCCTATCCTGAAAGCCACGCTGGGCAACGTGCCCGTCATCGGCCAGCTGTTCAGCGGCCCCATGATGGGCATCGGCTTGCTGACGGCCGGCCTGGTGCTGGCCATCATGATCATCCCCTTCATCGCTTCCGTGATGCGCGACGTGTTCGAAATCGTCCCTGCCGTGCTGAAGGAATCCGCATACGGCCTCGGCTGCACGCGCTGGGAAGTGGTGCGCAAGATTGTCTTGCCGTACACCAAGACCGGCGTCGTCGGCGGCGTCATGCTGGGCCTGGGCCGCGCACTGGGCGAGACCATGGCCGTGACCTTCGTCATCGGCAACGCGAACAAACTGTCGTGGTCGCTGTTTGCCGCCGGTAACAGCATCACCTCGCTGCTGGCGAACGAATTCGGCGAAGCGCAATCCGAACTGCACGTGGCGTCGCTGTTCTCGCTGGCCCTGATCCTGTTTGTCATCACCTTTATCGTCTTATCCGCCGCCAAGCTGATGCTGGCTGGCATGTCCCGCAAGGAAGGCACGAAATGAGCCAGCTCAGCCAAGTTAGTACCCACGACGCTCCGGCCAAGCCGGCCATGAACCCCGTCTACCGCAAGCGCCTGCTGATGCACCGCATCGGCATCGCCCTGTCGGTGGCGGCCATGGCCCTGGGCCTGGCCGTGCTCGTGTGGATCCTGTTCACCCTGGTGATCAAGGGTTTCGGCGCCTTGTCCGTCGACCTGTTCACGCAAACGACGCCGGCCCCCGGCAGCGAAGGCGGCGGCCTGATCAATGCCATCGTCGGCAGCGCCCTGATGGTGGGCCTGGCGACGGTCGTCAGCACGCCGATCGGCATTCTGGCGGGCATCTACCTGGCCGAATACGGCGAAGAAAACAAGCTGGCGCAAGTGACGCGCTTCGTGACCGACATCATGCTGTCGGCCCCATCCATCGTCATCGGCCTGTTCGTGTATGCGCTGTACGTGGCGCACGTCAAACATTTCTCCGGTTATGCGGGCGCCATCGCCCTGTCGCTGATCGCCGTGCCCGTGGTGGTGCGCACAACGGACAATATGCTGCGCCTGGTGCCGAACAGCCTGCTGGAAGCCGCATTTGCCCTCGGTGCGCCGCGCTGGAAGGTGGCGACACTCGTGCGCTTGCGCGCCGTCAAGGCGGGCGTCATCACCGGCGTATTGCTGGCCCTGGCCCGCATCGCCGGCGAAACGGCACCGCTGCTGTTCACGGCCCTGAATAACCAGTTCCAAAGCTTCAACATGAATGCGCCGATGGCCAACTTGCCGTCCGTCATCGCATCGTTTGCGATGAGCCCGTACGACAACTGGCGCTCGCTGGCCTGGGGCGGCGCACTGCTGATCACCTTCAGCGTGCTGGCCTTGAATATCCTGTCGCGTACCGTGTTCAGCCAAAAAGTCCCACATTAAACAGATACCGAGCGAAGCGAACCCATATGAATACGCAAATGAATCCAGCCCAAGACCTGGCACCAAAGAAAAAAACCATCGAGATTTCGGGCCTGAACTTTTTTTACGGCAAAACGCAAAGCTTGCATAACGTCAACCTGGACATCCACGAGAAGAAGGTTACCGCCTTCATCGGCCCGTCCGGTTGCGGAAAATCAACCCTGCTGCGCACCCTGAACCGCATGTACGACCTGTATCCGGGCCAGCGCGCGGAAGGTTCCATCCTGTATCGCGGCCGCAACGTGCTCGACGCCGACCAGGACGTCAACATGCTGCGCGCCAAGGTCGGCATGGTGTTCCAGAAGCCGACGCCGTTCCCCATGTCCGTCTACGACAACATCGCCTTCGGCGTGCGCCTGTATGAAGACCTGTCGAAGGGCGAGATGGATGAGCGCGTCGAGTGGGCCCTGAAAAAGGCGGCGCTGTGGGGCGAAGTCAAGGACAAGCTGACCAAGAGCGGCCTGTCGCTGTCGGGCGGCCAGCAGCAGCGCCTGTGCATCGCGCGCGGCGTGGCCGTGAAGCCGGACGTCTTGCTGCTCGATGAGCCGACCTCGGCGCTGGACCCGATCTCGACGTCGAAGGTGGAAGAGCTGATCAGCGAACTGAAACAGGATTACACGATCGCCATCGTGACGCACAATATGCAGCAGGCGGCGCGCTGCTCCGACTACACGGCGTATATGTATCTGGGCGAACTGGTGGAATTCGGCGAAACGGACCAGATTTTCATGAATCCGGCCCGTAAGGAAACGCAGGATTACATCACGGGCCGCTTCGGCTGATCCGAACAGAATAACGATATACAAGACAACTGAATACGGAGAGACAGCATGTTAGGCGAACATTCATCCAAGCAATACGATAACGAACTCGAAGCGATCCGCTCGAAAGTGCTCCTGATGGGCGGCATCGTTGAAACCCAGTTCCTCGACGCGATGACGTGCTTTCGCATCGGCAATGCCGAGCGTGCCGACCGCGTGATGCGCGAAGACGACGTCGTCAACCAGCTGGAAGTGTCGCTCGACGACGCCTGCAGCCATCTGATCGTGCGCCGCCAGCCGGCCGCCAACGATTTGCGCACCATCATGGCCACCATCAAGGTGATTACCGACCTCGAACGCGTAGGCGACGAGGCGACGAAAATCGCCCGCGTGGCGAAGAACCTGCACAAGCGCGGTAACGGCGTCGTCAACCATTACGAGATGGTGCGCGGCATCGCCAACACGGCCACCGACATGCTGCACGACGCGCTCGACGCCTTCGCCCGCAACGATGGCAAGCTGGCCTTACAATTAATTGCACAAGATGCCATCATCGACCATGAGTTTCGGTCTATCATGCGCAACTTGATTACCTTTATGATGGAAGACCCGCGCACGATTTCGGCGGCGCTCGATACCCTGTGGGTGGCCAAGGCCATCGAACGGATCGGCGACCATGCGAAAAACATCGCCGAATACGTGATTTACGTGGTTGAAGGCAAGGACATCCGCCACACCAAGGTGGCTGCTCCCGCCATTTCCGAGGAGCTCCCTGAGTAAGCTTTATGGCATCTGATAAAACCACGGTATTGATTGTTGAAGATGAGCCGGCCATCGTTGAACTGGTGACCTATTCGCTGCGCGAATCCGGCTGGAATTGCTGTTCCGTACAAAACGTCGCCGATGCCTGGGAATTCATCCAGCACCGCACGCCGCATCTGATCCTGCTGGACTGGATGTTGCCGGACCAGACGGGCTTGCGCCTGCTCTCGCGCATCCGCGCCGACCGCAATTTCGCCGCCATCCCCGTCATCATGCTCACCGCCAAGAGCATGGAAGAAGACAAGCTGGCCGGCCTGAACAGCGGGGCCGACGATTACGTCACCAAGCCGTTCTCGCCGCGCGAGCTGCTGGCGCGTGCCAAAGCCTTGCTGCGACGCAAGAGTCCGGAACATGCGCAGGCGCCCATGCGCGCCGGCAACGTGGCCCTGGACCCCGTCAGCTGCACCGTCATGATGGATGAACAGAAGATCGATATCGGCCATGCCGAATACAAGCTGCTGAAATTCCTGCTGGCCCATCCGGAACGCGTGTTTTCGCGCAGCCAGCTGCTCGACAAGGTGTGGGGCGACCATGTGGTGATCGAGGAACGCACGGTCGATGTCCACGTATTGCGCTTGCGCAAAGCCTTGAAAGAGGCGGAAAGCCTGATCAAGACGGTGCGCAGCGTCGGCTACATGTTGTCTGAAAAGTAAAGCTTGCCTCTATGAATCCGAAATTGCTGTTCTGGGTACCGGCCGCCTTGCGCATGGTGCTGGCGCTGCTGGGCGTGGCCGTCGTCTGGTATCTGTTCGGCGCCACGTATGCGCTGGGCATCGCCTTCGTGCTGATGGCCATGATGGTGTTCGTGCAGCTGTCGTATCTGTTCCAGCTGAGCAATTGGCTGGATAATCCGCAAAGCGCCAGGCTGCCCGACGGCTGGGGCGCCTGGACCAGCATCTTTGCGCGTTTGTACCGCATGCGCCGCGACGACGAGAAAAACCAGGCCGAGCTGACGGAATGGCTGGCGCGTTTCCGCCAGGCCATGCACCTGTTGCCGGACGGCGTCGTCATCATGGACGACGTGCTCTTCCTCGAATGGTGTAATCCTGCCGCCGAGAAACACCTGGGCCTCACGCACGAGCGCGACAAGGGCATGCGCGTGACCAACCTGATCCGCAGCCCCGAGTTCATGGATTACATCATCCTGGGCCGCTACGACCAGCCGCTGACGATCACCTTCCGCAACCGCAAGCTGATCGTGCAAATCATTCCGTTTGAAAACCGCCGCCAGATTCTCGTCACGCACGATGTGACGGAGACGGAACGCATCGAAATGATGCGCCGCGACTTCATCGCCAATGCCTCGCACGAACTGCGCACGCCGCTGACGGTCATCGTGGGCTTCCTGGAAATCGCTTCCGCCGAACTGGACCTGGACGCCGCCACGCGCGCCGCCCACCTCAAGCTGATGACGGAGCAGGGCCACCGCATGCAGCATCTGATCGAGGACATGCTGACCCTGTCACGCCTGGAATCGGTCGATTATCCGCTGCGTCCCGAGCCCGTGGATGTCAAAAAGCTCATGCAGCAGGTCTTGCGTGACGCCAAGGGCTTGTCGGCAGGCAAGCATGAAGTGACCATGGAATGCAACGGCCCCGACGTGCTGGGCAGCTACGACGAGCTGTATAGCGCGTTCGGCAACCTGGCCTCGAATGCCGTGCGCTACACCCCGGCCGGCGGCACCATCACCTTGCGCTGGCAGGATGGCCCGGCCGGACCGCAATTTATCGCGCAAGATACGGGCATCGGCATCAGCCAGGAGCATATTTCGCGCCTGACGGAACGTTTTTACCGCGTCGACAAGAGCCGTTCGCGCGAAACCCAGGGCACGGGCCTGGGCCTGGCCATCGTCAAGCACGTGCTGCTGCGCCACGGCGGGACGTTGGCGATCCAGTCCGTGGCCGACAAGGGCAGCAGCTTTATCGTCAGCATGCCCAAGTCCGTCGTCACGCCGCTGCAGGGCGAATTGCTCGTCAAGTAAGCGGGGGAGGCCGCTCCCTGTTTCCCCGGCGACTGGTGCAAGCTTGGCATAAGTCGTTACAATCAGGCCATGACTTTAATCAACGCCTCTTTTCGCCATGCCGGCGCGCAGCAACTGGCCCAGTCGCTGCAAGCCGCGCGCCAGGATACCCTTTCCCTGTTCGACTGTTATGTCAGTGCCGGCCTGGACGTGGTGGCGGGCCTGCCCCGTCATCCGCGCCTCACGCCGCCCTTGTGGCAACTGGCGCAGATCGCCTGGTTTGCCGAGTGGTACATCCTGCGCGAAGCGGCATCGAGCCACCCGGCCGACGCCATCTATAACTCCCTGCTGACGCGCGGCGACGACTTGTTCGACGCCAACATGGTGGAGCACCGCGCGCGCTGGAAGCTGGAACTGCCCAGTCCCGGCGCCGTCAAAACGTATTGCCGCGAAGTACTTGACCGCGTGCTCGATAAGCTCTCGCGCGAAGCCAATGTTGACAGCGCCCTGGCGCCGTACCGTCTGGCCCTGGCGCATGAAGACCTGTGTGGCGAGGAAATGCTGGCCGGCTTGCAATGGCTGGGCCTGGAAGCGCCGGAATCGCTCGCTGTCAGCCCGGCCTTGCCGCCAGGCGCGGGGGAGATCGCTTTTCCTGGCGGCACCATCGCACTGGGCTCGCCGCGCGGGGACGGGTTTGCCTTCGACAATGAATCGCCGCCTCATAGCTGCTACGTGGCGCCGTTTTCCATCGATGCTTGCGCCGTCTCCAACGCGCAGTTTGCCGACTTCGTCGCCGATGGCGGCTACCAGAACCGCCAGTTCTGGAGCGCGGCCGGCAGCGCCTGGCTGATGCGGCAGGAGCGCTCATCGCCTTTATATTGGCTGCGCGAAGCGACGCAGTGGCGCACCATGCGTTTCGGCCGGCGCACGACCTTGCCGCCGAATGAAGCCGTGCGCCACATCAATCTGTATGAAGCGCAGGCGTACTGCGCCTGGGCGGGCCGCCGCCTGGCGACCGAGGCGGAATGGGAGTATGCTGCGCTGTCCGGCCACCCGCGCTTTCACTGGGGCCAGGTATGGGAGTGGACGGCGACGCCGTTCGAGCCGTATCCGGGCTTTGCGGTGGATGCCTGGCGCGAATATTCTGCGCCGTATTTCATGCAGCACCAGGTGCTGCGCGGCGCCGCCTTCGCCACGCCGCCGCGCCTGCATTCGCCCCGCATGCGCGCCTTCCACGCGCCCGAACGGGGCGACATCTTTGCCGGCCTGCGCACCTGCGCCTGGTAGCGCGCCGAAAACAGACATCATTTCAGGATACCCTTGAGTACAGATAACGCCCCGCAGTTCATTCCCAAACGCATCACGCCCACGCCGGAGCAGGTCGCCATCCAGACGGCGCAAAAGAAAGTGGTCTTGATCGACGCCAATGCCGGCGCGGCCAAGACGACGACCCTGGCCCTGCGCCTGGCCGAGGCGCTGCACCGGGGCCGCGCGCCCGAGCGCATGCTGGCCCTCGTGTTCACCGAGGCGGCGCGCGTGGCCCTGCGCCAGCGCCTGCTGGAAGTGGGCGTGCCGCTGGGCGTCGTCAAGCGCCTGACCATCGACACCTTCGACGCCTTTGCCGCCAAGGTGCTGTTGCAGCTGGAAAATATGCAAGTGGCATCCATGCGCAGCGATGAAGAGCTGCGCCCGATTGCCTGGGAAGCGCTGGAAGTGGTGTCCGAGAAATACGCTCACCGCTACCCGCTGGAAATCAATACGACCAACGGCGCCATCGCCGAATTCCTGAAACTGCAGTTGCGCACCAAGGCCCGCCTGGATTTCCAAAATCCCGACTTCGAGAGCAATTCCCTCGACGACAACCTGGAGCTGCTGGGCATGTCGCGCACGCATTATCTGTGGCTGCGCGAATACGAAGGCTTGCGCGGCGCCGACACGGGCGATATCCAGTTCCGCGCTCCGTTCGACGCCACCTACGACCTCGTGCGCATGCTCGACGGCGACGAACCGCTGCGCCAGCAATTGCCGGCCTTCCAGATCATCGTGGCCGATGAATTGCACGACTTGAACGAAGCGTCGTTCCGCCTGCTGACCATGCTGATACGCCGTGGAAATGCGTTTTTCTGCGGCGCCGGCGACAAGGATCAAGTGATCTACACGTGGTCGGGTGCCGACCACCGCTTCCTGCGTCAGCGTTTCGAGCAGGAATTTCCCGCCTTGCAGCGCCTGCCGCTGACGGCGTCCTACCGCTACGGCCCGCAGCTGGCGCAGGCCGTGGGCGTGCTGAAAAACAAGGCCAGCGTGTCGGCCCTGTCGCGCGCCACCCACATCGAACTGCTCGAGTACGACCATGCGCAGCCGCAAGCGTGCAGCGCGCAGCTGATCGCCGCGCTCGAACACGCGCATGCGGGCACGACGGCCATCTTGCTGCGCGACCGCGACCAGGCCATCCGCGTGGAAACGGCGCTGTTCCAGAGCGGCATCGCGTATGGCCTGGTGGATATGAACAGTTATCTGCTGAGCCTGGAAGTACTGATGCTGCGCGGCATGGTCGCCATCGCCCGCAAGGATTTGCACGCGATCAAGAGCGGCCCGCGCCGCGGCGAGATCCTCGAAGCCCTGGTGGCCTTCGCGGAAATCCCTTTTACACGCGCGGAATTGCAGCAAGCCAAGGCCGACGTGGCCAATTACCCGGATCTGCTGGAAGGCTTCTTGACGAACCAGCTGGCCAAGTCGCAGAACCAGGACAAGGCGGCGCTGACCCTGGCCGCCGTCGATTACCTGCGCGCGCTGCCCCCGGACGCCTTGGCGGGTGATGCGCTGCAGCACATCTTTGGCCTGATGCAGCTGGAACAGACGGCGCGCCGCATCTATGTCGACCCGGCCCAGGCGCGGGTCGTGGCCCGGTCCCTGCACGGTTTTATCGACGTGTGCCGCGAAGCGGGCGTGGCGCTGGGCGGCTTTGCCGGCTGGCTGGGCGAGATGGAAGACGCCGTGACGGTGTCGACCGGCAAGGCCAAACTCGTCATCGCCTGCATCGACCAGATCAAGGGGCTCGAATACAACCACGTGATCTTGCCTTACCTGGCCGTCGATGAGTTCCCGCGCAGCAAGACCGACCCGCTGGAAGAAGAGAACCGTTTCTATGTGGCCGCCACGCGCGCGCGCGACAGGCTCACCTTGCTCACGCCGCAAGACCCCGCCTGGCGCAGCCGCTACATCGCCGCCCTGCAGCTGAAGATTGTTGCGTCCAAGTCATAGATCTTTTGCCGTGCGGCCGCTTTTTGCGAAAGACGAAAGCGGGCATACTGGGCTGGTGTGATTGACAGCAATCTAACCAGACAGGAGCAACTATGAAAGTGTTTTTAACGGGCGCAGCAGGTTTCATCGGCAGTTCCATCGCGGCGGGCCTCGTGCGCGCCGGCCACCAGGTGACGGGCCTCGTGCGCAAGCCGGAGCAGGTGGCCGAGCTGGCTACCATCGGCGTGCAAGGCATCGTCGGCACCTTGAACGACCGCGAGCTGATCATCGAGCAGGCGAAGGCGGCCGATGCCGTCATCAATGCGGCCAGCAGCGACCACCGGGGCGCCGTCGAAGCCATCATTGAAGCGCTGGCCGGCAGCAACAAAGTGTTTCTGCATACCAGCGGCTCGTCCATCGTGGGCGACGCTTCGGGCGGCGAGGGCACGGAACAGATTTATGTCGAAGACAAGCTGCCGGCGCCCACGGCCGACAAGGCGGCCCGGGTCGCCATCGATGATTTGATCCTGGCCAGCGCCGCGCAAGGCGTGCGCGCCAGCGTGCTGTGCAACACCTTGATCTATGGCCATGGCGCCTTGCCGCGCGACAGCGTGCAATTGCCCCGCTTATTGAAACAGGCGCGCAAGAGCGGTATCGTGCGCCACGTGGGTCCGGGCCGCAATATCTGGTCGAACGTGCATATCGACGATGTCGTCAGCCTGTATTTGCTGGCGCTGGAAAAGTCGCCCGCCGGCACCTTTTACTTTGTCGAGTCGGGCGAGGCGGCTTTCCGCGACATGACGGCCGCCATCGCCCAGGCGCTTGACCTGGGGCCTGCACAGGACTGGCCGCTGCCCGAGGCGATTGCCGAATGGGGCTACGAGATGGCGTCGTATGGCCTCGGTTCCAACAGCCGCGTGCGCGGCGAACGGTCGCGCAAGTTGCTGGGCTGGCAGCCGCAGGGACCGTCCGTGCTGGCATGGATCAAGCACGACATGCTGCAGCCGCCGCACGCCACGGCTGCTTGATGCACCTCAGCAAAACCGCATCTGTGTGCGCTAGCGAACGGTGCTTTTGCCTGATCGGGAGTATGATGGCTTTGCTTGGTTGAGACGCACTGCCGTGAAGTTGGCGGCATGTTCGATCTTCCAGCAGGTCAGCCGGTCGCCTCAAGGATCGGCACCAGATTTCCGCCGCTGGCGCGCTTGCGCCAGGCGGCTGTGCACTGCAACTCCAGGTCGCGGTGTGAACTGCGAACCCCTTCAAGGCCGGCGCTAGCCGGTCTTTTTTTTGCCTGTCGTTTCCTCCGCCGCGCCATTCACCGCCACCTGTCCGCCATTCGCCGAAGCGCCGTTTGCGCGCGGCCCAAATCCGCGTATCTTTACGATCAACCAACTTCAAGGGGTGACCGTGAAACCTGAACCAGCTTATTGCCGCCGTACCCAGCTGCTGTGGGGCGTGCTGCTGATCGCCATCGGCGCCGTCATCCTGCTGGACCGGCTCGATGTGATCTATCTCCACGATTACTATGCACTATGGCATTATTGGCCGCTCATACTGGCCGTCTTCGGCCTCAACAAGCTGCTCACGCCCGTGTCCGCCAAGCAGGTACTGAGCGGCCTGTGGCTGATCTTCTTTGCCGCCTGGTGGTATGTGTCGTATGAAGAACTGTGGAACTTGAATTTCTACAATAGCTGGCCAGCCTTGCTGATCGCCTGGGGCGTGGGCCTCGTGCTGGAACCGCTGTTGAACAAACATTTTATTGCCTACCGGGAGTCCGAGCATGAAAAATAAACCGCCGCTGCACTCGCCATCGCAGATCGTGCTGGGCGTCATCGTCATCGGTCTGGGGCTGCTGTTCCTGCTCGATAACCTCGGTTTCATCAGCGTGCGCTATACCTTCCGCTTCTGGCCCACCATCCTCATCATTTTCGGCTTGCTGAAAATTTCGCAAAGCCATACCCGCTCCGGCTACATTCTCGGCGGCGTGATGGTCTTGCTGGGCTTGAGCTGGACCCTGAAAGCCATGGGCTTGTTCTATATCAATTGGAGCATGCTGTGGCCGCTGCTCATCATCGCCGCCGGCGTGGCCGTGGTGTCGAAATCCTTGCCTGGCGCGCAGCAGCGCCAGCGCCGCCGGCATTTTGCCGCGCCACCCGACGGCACCGCTGCGCCCGACGCATTCGGCCAGCCCAGGAATGGCGCCGTTTCCCTCGACAAGGAAGCAGTATCGGCAGCGCCCGGCACGGGCGGCCAGGCGGACGACGACAGCATCATCGAAGTGACGGCCATCCTGGGCGGCTACGTGCGGCGCGTGTCGTCGCAGCGCTTCAGGGGCGGCGATATCAATGTCATCATGGCCGGCTGCGAAATCGACTTGCGCCAGGCATCGATCGAAGGCGAAGCCGTGCTCAACGTATTTGCCCTGTGCGGCGGCGTCACCATCAAGATTCCGCCCGACTGGAGCGTCGTGCTGCAGGGCACGCCCATCCTCGGCGGCTTCGAGGAAAAGACCATCGTGCCGCCGAACCAGGCCAAGCGTCTGTACGTGACGGGTTACGCCATCATGGGCGGCCTGGAAATCCGCAACTAGGCGCGCATGTCCGGGTCCTTGTCGAAGCGGCGCGGCGCCGTGGTGGTGTTCCTGGTGTGCATTGCGCTGGGCCTGGCCCTGGCTTGTATTTTGGCCAGGGTGGCCCACGCACCGTGGCTCAACGCCATCGTGCTGGTGGTGCCCGCCACGCTCGTGTATGCGATCGGTTCGGGCTTTTCCGCGTTTTACCTGTGCCGCGCCTACCCCTTGCACGCCCGCCATCCGCTCGCCATCGCCGGCGTGATGGGCGTGGCGGCCCTGTTCGCGGGCTTGCTGTGGGCTACTTTGCTGCAGTTCTTGAACAGCATCAGCCTGTTGCCGGATGTGCGCTGGCTGGGCGTGAACCTGACGCAGTCGCTGCTGGCCCTGTTCTTCGGCCTGGGCGCGCTGCTGTATTGCCTGGCTGCCGCCGTGCATTATTTGTTGCTGGAATTCGTGCGCGCCAGGATGGCCGAACAGCGGGGGCTGGAAGCGCAACTGACGGCGCAGGAAGCGCAATTGCGCATGCTGCGCACGCAAATCGATCCGCATTTTCTGTTCAATAGCCTGAACTCCATCAGCGCCTTGACGTCCATCAATGCGGCGGGTGCGCGCCAGATGACGGTGCAGCTGGCCAGCTTCTTTCGCCAGAGCCTGAGCCTGGAAGCGCACAAGCACATTACCGTGGAGCAGGAACTGGTGCTGATCCGCCACTTTCTCGCCATCGAGCAAGTGCGTTTCGGCGAACGCCTGCAAGTGGCGGAAGCCATCGACGCCGCCGCGCTGGCGTGTTTTCTGCCACCGATGCTGATACAGCCGCTGGTGGAAAATGCCGTCAAGCATGGTATCTGCGGCTTGACGGAGGGCGGGCTGATCGCTATCGAGGCCCGGCGCGCGGGCAGCCTGCTGCAGATTGCCGTGCGCAACCCGATTGATGCGGATCAAGGAACGGCCCGCGGCAATGGCGTAGGCCTGGAGAATGTGCGCCAGCGCCTGGCCGGCGCCTATGGCCACGAGGCCAGCGTGCACTGGGGCCGGCGCGACGGCCATTTCGAAGTGACGATTTCCATGCCGGCGCAGACCGGCGACACGGAGGAAGCATGATGCAGGCAAGAATGCGGGTCGCCATCGTCGATGATGAATTGCTGGCGCGCAGCGTGCTGCGCGAATACCTGGCGCGCCATGACGATATCGACATCGTGGCCGAGTGCGCCAACGGCTTCGACGCCGTCAAGGCCATCGCGGAACTGGAACCGGAACTGGTGTTCCTCGATATCCAGATGCCGCGCCTGGACGGCTTCGAAGTGGCCGAGCTGATCGGCGCGAAGACAAAGTTGATCTTTGTCACGGCCTACGACCAGTACGCCTTGAAAGCGTTCGAATGCCATGCCCTCGATTATCTGTTGAAACCGTTCAGCGAACAGCGCTTCGAGCAGGCGCTGGCCCATGCCCGCGCCAACCGCAGCTTGCCCGAAACTGTGCAAACGCTGGCGCGCGAGGCGGCCACCCGCGCGGCGCCCCTGGACCGCGTGCTGATACGCGACGGCGCCAGGGTCCACGTGATCGCCAGCGCCCGGATCGACTATATCGAAGCGCAGGACGATTACATCAGTATCCGTTCCGAGGGCAAGTCCTACCTGAAAAGCCAACGCTTATCGGAACTGGAAACCCAGCTCGACCCCGCCAAGTTCCTGCGCGTGCACCGCTCGTATCTGCTCAATATCGACGGTATCCGCCGCATCGAGGCGGCGACGAAAGACAGCCACGTGGCCATCTTGCGCGACGATACGAGGATACCCGTGAGCAAGGCGGGGTATCAGAAACTCAGATTACTGGTGGGCTAGCATTTTCTGTGATGTAGATACATAATCATCTTCGCATGATATCATCAGGAGGTGATGGTGAATGCGCCGAAGACTTGGCCGGTCACGTTTCACGATGACTTCGATGCGGAATTCGATGCTCTGCCGATAGATGTCCAGGATGAATTGCTGGCGAGTGCCGATGCGCTGTCGAAGCTGGGCCCGGCTGCCGGGCGTCCTCATGTAGGGACGTTGAAAAATCCTAAACACCCGAACATGCAAGAGCTGCGTTTCAAGGCTAATAACGGGGCAGAGGTGTGGCGTGCGGTCTTTGCTTTCGATACCCGGCGAGAGGCGGTCATTCTGGTCGCGGCAGCCAAGCAGGGTGTCGACGAGAACAAGTTTTACAGAGATTTGTTGTTCAAGGCAAATGCGCGCTACGAGCAACACTTCAAAAACCTGGCTGCGGCGAAAGCAAGGCAGGACAAAGGCAGGAGATGATTTCAGGAACAGGAGTTTGCTATGGGAAGAAATCTGAACGACGTGATCCACAGTTTGCCGGCCGAGCGTCAGGCAAAAATTGCGGCTCTGTCCCAGGAAAAAATGCAGGAAATGATAGCGCATGCTGCCACGCTGACGGATTTCCGCAAGGCCGTGGGCAAGACCCAGGCGGAAGTTGCGAGGGAACTCGGGATTCAACAGCATGCCGTTTCCCAGCTGGAAAAGCGTACTGATACCTATGTCTCGACCTTGCGCCGGTTTTTGCAATCGCTGGGTATGACATTGGAGATGTCGGTCGTTGCGCAAAACGGCGTTCGTATCGAACTGCAGAATTTTCTGCGCAGCCAGGAAGTTGATGCCGATGTCCATGACAGTGCACTTGCCGCGCCGGCTCAGCCCCCAGGAAAACGGAAAGACGGTGTGCTGCGCAAGCGGGCTGGCAACACCTGAAACAATTATTTGCGCTATTCACCAGCTAGCTGCACATCCCACCACGTGGGCAAGAGTTGCCGGATTTCCGGGCGTGAAAAACGGTCGTCGATCAGATACACGACGCCCTTGTCCGACTGTGTGCGGATGACCCTGCCGGCGGCCTGCACCACCTTTTGCATGCCCGGATACAGATACGTGTAGTCGTAGCCGGAACCGAAGAGCTCGCCCATGCGCTGGCGGATCTGTTCGTTGACAGGGTTGATCTGCGGCAAACCGAGGGTGGCGATGAAGGCGCCGATCAGGCGCGCGCCGGGCAAGTCGATGCCTTCGCCGAAGGCGCCGCCGAGCACGGCAAAGCCGATGCCGCGCGTGTCCAGGCCGAAACGGCCCAGAAATTGCGCGCGGGCAACATCGTCCATGCGGCGCGGCTGCTGCCACAGGGGCACGTCGGGGTAATGCTGGGCAAACAGGGTGGCCGTCTTTTCCATGTAATCGAAGCTGCTGAAGAAGGCCAGGTAGTTGCCCGGCGTTTCCGCGTATTGCTTCGCCATCAGTTGGGCGATGGGCAGCAGCGAGGCGGCACGGTGCTGGTAGCGCGTGGAAATGCTGTCGGCCACGCGCACGGATAGTTGTTCCGCCTGGAATGGCGATTCCACGTCGACCCAGGCCGTGTCGGCCGGCATGCCCAGCGTGTCGCTGTAGTAATTCCACGGACTCAGGGTGGCGGAAAACAGGGCCGTGCTGTGGCTGGCCGCGAAGCGTTCTTTCAAGAACGGCGCCGGGACGATGTTGCGGATGCAGACGGTGGAACCCGTGTCCGTTTTGCTGACGTCGAACAGCGAATGCGCGCCGAAACTCTCCGCCAAGCGGTTGATCAGCAGCACGTCAAAATAAAAGCGCTGCAAGTCCTCGTCCAGCGCGGCAGCGTGCTCGGCCATGTAGTCGCCGATGGCCGTGGCCACGCCTTGCAGCGCGCCAAAGAACTTGTCGGGCAAGGCCGCATGCACGTGGTAGTCGCCATCCTGCTCTTTTAATAACGCCGTCCACTGGCGCGAGAGGCGGTCCAGCGGCTTTTTCAAGCCCTCGGGCGCGAACTTGCGCAGCATTTTCAGGTCGGTCTGCGCCAGTTCCGCCGAATACATGCTGCGCGCGCGCGACACCATATTGTGCGCTTCGTCGACCAGCACGTTGACTTTCCAGTCGTGGGCCAGGGTCATGCCGTACAGCATGGCGCTGAGGTCGAAATAATAATTGTAGTCGCCGATGACGACGTCGCTCCAGCGCGCCAGTTCCATGCCCAGATAATAGGGGCAGATACCCTGCTGCAAGGCGATGGCGCGCACGGCTTCCTTGTCCAATATCAAACCGCTGGCCAGCGCCACCTCGCGCGCCAGCGGCAAACGGTCGTAAAAACCCTTGGCCAGCGGACACGATTCGCCATGGCAGGCTTTGTCGGGATGTTCGCAGGCGCTGGTCTTGGCGCTCAGTTCCAGCACGCGCAAGGGCAGCAGCGGCGCGCTATCCTTGAGGATGGCGCAGGCGTCGAGCGCCATCTGCCTGCCCGGCACCTTGGCTGCGAGGAAAAACAGTTTGTCGAGGCCATGCGCGGCCGTGGCTTTCAACATGGGAAACAGGCTGCCCACCGTCTTGCCGATGCCGGTTGGCGCCTGCGCCAGCAAGCCGCAGCCGCGGCTGCTGGCCTTGTACATGGCTTCGGCCAATTGCCGCTGTCCCGGGCGGAAGTCCGCGTGGGGAAAGGCCATGGCCGTGAGCTGCGCGTCGCGGCTGGCGCGGTGCGCCATTTCCTGCCCGGCCCAGTCGAGGAACAGCGCGCAATGCTGCTCGAAGAACAGGCACAGCGCCTCGGCCGTGCACTCTTCGTGCATGACGGTTTCTTTCTGGCTGGCAATGTCGAAATACACGAGCGCCACGCGCAGCATGGGCAGGTTCAGCTGCTGGCACAGCAAATGGCCATAGATGCGCGCCTGCGCCCAGTGCAGCTGGCGGTGATTGGCGGGCATGACGTCGAGCTCGCCCCGGTAGGTCTTGATTTCTTCCAGCTGCCGCCGCGCCGGATCGTAGCCATCGGCGCGGCCCCGCACGTGCAGGGGGCCGAAGTCGCCGCACAGGCTGATTTCGCGCTGGTAATCGTCGTCGCGCCGGCTCGTGACGGTGGCGTGGCCGGCCATGCCTTCCTGCGCCGTGGGCGAGGGCGTGAAACGCAGGTCCAGGTCGCCCACCTTGGCCGTGAATTCGCACAGGGCGCGCACGGCGATCGTGTATTTCATGCCCCCTCCCATTGCAGGTAGCACACGCTGACGGGCATGGCATGCTGGGCGCAATAGGCGATCCAGCGCAGCTGGTTGTCTTGCAGGCGGTCGCCCGGACCCTTGACTTCGATCATGCGGTAGCGCCGTTCCGCCGGCCAGAACTGGATCAGATCGGGCAAGCCGCTGCGGTTGCTTTTGATATCGAGCAAGATGCGTTCGAACGCCTTTTTCAGGTGCGCGGCCGGCATGCAGGCCAGCGCCAGATCCAGCAAGCCGTCGCCCAGCACATCCCAGCTGACGAACGGCGAGACGATGCCGTGCTTGGCGGCAAGCGTGGCGCGTATCGTCGCTTGATAGGTGCCGTCGTCCAGCTGCGCCAGGCAGGCGGCGAAGTCACTGCTGCGGCGCTGGTAGAAATCGGCGCTGTGCAAGTCGGCCGGGCCACGGTGAAACGGGTGGAAGAAGGCGCCCGGCATGGCCTTGAAGATGGCGGGCCAGCACAGCAGGCCGAACAGCGAGTTGATCAGGGTGTTTTCCACGTAGTACACGGGCGCCTCGTCCTGCATCAGGTGTTGCTGCACCACCCCTTCCACGTAGCACGCTTCGCTTGGATATGGCAGCAGCAGGTCGATGCGGTCGACGGCGGCGGGGGCGCTGGCCGCCTGTTTTGCATGGCCCAGCTTGCGCCGCAAACGGGGGGCCATGCGCAGCAGCAATTGCTGTTCCGCCTCGCTTTCCGGCGCGGCCAGCGCGATGGTCAGGCGTTCGTAGGCCGCTTGCGGCTGTTCATCTTTTTCCAGCACGCGGATGGCGCGGCCCCGGGCGCCCGGGTAGCGGCAATCGGCGTAGGCGCCGTAGGCGGCGGGCCAGTCCTGGCATTTTTCCAGGTGCTGGGCGATCTGGAAGCGCAGCTTGTCGCGCCGGCTGGCCAGCCAGGTATTGTCCTCGGGCAATGGCAGGGCGGCCAGTTCCTGCAGCACTTCGTCCGCCGGCGCGCTGTCGTTGTAGCGTTCGCGGCACTGGTGCAGTACTGCATAGTGTTCGATATCCTGGCGCGTGCGAAAACCGCGCGATTCGGGCGAAAATTCCACCTTTTCGTATTGATACACGCCCAGGTCGGACAGCACGAATTCCGACCAGTCCTGGTGATAGTTGCCAAAGTAAATCAGGCGCAGGCGGTCGCACAGCGCTTGCAGGCCGATGCGGTACAGCACGTCGCCGGAGGCCGGATGCCAGGCGGAAAACGGTTTATTTTCCCCATGCTGCCCGCGCAAGGCCTCGAGCTGCTCCGCCTTGCGCGCCGCCTTCAGGGGAGCGGCGAGGTCGAAGGCCTGGGCGATTTCCCCTTTCAGCAGTTGCTCGAACAGTTCATCGAGCGCAATGACGGGATCGGCTTCCACCCAGCCCGTGTCCAGCAAGGGCAGGGCGGCCGCGCGCGTGTCGCCGATTTCCGGGTAATTGAGCTTGCTGGCGCGAAACAGACAGCCCTTGCGCATGACGAGGCGCACGAACAGGGCGCGCGACGGCTGCGGCAGTGCGCCGAAGTCGGTGATGAATTGCGTTTCTTCAGGACTCAGCAGATCGGCGTAACGCGTGCTGATCCAGCTCAGCACGTCCTGGAAATTATCCAGATAGTACAGGGGATTTTCCAGGACTCTCAACATGGGGATGGCAATAGGGCAAGTTGCAAGGTGATGATTTTTACTGTGTTTATATACAGTTTAAACCTTCAGCCGCCGCTTGCCCAGCGATTTTATGTTCAGTCAGCCGCGCTGTAGGTAAAACCGCTGTCGAACTTTTCGTAGGGAATGAATTTCTCGCGCAGGCTGGCCAGTTCCATATCGGTCAGCAAGCCCCGGTGCGTTTCCGTGCGTCCTTTCGGCAGCGCCACCTCGTAATCGATGATGTCCCTGGCCAGCAGCGTGTGCAGGACCTGCGCCTGTTCCGGCGTCAGGTAGCGCGCATGCGTGCCCAGGGTGTTGGCCAGCTGCTCCCTGAATTCCTCGTCGCTGACCTCGTTGTAGGTATCCAGGTCGGCCATGCTGTTCAACAACATGTGGAACAGGAAATCCTGCAGGTTCTTTGCCAGGTATTGGGCTTCATCCTGGTCATGCCACAGCAGCACGACGGGCATGTCGCCGTCCTGCTGGCCAGACGCGAAAAAGCAGTAGTGGTCGCCCGCGCCCGTTTGCGCAAACGGGATGAAGCGCAAGGCGGGGTCGATCTGCCGGTAATCGTCCCCGTCCAGCAAGGTTGCCGCTTCTTCGGCAACGGCCTTGATATTGAGCAATTCGAAATCATCGGCATGCAGCAGCAGGGTGGGTTTATCCTTTAATGTGGGATAGACCAACTTGTACCAGTCGGGACCATATTCGCCCACGGCCAGCATGCCGTCGCGCTCCAGCTGCCGGTACAGAGGGGGATAGGTGAAGCCTTGTTGCTGTTCAATTTCTGACAGTGTCATATTTAACCTGTTAAATAAGATTCATGCGGCAATGATAGCCGAGGCGATGGCTTGCACGTTTCATTGTGACAATGCCCAGCATTAATAAACTTTTTTGTTTACTTATGCAGTATGACCACGTAGCCTTGCCAGACACTATTGATCGAGTCCGCATGAAAAACATCATCCTGATTTCCGCCGCCTGCCTGCTGGCGCTGTTGTCGACCATCGGCGCCTCGCTGCCCTACCCGATCCTGCCGCCCCTGTTCGCGGCCGAAGCGCCGAATGCCTTCAACAATTTCCTCGGCTTGCCGTCGAAATTGCTGTTCGGCCTGGCGCTGACCATCAACCCGCTGGGCTTGCTGATCGGCTCGGCCCTGCTGGGGCCCTTGTCCGACCGCTACGGCCGCCGTCCCTTGCTGATGCGCACGGCCGTGGGCGCCGCCATCGGCCACGCGATCACAGCCTGGGCGCTGGTGATCCAGTCCTACCCCCTGTTCATCGTCGCCCGTTTCATCACCGGTTTGCTTGAAGGCAATGGCGCCGTGGCGCGCGCCATGCTGGCCGACCAACTGACGGGACCGTTGCGCCTGCGCGCCATGTCCTGGCTGAACGGCGCGTTTTACCTGGGCTGGCTGGTGGGGCCGATTTTGGCGGGCGCGACCCTGGGCTGGGGCGTGACGGTGCCGTTCTGGATCGCCGCCGCCGCGCTGATGCTCGTCGCCGTGCTGGTGGCCGTGGGCTTGCCGCGCGAAACGCCATCGCTGTTGACGACGTCGTGGTGGCAAGTGGCGCGCGACCGCCATTCGCTGAACCTGCTGCGCCATGAGGAGTTGCGCACCCTGTTCATCGTGCAGCTGGCGCTCACCTGCGGCGTGGCCAGTTTTTATGAGTTCTACCCGCTGTGGCTGGTCGAGACGGCCAATTACCATGCGCAGGAGATTGCCTGGGTGAACGTGGGCCTGTGCGGCACGATGACGATTACGTCGCTGCTGGCGGGCGGTCCCAGCCGCCATGCGCCGCTGCTGCGCGCCAGCTGGTATGCGTGCGGCGTGGCGCTGGCCGTGGGGATTTTGGCGCTGGGCAATATCTGGGTGGGTATCGCCGCCATCGTGCTGTTCGGCATTCCGAATGCGCTGTACAACACGGTCATACAGGGCTGGTGCGCCGAGCGTTTCAGTGCGCACGGACAGGGCGCCGTGATGGGCTTGCTGGCCACCACCTTTTGCATCGCCAACATCGTCGTCGCCCTCAGCGGCTCCGTGCTGACCCTGATCGATACGCGGCTGATCCTCGTCGCGGGCGCCTTGTCCGCCGCCTGGGCCGCGTGGCGCATGGCGGCCTGGCGCCGCCAGCTGGCCGGCGAGGTTGACGCCAAGGCGGTGGCATGAACACTGCCGAGCAGACCCTGTTCCTGCTGAAGATGCGCGGGCCGCAGACGGCGCAGCAACTGGCGGCCTTGCTCGATATCACCTCCATGGGTGCGCGGCGCCAGCTGGAAGCGGCGCAGGACAAGGGCCTGGTGGCTTTCGAGGACGTGGCCGACAAGGTTGGGCGCCCGTCGCGGCGCTGGCAACTGACACCGGCCGGCCACGCGCGCTATCCCGACCGCCATGCCGGCCTGACCCTGGAATTGATAGCGCAAGTGAAAACCCTGTTCGGCGAGGAAGGCCTCGATAAACTGATCGGCGCGCGCGAGCGCAGCAGCGAAGCCGCTTATGGCAAGCTCATCGACCCACAGCTTGCGCTGGCGCAAAGAGTGGACAGCCTGGCGCGCGCGCGCGATGGCGAGGGCTACATGGCCCACGCGGTGCCGCAGGACGATGGCAGTGTCTTGCTGGTGGAAAACCATTGCCCGATTTGCGCGGCCGCCTCGGCATGCCAGAATTTCTGCCGCTCCGAGCTGGCCATCTTTCAGCGGGTATTGGGAGACGATTGCACGGTGGAACGCAGCGAGTATTTGCTGGAGGGAGGAAGGCGCTGCGTGTACCGGATCGTGCCGGTGGGGTAAAACCCGGCAAAGGCCGGGATCGTACCCTGCAGGGTACGACACCGGTATCTGCTCCTGGGGCTTGTTACTTTTTAGCCGCTTTCGGCTTGGCGGCAGGGGCCGCCTTTTCAGCCGCGGCGGTGGCACCGGCCGTGGCTTTTTCCGAAGCCTGCGCCACTTGCGCGCTGGCCTTGGCGATCTGCTCTTCCACGGTCTTCACGGCCTGTTTCGTGGCCTTGGTCACTTGTTCGTAGCCGAGGAAGGCATTGTCGATGGCAGCCTTGACGATGGCGACGGCGTTTTCCGAGCCCGGCGGCACGTTTTTCGTGACGTCGTAGATCAGGGCGCTCAGATTGCTTTTCGCTTCGGCCACGTGGGCTTCGGCGGCCGTGGTGAATTCCGTGTGGATTTCCTTGATGATGTCGTCGAGTTGCTGTTTATATGCTTTTGCGCCGGCTACGCCCGGTTGCAACTGGGCGGCGGCGGCGGCCATGGCGGCCTTCGGATCCTTTGCCTGGCTGATTTCCTTGCCGGCGGCAAGGCCATCCTCGATGCCGGACCTGGCGGTGGCCATGTTCAAGGCCAGCACCTGCTCCACGCCTTGCACGGCCTTGGAGGTGAGGGTGTTGAAGGTCATCAGCTGGAATTCAAACAGGGCCTTGGTGGCCGATGCGAATTGTTCGGGATTCGTAAACATGTGGTCTCCTCGGTTTGAATAGATACGTTCTTATCGTTCCATACTCTTTCGACGCCGCAATGCCATCGCTTGATCTCAAGCCGGTGCCCCGTGTGGTCATGGCCCCATTATTTAACAAGCGCCGGTTTTTCGCAACGGCTATCTTTGTACGGTCCCGAGGCCAGTTCCCAGCCAAATCCCAGGGTGGACTGGGCGCACGCCAGGGTCCCGTCGATCTTGCTGCGCCATTGGTACCAGGGCGCCGGTCCGGCCGAGGCGTATGCGCAGGCAGCCAGCAGGGCCGTGGCGATCAGGTATTTCATAAGTGCTCCGAAAGAATAGCCTGCCGGCATTGTAGCGCGCCGGCCGTTCAGGGCGCGGGCGATTGCGGCGCCGCGGCGGGCAGTTGCAGGGTGAAGGTGGTGCCGCTGGCGTCGCCGGTGCTGCTGGTGGCGTCGATATGGCCGCCCAGCACGCCCGTGACGATGTTGTGTGCCACGTGCAAGCCCAGGCCCGAGCCGCCGGAACCGAGCTTGGTCGTGAAGAAGGGGTCATAAACGTGCACGAGGTCGTCGGCGGCGATGCCCACGCCCGTGTCGGCGATGGACAGGGTGATCGTCTGCCCGTCGTCGCTGCCGCGCGCGGTAATGGCGATGGTGCCGCCGCTGCGGCCCTCGAAGGCGTGGCGCAGGCAGTTTTCCAGCAGGTTGCTGAGCACCTGGCCCAGCGGGCCGGGATAGCTGTCCATGGCCAGGCCGTCCGGCACGTCCTGCGTCAGGCTCAGGCCGGCGGCCTTGAGCGGCGTGGACAGGGGCAGCATCAGCTCGGCCACGAACTGGCGCAGCAGGAAGTGGCGACGCTGCGAGCTGGCGCGGTCGACGGCGATCTGCTTGAAGCTCGACACCAGGTCGGCGGCGCGCTGCAGGTTGCGCAGCATGATGGCGTCCGCCTCGCTGGCCTGGGTCAGGTAGGCGCCCAGTTCCGAGCGGCGCAAGCCATCGAGGAAGCTGGCCTGGATTTCGCGCGTGCGTTCGGCCATCGTGGTGGCCACCACCAGGCCGTTGCCGATCGGCGTATTGAGTTCATGCGCGATGCCGGCCACCAGTGCGCCGAGCGCGGCCAGCTTGTCGCGGCGCACCAGTTCTTCTTGCGTGATGGACAGGTTTTCCAGTGCGGCGGCCAATTCGCGGTTCGCCTGCTCCGAGTGTTCCTTGGCTTGCGTCAAGGCCGCCGTGCGTTCGACCACCAGCTCTTCCAGGTGGGCGCGGTGGCGCTGCAGTTCGCGTTCGTGGCGCATGCGGCCAATCGCGATGCCGGCCAGGTCGGTGGCCGTGTCGATCAGCTCCTCTTCGCGCGCATCGGGCTGGCGCACTTCGCGGTAGTACATGGCGAAGGAACCGAGCACGGCGCCATCCTGTCCGAAGATGGGGCGCGACCAGCAGGCGCGCAAGCCGAACGGCGCGGCCAGCTCGCGGTAGGGCGCCCACAGCGGATCGTGCATGATGTCGCTGACCACCACCGGCTCGCGCAGGAACATGGCGGTGCCGCAAGAACCCACGCCGGGGCCGATGGCGACGCCTTCGAGCAGGGCCATGTACTCGGGCGGCAGGCTGGGGCCGGCCGTGCTGTGCATGTGGACGCCGTCGTCGTCGAGCAGCATGATGGAGCAGACCACGCCGCGCGACTGGCCCTCGATCAGCAGCAGCAGCTGGTTCAGCGTGGGGACCAGGGGCGCACCCTTGGCGACCATTTCCAGCAGGGCGCTCTGGCCCGAGCGCATCGCTTCGGCGAGGTTGCGCTCGGTCAAGTCGATGATGCGCGCATGCACGAGCTGGCGGCCCGGCACGGACAATCGCATCAGGCGGATTTCGCAGGCGATCGGGTGGCTGTCGCGGTGGCAGCAGTTGGCGCGGAAGACGACGATCTTGCCTTGCAGGGTATCCTGGATCTTTTCTTCCAGCAATTGCGGCGAGGCGCGGCCATCGCCCTGATGCTGGGGAAACAGCGGCTCCATGCCGCCTTGCAACAGCTCGGCCAGCGGCATGCCGAACAGGTCTTCGGCCAGGTGGTTGGCGTCGATCAGCAGCTTGTTGTCGATATCGAACAGCAGCACGGCGTCGGGCGAACCGGCCAGGATCGAGTGGTAATTGACTTCCAGCGTTTGCGGATGCACGGGGCGCGGCGGCGTGGCGGGCGTGGCGAAGGGACGGACGGCGGGCGCCTCGGCCTTGTGCAGCGCCAGTTCCATGAGGATTTTTTCCGCCACGTCGCGCGCATTGAAGGGCATCTTGATGTAGTCGGAAGCGCCGGCACCCACGCTGCGCCCCTGCTCCTCGGCGCTGGGGGTGGCCGACATCAGCAGCAGCGGCACGCTGTGGCGGCCGCCCGCATTGCGCAGGCGCATGCAGGTGGCGCCGATATTCGTGCCCGCCAGGGCCGCGTCGAGCAGGATCAGGTCCGTGCCGCCGGCCGCCAGTTCCACGCCTTCATCGATATCGCCCGCCAGTCCCGTGCCCAGGTTATGCCGGTCCAGCACATACAGCAGTTCGCGCACATCGTTCGGCGAGTTGCTGACCAGTAGCACATTGGCCCGGTCGGTGATGGAAGATATCAACTGATTCATGGTGTCGCGCCCTTACGCGTTTCATGGGCCTAGTATTACATCAAGGCAAGAAGGAGTAAACGATAATTCTTGATGATCAAAAGCAATCCGTTCAAGCCGCATTTTGCGTTGCCGGTGCCGCTTCCACGTCGGCGCGCGCCTGTTCGATGCGCGGATAGTTATCCTCTATCCAGTCGACCAGCACGGCCAGGCGTTCGGCCGCCTCGCGTCCCAGTGGCGTAAGGCTGTATTCCACCTTGGGCGGGATCACCAGATACGCCTGGCGCAGCACGAAGCCGTCGCCCGCCAGCGCTTCCAGGGTTTGCGTCAGCATTTTTTCGCTGACGCCGCCCACTTCGCGGCGCAGCTCGCTGAAGCGCCGCGTACCGCTCAGCAGCACTACCAGCACCAGCACGGCCCAGCGGCTGGTGAGATGGCTGAGCACGGCGCGCGACGGGCAGGCCGCCGCCAGCAGGTGCGCGCCCTGGTTCTGGCGGGCGAGGGCGGCGCGCAGGCTGGCGCCGGGAGTGTCTGTGGGCATGATAGTTGGCCTGAAAAAAATTTAATTTACACTTACCAAATGGTACGTACTTACAATAAGTAAGTAATAGCCCTATTATAGGGTTTTACCACCCACGTACCAAGGAGAAATCATGATCGTCATTACCGGCGCCACAGGCAACCTGGGCCAGCACGTCATCGCCAGCCTGCTGAAATCCGTCCCCGCATCCAGCATCATCGCCGCCGTGCGCAATCCGGCCAAGGCCGCCGGTCTGGCCGCCCAGGGCGTGCAAGTGCGCCAGGCCGATTACAACGACGGCGCCAGCCTCGACGCGGCATTCAAGGGCGCAACGAAAATCTTGCTGATTTCGTCCAGCGAAGTGGGCCAGCGCGCGCAGCAGCACCAGAACGTCATCGATGCGGCCAAGCGCGCCGGCGTGGCCCTGCTGGCCTATACCAGCGTCTTGCGCGCCGACACGTCGCCGCTGGGCCTGGCCGCCGAGCACGTCGTCACGGAAGCGGCCATCCGCGCCTCCGGCCTGCCGTACACTTTCCTGCGCAACGGCTGGTATCTGGAAAACCATACGGAGCACCTGGCGCCCGTGCTCGAGCATGGCGTCGTGCTGGGCGCGGCGCAAGACGGGCGTTTCTCGTCGGCCGCGCGCGCGGACTACGCGGCGGCCGCCGCTGCCGTGCTGACGGCGGCACAGCCGCAAGCCATCTATGAACTGGCTGGCGACCATGGCTTTACCCTGACGGAATATGCGGCCGAAGTGGCGCGCCAGTCGGGCAAGGCGATTGCGTACAAGGATATGCCGCAGGCGGACTTCAAGGCGGCGCTGGTGAGCGTGGGCGTGCCGGAAGGCTTTGCCGAACTGCTGGCCGATTCCGATGCGGGCGCGGCCAAGGGCGGCCTGGAAGACAATGGCAAGCAATTGAGCGCGCTGATAGGCCGTCCGACGACGACCCTGCCTGACGCCGTGAAGGCGGCGCTGGCCAGATAAGGGGAGGGTGCCGCAGGTTGGGGAAACCGCGCGGCATTCTGGAATGAAAAAAGCCGCAAACTCGTGAAAGTTTGCGGCTTTTTTGCGAATTAGGTAATGGTGCCCACGAAGGGACTCGAACCCCTACACCCGAAGGCACATGGACCTGAACCATGCGCGTCTACCAATTCCGCCACGTGGGCACTGATGCTGCTACTTGTTGCTGTATCTCACTACTGTACTGCTTTACTGCGGACTACAACGAAAACAACTCGTTGCTGGTGGTGCCCACGAAGGGACTCGAACCCCTACACCCGAAGGCACATGGACCTGAACCATGCGCGTCTACCAATTCCGCCACGTGGGCACTGATGCTGCTACTTGTTGCTGTATCTCACTACTGTACTGCTTTACTGCGGACTACAACGAAAACAACTCGTTGCTGGTGGTGCCCACGAAGGGACTCGAACCCCTACACCCGAAGGCACATGGACCTGAACCATGCGCGTCTACCAATTCCGCCACGTGGGCATTGTTACTGCTTGCTGCTTGTCGCTGCGTGTTCTGCAGCGAGGACAAAATCATAAGGGCTGGCGCGCATTCGGTCAATCAACATTTTGCACTTTTCTTCAAGAAACATGTTTTTTCAGCTGAAAACGGCTGCTCCCTATGAAAAAAGGCCAGATCTGCCTCTTTTTTCAGCGTTTTTTCGCCTGTTTCTGTCCGTGGGCTTGCCGCGTGGCTCGGCTGTCGCTGTGCGGCCAGTCAAGTTATGTTGGCGGGAGGGGAGGGATGTTTGGCGCGGAAATGAAAAAAGCCGCAAACTCGTGAAAGTTTGCGGCTCTTTTGCGAATTAGGTAATGGTGCCCACGAAGGGACTCGAACCCCTACACCCGAAGGCACATGGACCTGAACCATGCGCGTCTACCAATTCCGCCACGTGGGCACTGATGCTGCTGTGACTTATTACTTTTACTGCTCGAGTACTTGTTGCAAAATAACTTTACAGCAATTCTGCTATTATAGCGGCTTGAAGAGTTTTGCGCCAGATGAGCTTTCGCTCCATACTGCACATCAACCCTGTACCGCTTTCCTGCAACTGCATCCCCGTGAAGGTTTGTCGCTGCAAGAGACCGAGATTATAGAGCAATATTTGCCGAAGTCAAATGCATTGCGCAGCTTTTCTCCTTTTTTTCATCGGCGGGCGTCTTGTACTGTTTCCGACACGCTGTCCGTTAGGCAAACCAAGGCGTCCTCCGGTACACTACCGGACATCACCGTGTCAATATTGACGGTGATGTCATCGGTCTTTGTCTTCCGTTTGATCACTGTCAATAACAACTATAGAAATACTTTTGAGCCAAAATAACCACACCATCCCCAGCCGGGAGGACATTCTCGGCATATTCCGCAGCGTCAACGCGCCTCTCGATCCGCAGTCTCTCGGGAAAACGCTGCAAGTGCATGCCGATTCCATGGATGTCCTGGTCCGTCGCCTGAAGGCGATGGAGCGCGACGGCCAGCTCAAGTCTGATGCCAGCGGTGTTTTCAGCCTGGCCGACCAGAGCGCGCTCGTCGCCGGCCGCGTCACCAGCCACCGCGACGGCTTCGGCTTCGTCATTCCCGATGACGCCAGCGCCGACCTGTTCCTGCCAGAGAAAGAAATGCAGAAAGTACTGCATGGCGACAAGGTCATGGCCCGCATCGTCGGCACGGACCGCCGCGGCCGCCCGGAAGGCACGATCGTGGAAGTCACGCAGCGCGCCAATACCCACGTCATCGGCCGTTTGATCCAGGAAAACGGCACCTGGGTCGTGGCGCCGGAAGACCAGCGCATCGGCCAGGACATCCTCGTCACCGGTTCGCTGGGCAAGGCGAAGGCCGGCCAGATCGTCAGCGTCGAGCTGACCGAGCAGCCGATGCGCTTCAAGCAGCCGGTCGGCAAGATCGTCGAAGTGCTCGGTGCCCTGGATGACCCCGGCATGGAAATCGAGATTGCTGTACGTAAATTCAACGTGCCGCACATCTTTTCTCCCGCCGCCCTCAAGCAAGCTGAAAAACTGCCGTTCGAAGTGCGCGCCGCCGACCTGAAAGACCGTGTCGACCTGCGCGACGTGCCATTGGTAACCATCGATGGCGAGGATGCGCGCGATTTCGACGATGCCGTGTATTGCGAACCCGTCAAGGTTGGCCGCGCCAACTGCTTCCGCCTGATCGTCGCAATTGCCGACGTCAGCCATTACGTGAAGCCGAACGACGCGCTCGATATCGATGCGCTCGAGCGCAGCACCTCCGTCTACTTCCCGCGCCGCGTGATTCCGATGCTGCCGGAAAAGCTGTCGAACGGCTTGTGCTCGCTGAACCCGGCCGTCGACCGTTTGACCCTCGTCTGCGACGCCGTCGTCAGCGACAAGGGCGAGTTGAAGGCTTACCAGTTCTACCCGGCCGTGATCCACTCTGCCGCGCGCCTCACGTATGACGAAGTCGCTGCCGTGCTGGGCAACACCAAGGGACCCGAAGCGGCACGCCGCGCGGACATCCTGCCGCACCTGCAAAACCTGGAAGCCGTCTACCGCGCCTTGCTGAAAGCGCGCACGGAGCGGGGCGCCATCGATTTCGAGACGACGGAAACGTATATCGTCTGCAATAGCGCCGGCAAGATCGAAAAGATCATCCCCCGCACGCGTAACGAAGCGCACAAGATCATCGAAGAGTGCATGCTGGCGGCCAACGTCTGCGCGGCCGATTTGTTGCTGCGCAACAAGCATCCAGGCACCTACCGCATCCACGCCAGCCCGACCAAGGAAAAGCTCACGCAAGTGCGCACTTTCCTCAAGCAGGTCGGCTTGAACCTGACGGGCGGCGACACGCCGTCGGCGTCCGATTACCAGACCCTGATGCAGCAGATCAAGCTGCGTCCCGACGCGGCCCTGCTGCAAACGATGCTGCTGCGCTCGATGCAGCAAGCCGTCTACAGCCCGGACAATATCGGCCACTTCGGTCTGGCCTACGAGGCGTATGCCCACTTCACCAGCCCGATCCGCCGCTATCCCGACTTGCTGACGCACCGCGCCATCAAGGCCATTCTGCAAGGCAAGAAATACGAGCCGAAGCTGTCTGATAAGGTCGTGCTGAACACCAACGTGTCGAACGCCACGCGCAAGCAGCAGGCCAAGGACAAGGCCGACGGCAAGCCGAAGAAGACTGATTTGACCATCTGGGACGCGCTGGGCGTGCATTGCTCGGCCAACGAACGCCGCGCCGACGAAGCGTCGCGCGACGTGGAAGCCTGGCTGAAGTGCTACTTCATGCAAGATAAATTGGGCGAAGAGTTCACCGGCACCATCACCGGCGTAACCACCTTCGGCGTGTTCGTGCAACTCGACACCCTGTTTGTCGAAGGCCTGGTGCACGTCACCGAGCTGGGCACCGATTACTTCCAGTACGACGATGCGCGCCATGAATTGCGCGGCGAACGCACGGGCAAGCGTTATCAATTGACCGACCGTCTGACGGTGCAAGTGGCACGTGTCGACCTGGAAACGCGCAAGATCGACCTGCGCCTGGTCACCGATGCGGAACTGGCGGGCGAAGATGCGCCGGCCAAGCCGAACGGCGGCGGTAAGCGCAAGGGCGAGAAGAAATCCATGGTCAAGCCCGGTCCCGCGACCGAGCAGCGCCACGAGATCAAGGCCAGCGTCAGCAACGGCGGCAAATCCGGCAATGGTTCCGGCGGCCGTTCCAATGGCGCCAAGCCTGCCGCCAAGGCGCAAGCCAAGGCAGCGCCGAAGGCGGCAGCAGCGCCCCAGGCAGCCGCGCCGAAGCGCAGCAAAAAACCAGCCGCGGCACCCGCTGCGGCGGCACCACGAGCAGCAAAAACTGTATCTGCATCAAAAACAAGCAAGAAGAAACGATAAATAATGAAGAATAAAATGATTTTCGGCTTCCACGCCGTCACCTCGCGCCTGCGTCATGAAGCGTCGTCCGTGGAAGAAATTTTCGTCGATGCCAGCCGCGTCGACGGCCGCATGAAGGACATGATCGCCGCCGCCAAGGCGGCCAACGTGCGCGTCATGCCCGTCGATTCGTCGCGTCTCGACAAGATCGTCGGCACGCGCCGCCACCAGGGCGTGATCGCGTTTGCGTCGCAACTGTCGCTGGCGCGCAATCTCGACGAGCTGCTGGACGCCATCGATGGTCCGCCGCTGCTGTTGATTCTCGACGGCATTACCGACCCGCACAACCTGGGTGCCTGCCTGCGCGTGGCCGACGGCGTCGGCGCGCATGCCGTCATCGTGCCGAAGGACCGCGCCGTGGGCCTGAACGCCACGGCCGCCAAGGTCGCCAGCGGCGCCGCCGAAACCGTGCCTTACATCACCGTGACGAATCTGGCGCGCACCATGCGCGAACTCAAGGAGCGCGGCATCTGGTTGATCGGCACTTCGGACGACGGCGAAAAAGGCTTGTACGAAGCCGATTTCACGGGCCCGACGGCGCTTGTCATGGGTTCCGAAGGCGAAGGCATGCGCCGTTTGACGCGCGACACCTGCGACATCCTCGTCAGCATCCCGATGTTCGGCTCCGTCGAGAGCCTGAACGTGTCCGTGGCATCGGGCGTGTGCCTGTACGAAGCCCGCCGCCAGCGTATCGCGAAAGAGGGCTAAAAAAACGTCCAGGGCGGCGTTGCATTGCCCTGAACGTTGTGTAGCGCTTCCAAAAAAATCAGCCGCCGCCCTTGAGGCGGCGGTTGTTTATCTGCCTCTCCGGCAGCACGCCGCCGAATACGCTACCATTTGCGTTCCACCTTATCCATTTTCATTATGTTCCACCACCTGCGCGAAGATATCAACAGCATCATTGAACGTGACCCCGCCGCCCGCAATGGCTGGGAGGTGCTGACCTGTTATCCGGGCCTGCACGCCATCGTCATGCACGGCTGGGCGCACTGGTGCTGGACGCGGCGCATGAAGTGGGTGGGGCGCTTCATCTCGTATATCGCCCGTATCATCACGGGCATCGAAATCCACCCTGGCGCCGTCATCGGCCGCCGCGTCTTCATCGACCACGGCTTCGGTGTGGTGATCGGCGAGACGGCCGTCGTCGGCGACGATTGCACCATCTACCAGGGGGTCACCTTGGGCGGCACCTCGCTGCACAGCGGCAGCAAACGCCATCCGACCTTGGAGCGGGGCGTCATCGTCGGCGCCGGCGCGCAGGTGCTGGGCAGTTTTACCGTGGGCGAGTACGCCAAGGTGGGTTCGAACGCGGTGCTATTGAAACCCGTGCCGTCCGGCGCCACGGCCGTCGGCAACCCCGCGCACATCGTGCAAAAGGATGTCAGCGCCTTGCGCGAAGGCAGCACGGCGCACTTGTTCGCCGCGTATGGCGTCACGCCCAACGGCGACGATCCCCTGTCGAAAGCCCTGCAGGGCCTGATCACGCATGCCGTGGCGCAGGAGCAGCGCATCGAGACCATCCTCGCCACACTGAAGGCGGCGGGCATCTGCTGCCAGGGCGTGCCTGAATGTGATAAATTTGATTCTGAGCAAATGAACAAGCTGGTTGATTAAGGATACAGGCATGAACACTGAAGTGACGGCAGGCGAAAAAAGCAATGACAATCCGAATCTGCTCGACCCGTTCGAGATCCGCGTGCTGGCCGTGCTGGCCGAAAAGGAAGCGCTGACGCCGGACAGCTATCCGCTGTCGCTCAACGCGCTGACGAACGGCTGCAATCAATTGTCCAGCCGAGACCCGGTCATGGCCCTGTCCGAGGAAACCGTCTACGACGTGCTGCAGCGTTTGATGCAGCGCAAATTCGTCAACGGCATCACGCAGGCGGGCGCCCGGGTCGCCAAGTATGAACACCGCATGCGCATCAAATGGTCGCTGGAACAGGACAAGCTGGCCATCCTGACGATCCTGATGCTGCGCGGCTTGCAGACGGCGGGCGAGATCCGCAGCCGCAGCGGCCGCGTGCATGAATTCAAGTCCGTGGCGGAAGTGGAATCCGGCCTGCAGTTTCTGATCGACAAATACCCGCCGCTGGTGGCGAAGCTGGCCGTCGCCCCCGGCGCCAAGGAGCCGCGCTACGGCCATTTGCTGGGCGGCGAGGCAGCGCTGGCGCAGAGCGAGACGGCGGCCGGTTTCGCCGGCGCCGTCAGCGCGCCGCAGCAGGGCAGCCGTGTCGCCCAGCTGGAACAGGAAGTGCTGCAATTGCGCAGCGATTTCGACGGCCTGGCGGCGCAGTTCGAGGCGTTCCGCAAGCAGTTCGAATAATTTTCCGGGCACGCGCCTATTGGGCCTGCGCGTCGAAATAGGCGGTCCAGGTGAGGCTGGACGCGGCAAGCCCCTGCGCCTTGCCAAATTGCGCCATGGCCCTGCG
Source organism: Janthinobacterium sp. GW460-12-1-14-LB5 (assembly GCF_059423585.1). Taxonomy (NCBI): domain Bacteria; kingdom Pseudomonadati; phylum Pseudomonadota; class Betaproteobacteria; order Burkholderiales; family Oxalobacteraceae; genus Janthinobacterium; species Janthinobacterium sp. GW460-12-1-14-LB5. The sequence continues at coordinate 57,700 of NZ_JBWKYD010000019.1, read as the reverse complement.
CGGTTTTGCCAGTCCCGCCAGGGCCACCCCCAGGTTGTAATGGGTATGGCTGTCCGTCGAGCCCAGCTTGAGCGCCGTTTCCAGTAGGTTGACGGCGTCCCGGTACTTGCCCTGGTCGCACAGCACGGCGCCCAGGCAGGTGATCAGGGCGGTGTCTTGCCGGGCCGTTTGCCAGGCGCTGCGCAGCACGGCTTCCGCTGCCGCCATGTGCGCATCCCATTGCCCGGCATCGCCTTCGGCCAGCTGGATATGCGCCTTGCTTGCGGCGATGGCGTCCATTGCCGCCTTAGCCAGGCCAGGCGGCGGAATTGCTTCCGGTTTCATAATCGACGCTGGCGGTAAACTCCCAGTCATCGGTGTCGCGCCCGGTCTTCTCGGACCAAGCCTCGGGAGCGACGCTCAACAGTTCTTCCAGCCACTCGTCCGTTTGATCGGGCATCAGCGTGGGGTTGGCCAGCACGCTGTCATACGTGGCCTTGCCCGAGCCGACGACGAAACAGCGCGCATGCAGGAAACCGTCATCCGACTTTCCTGAGTTGCCGGCATGGTCCGCAAACACCTTGCCATCGAGCTGGTACAGTGCTTGAGCCAGGCACTCTTCGAAGCCCTTGATGTTCTTGACTGGCAACTCGGCGAGTGCTGCGATCAATGGTTCCACCGCAGCATCGGCGTCGCCGTCTTCCAGGGCTGCACGGTCGATTTGTTCTATCAGTTGCCAAAATTTTTCTTCGTTCATTGTTATTCCCTGGTAAATAGTCAATCGATACGGAAAGAGGTCAGGCATGCAATGCCGGTGGCGCGAGTTGTCCCGTCTGTGCATCTTGAGCTTGTTTAGAATATCATCTTGCTCGAATGCCAAGCGCACGGTTTCCCTAAGTAACTATTTTGCGTTCAACACCCCAAACAATTCGAATAAGCGGCTTTTACGCATGAGTTTTTCCTTCCTGTGCCGCTCCTGCGGCGAGACCCACACGGGCATGCCCAGCTTCGGCGCCGACGCACCGTGGCTGTACGAGCAGATGGCGCCCGCCGAACGGACGGCGCGCTGCCAGATGGACAGCGACGCCTGCATCGTCGACGAAGAATATTGCTTCGTGCGCGCCACCATCGACGTCCCCGTGCATGGCTCCGACGAGCCATTCAGCTGGGGCGTGTGGGTGTCATTGAGCGGCGACAGTTTCGACGCGTGGGACGCGTGCTTCAATGAAGCCAGGCGCGCCCACATCGGCCCCTTCTTCGGCTGGCTCAGCACGCGCCTGCCTGCCTATCCCGACACCCTGAACCTGAAAACCCGCGTGCACCTGCGCGACGACGGCCTGCGTCCGGCGATCGAGCTGGAGCCGACGGACCATCCGCTGGCGGTGGAGCAGCGCGACGGCATCACCGCCGAGCGGGTGGCCGGGCTGTATGCGCAGCTGATGCATGGCAGCTGACCGCCCGCCAGGTGCCGCTGCGGAGCTCACCGACTGCGCCAGGGGCTCATCGCGACGGCAGAAGCCGCCATGCATGCGAATGTGACAATGTGTGACTTTTTTTGCATGGCATTTCGTTATGCTCTCGTGCCGCCATCCCATACGGTGAATCATCCGCCACGCTGACGACCAGCCTGGCGGTACAGACATGCATGCAACTACAGGCGGAGAGCGATATGCTAGTGTTAAAGGGTATCTTGTTGTTGTTTATCATCTTTTTTGGCATTCCCAATCAGATCATCGACTACAAGCACCGCAAGAAAAAAGCCTATGAGCCAGGAGATGCGTGGGCTTATTATTCCAGGCTGAGCAAGGAGGGCAGCGCCGAGGGCAAGTTCATGATGTGGTCAACCTACTGCGGCATTGCCTTCATCGTAGTCGTTCTGGCGTATCTCGCCTTGGGTCTGTTTGGGACCCACCGGTGACCGCCTGCGGCCGGCAAGGCCCGGCCGCCCCGTGGTTCGACCAGCACGGCCCCGCCTGCCGTGGCGTTGCCTGCACGCGCATCGGGCATTTACCGCTTCTATACCCCCCTACGGCAAGCAGGTCATCCGCAAGAAGTACAACTCCGCTGCCCAGCTCATCATGCCGGGCATGACGGCGGCCGTTGCGCTGGAAGAAAAGAAGGAGTGCAAGCGGGCCGCGTACGTGCCGGCGAGCACGGAGCTGCGGGCCAGTCTGCCTTGCAGTATGGATAGTAGGTTCTTCCGACGGCATGCAAGCCGCCCTCGGCAACGAATGGGATGCCATATGATGATGCGAAATGTCTTGACCTTGCTGCTGGCGGCAGGGGTGATTGACGTGCATGCGCAGGGCGACAGCGGCGCGGTGACGGCCCGCAAGGCGCGCGTTGAGAGCGGCTTGCTGCAGCCCGTTGCCGTGCGCGGGGCGCCTGTCCATGCCATGCGGCTGGCCGAGCGGATGCAGGCCCTGAACGTGCCGGGCGTGAGCCTCGCCGTCATTAATGCCGGCGCGGTGGAATGGAGCGGCTCCTACGGCGTTGCCGACGCGCGGACGGGCCGCCCCGTCACCTCCGGCACGCTGTTTCAGGTAGCCTCGATCGGCAAGCCGGTGGCCGCCCTGATGGCGGTGCGGCTCGCGGCCGAGGGAAAGATCGATCTTGATGAAGACGTCAACCGGCGGCTGCGCCAGTGGCAGGTGCCCGGCGCGCAGCCGGCCGTGACGGCCCGGGCGCTGCTCAGCCATACCGCTGGCATGCCAACATTCGGCTTGCCAGGCTACGGCAGCGATGCACCGCAGCCGACGCTGCTGCAGGTATTGGCCGGCTCGCGCCCGGCGACGAATCCGCCCGTCACGGTAGATGCCCGCGTGGGCAGCCGCTACGCGTATTCCGGCCTTGGTTATGTTGTGCTTGAGCAATATCTGAATGACGCGACTGGCCGGCCGTTCGGCGTCCTGGCCGGTGAAACGGTATTTGCCCCGCTCGGCATGCGCGATACGCTCTATGCGCAGTCGCTGCCGCCAGCGCTCGCCACGCGCGCCGCATCTGGCCATGCGGCGGACGGCAGCGTTGTAGCGGCAAACTGGCGCGCCTATCCGGAACTGGCCGCAGCGGGGCTATGGAGCACGGCTCATGACCTGGCGCTGTTTGCGCTCGCCGTCCAGCGTGCTGCATCGGGACAGGATGGGCAACTGATCACGCCGCAGCAGGCAAGGGCGATGCTGACGCCCGTGCGCGGCAGTTATGGCCTCGGTTTCGAACTCGATCATGCGGCAGCTGAACCGGCATTCCATCACAGCGGCTCGAATGCCGGCTACAAGGCGCTGCTGTTTGCGTATGAGCGTACGGGGCAGGGCGCGGTCATTCTCGCCAATGGGGATAACGGCTGGATGCTGATAGAAGAAATCGCGCGCAGCATTGCTGCCGAGTATGGATGGGAAGACTATCGCCCGAGGGAACGCGTCGCCGCCCAGCCGAATGCCGCCTTATTCGCCCGGTTTGCCGGTGATTTTGGCGTGTCCAACACGACGCTGCGCGTCAGCCACGAGAATGGCCGTCTGTATATCGCCGGGCCGCCGGTCGGTCCGGTGCCAGTGGAATTGATCCCGGCAGGGGACTACGATTACTTCATGCGTGAAAAGGATGCTACATTGCATTTCGATAAGAATGGCGACGGCAGGATCCAGACCCTTATCTTTGTCGATGGCCGGCCGCGCCAGGGTACGCGGCTTGCCGAGGCAGTGCCGCGCGTCGATTAGCGGATCCAGGGCCAGGGCGGCCGTGCGGCAGGCGCCGCGAAATTGCCGCAACGCCATGTTGCTGCGGCCGCTCCCTGTCGGTACGGCCCCGTTTCCGGTATCATTCGGCATGAATAAGATTTCTTTCCAACCATTTGTCATCGGTGTCGCAGGCGGTAGCGGCAGCGGCAAGTCCACCGTATCCCAGCAAGTGCTCGCTTCGTTCGGCGCCGACATGGTCTCTGTCGTGATGCAGGACGACTACTACCGCGACCAGACCCACCTTTCCCCGGAAGTACGCCGCCAGCAGAATTACGACCATCCGCAGGCGTTCGAGTGGCCATTGCTGGTACAGCACATCCAGGCCTTGCGCAACGGCGAATCGATCGAGATGCCGGAGTACGACTTTACGCTGCACAACCGCTCCGACAGGACCATTCTGGTCAAGCCGGCCCCGGTGATCGTCATCGAAGGCCTGTTTGCCCTGTATGACGAAGACCTGCGCGACATGATGTCGCTGAAGATCTTTGTCGACACGGCCTCCGACGTGCGCTTCATCCGCCGCATGCAACGCGATATCACGGAACGCGGCCGTTCCGTGGAAAGCGTCATCGAGCAGTATCTGGAAACCGTGCGCCCCATGCACAAGCAATTCATCGAACCGACCAAGCGCAATGCCGATGTCATCTTGCCGCACGGCGCGAATGGCCCCGCGGTCGACATGATTACCGCTAAGGTGGCGAGCGTCATCGGCCGCCTGAAGCCGGCCGGCTGAAATTGGCCAGTTGCGGTAGCCCGCTGCCTTACCGCTCCCCCAGCGACTCCGAAAACGTCTTGGTGATCGGTTTTGTGAGGTAGCGCAAGACCGTCTTGCGGCCCGTGTTGATTTCGACGGTGGCCGTCATGCCGGGCTGGATCAGGATCGGCTCGCCATTCTTGCCCATCAGATTGCGCCCGCTGGTCTTGATCTGCACGCGGTAGTAGGGCTGCTCGTTGCCCTTGTTGTCTTCGCTCAAGGTGTCCGCGCTGATGTAGCTGACGGTGCCGCGCAGGCGGCCGTAGATGCCGTAGTCGTAGGCGTCCAGTTTCACGGCCGTGGGCAGGCCCGGCTTGATGAAGGCGATGTCGGCCGGTTTCACTTTCGCCTCGATGATCAGGTCGTCGTCCGTCGGCACGATCTGCAGGATTTCCTCGCCCGGCTTGGCCACGCCGCCCAGGGTGGTGAGCCGCACGTTGCGCACGATGCCGTCCGTGGGCGCGTAGATGTCGGTGGAACCCAGCTGCTCCTTGCGCTGCGTCACCGTCTGCAGCACGCCGGCCAGGTCTTCCTGGGCTTTCACCAGGTCCGTCTGGCTGTCCTGCAGGTATTTGTTGCGCCGGTTGGTGATCTGCGCCTGGATATCGACCACTTGCCGCCGCAGTTTCAGCACCTCGGCGCGGCTGACGTCCCCCGTTTCCAGCAGCGGCAGATTCATTTCCAGCTCTTCCCTGATCAGCTTCATGGCGCTGTCCAGCGAGCCCACTTCGGCCTGCACGGCGCCCTGGCGCTTGCTGAACAGGGCCAGCTGGTTGGCGCGAAATTCCGGAAACGCCTGCAGTTCGGGCGGGAACTTCGGCGCGCCGCCAAACACCTCCGCCTGCAGGCGCGCCACGGCCGCCTTCAGCCCGGCCGCCTTGGCCGTGCTTTCCAGGTAGCTCGTCTCGGCCCGCGTGCGGTCGAAACGGGCCAGCAGTTCCCCTTTTTTCACGACGCTGCCTTCATGCACGCGCAGCTCGGCCAGCACGCCGCCGTCGGCCACCTGGATGATCTGGTTGCGCGAACTGGCGATCACCTGGCCGTTGGCGCGCGTGACCTGGTCCAGCTCCGCCCACGACGCCCAGGCGATGACACCCGCCAGCGCCGCCGTGCAGCTCCAGATCAGCACCCGGCCCCGTTTGGCTTCTTCCCGCGCTTCGACCTTGGCCAGTTTCATGCGACGGCTCCTTGCGCCACGGGCGCAGTTGCGGCACTGGGTACGGCCTGCGGCTTGCCCGACAGCTTGGCCAGGACAAAGTCGCGCGGCCCGTCGAGCAGTATCCGGCCCGCCTGCAGCACCACCAGGCGGTCGAGCAGGGGCAAGAGGGCGTTCTTGTGCGTGGTGGCGACCATGGTCACGCCTTCGGCCGCCAGTTCGCCCAACAGTCCGACGATGCGCGCCTCCGTCTTCGCGTCCATGGCGCCCGTCGGCTCGTCGAGCAGCCAGATTTTCGGCTTGGCCAGCAGCAGGCGCGTGACGGCGATCAATTGCCGCTGGCCGCCCGATACGCCGCGCCCGCCCTCGGTGATGGCCAGCGCCAGGCCCCGTGGCTGGCCCAGTATCAGCTCGATCAATCCCGTGCGTTTGGCGGCCGCCAGGATCGCTTCCTCGCCCGGGTCGGCCAGCCCCAATAGCAGGTTGTCGCGCAGGGTGCCGCTGAACAGCCGCGTCTCCTGCGGCAGGTAGCCGATCATTTCGCGCACCACGGCCGGCGCCAGCAGGGCCATGTCGACGTCGCCCAGGTACACCTTGCCCTCGGCCGGCTGGTACAGCCCCGAGGCCAGTTTCAGCAAGGTGCTCTTGCCCGAGCCGATGGCGCCCACCAGGCCGACTCTCTCGCCGGGGCGGATGGCCAGGTTGTCCACTTCCAGCGCCACCTTTTGCGCACCGCCATACGTAAAACGGATGCGTTCGAAGCGCAAGCCCGTATCGAGGCTGCGCGGCGTCAGCGCGAACTGCGCGTTGTCCGCTTCATTGGGCAGGCTGATGACCTGTTCCAGGCCGTCGATCGAGGCGCGCGCATGCGCCCACTGCACCATCACGGCGGGCAGCTGCACGATGGGCATCAGGGCGCGGTTGCTGATGATGGTGCACGCCATCAGGGCGCCCATGGTCATCTGGTTCTCGGCCACGAACCACGCGCCCATGGAGATCAGCGCCACGTTGGTCAGCTGCTGGAAGGCGGCCGTGATGTTTTGCGACAGGGCCGCATAGTCGCGGATATTCTGCTCCGCGTGGCTGGTCTCGGCCACCAGTTCGGCCCAGCGCGCCTGCATCATCCATTCCGCGCTGCTGCCCTTGAGGGTTTCCACGCCATCGACGGCTTCCACCAGCAGGCCCGCCTTGCGGTTGCTGGCGTTGAGGTTCCTGCGCGTGTGATTCTCGATGGCGCGCTGGAACATCAGGCCGCACGCGAGGGCCAGCGGCAGGGCCACCAGCGGCACCACCACCAGCGGCCCGCCGATGATGGTGATCATGGCGAGAAAAATCAGCGCGAAGGGCACGTCCGTGAGCACGAACAGCGATGTCGACGTGAGCACGCCGCGCACCATTTCAAAGCCTTTTACCTGCGCCGCCAGGGTGCCGACCGAGGCGGGGCGCGCTTCCATGCGGATGCCCAGCATGCGCTGGAAAAACCACTCGGACAGTTCATGGTCGACGTCATTGCACGAGTGGTCGACGATGCGGCTGCGCACCTGCTTGAGGATGAATTCCAGGCCGATCGACAGCGCCACGCCCACCACCAGCACCCACAGGGTGCTGAAACTCTGGTTCGGGATCACGCGGTCGTACACCTGCATGGAGAACAGCGACGTGGCCATGGTCAGCAGGGTCACCAGCGTGGTGGCCAGCACGGCGTCGACAAACACGCTTTTCTTCAGCCACAGGGCGTTGCGCACCAGCCCCAGTGCGCCGGGACGCGCGGTGCTCTTTTCGGGACGGCGCGGCAGGCCCACGCAATCCAGGCCAGCCAGCGATGCCAGCTGCAAGGCGCGGCCATCGATGCCTTCGCCGCGCCAGGCGCCGTCGGCGCCGCGCGATTGCAGCAAGCCCCAGCCCGTGCTGGCGCTGTAGACGGCGAACGGCAGCTCGCCCGGCGTCGGCGCGTGCAGCGCGCGCGCCGCGCCCTCCAGTCCGGCCGCCTGCCAGATGGCGGTAAGGATCATCGCGGGCGCGCCGTTGTCGTCGACGTCATTGAGCTGGCGCTGCAGGTCGGCCAGGCGTGCGGCGGGCACGTGCTGGCCCTTCAGGCGGGCGGCCCGCTCGATGAGTGTCAGCAAGCCATGTTTGAGGGGGGTATCCACGCTGTCTCCCGGTTAGATTCTGCGGCGTCAGTTGACGCGCATCGACGCGGCGGGCGCCGTGCGCCCGGCCAGGGTGCCCGTTTGCGCCGCCAGGCGCAGGCTGGCGGCGATCGCCTGCGCGCGCGTGTCTTCCAGCGAAAATTGCGCCTGGGTCGCTTCGCGCACGGCGTTGAGCACATCGTTCCAGCTCTTGCGGCCGATCACGTACTGGCGCGCGTACGATTCGAATACCTGCGTCGAGGTGGCGCTGGCCTCGCCCGCGTTGCCCAGGCGCTGGCGGCTGGCCTCGGCCTCGTTCCAGTCCAGCGTGAAACGTTCGCGCACATCGCGCTCGGCCGCATCGTGCGCGGCGCGCGCGCCTTCGCGCCGGGCCACGGCGGCATCCACGCCGGCCTTGGCCGACAAGCCGGCGCCCGGCTGCGCCTGCAGCACCAGCATGGCGCGCGTGCGGTTGTCGGCATTCATGCCGCCCGTGGGCTTTTCCATGCGCAGCACTACTTTCGGCATGTAGGCCGAGCGCTGCAGGGTGATGTCCGAGTCGGCGGCCTGCGCCTCGAAAGCGAGGCGGTGCAGGGTGGGGGAGTAGTCGATGGCCTGGCGCATGACTCGCTCCAGGCTGGCGTCGGGCAGCGGTTCGCCCACGCCGATGCCGGTGGCGCTGACGAGGCGCACGGGTTTGCCGGCCAGTTGCGACAGCTGCGCCAGCGCGTTGTCCAGCGCCTGGCGCGCATTCGACACGTCGTTGGCGGCCTGGTAGGCGCGCGATTCGGCCAGGCGCTGATCCGTCTGCGAGCTGACCGACTGCGCCACGCGGCGCTTGATCATGTCCAGCAGGCGCTGGTGCTCTGCCAGGCCCGCTTCCGCCGAGCGCACGCGCGCCGTCTGGCGCAGCGCTTCCGTGTAGGCGGCAATCACGCGCAGGGATAGGCTCAGGCGTTCTTCCTCGATGGCCGCGCCCGCCGCGTCGACCCGGCTGCCGGCGGCATCGATGCCGGCGTCGATGCGCCCGCCGCTCCACAGCGGCTGCTCGATGCGCACCACGCCGCCCGTTTCCTGCGAACCGGCAGGCACTTCCGCCGACAGGCTGGGAAAGCGCTGCCATTGCGCGCCATCGAGCTCGGCGCGCGCGGCCGCCTGCGCCGAGCGCTTGCCCTGGACGGCCGGATGGCTTTGCAGCGCCTGCTGCAAGACCTGGTCGAAGCTCCAGGCGGTGGCGCCCTGGGCGCCGGCGAAAGGGGATGCCGATGCCATGGCCACGGCCGCCAGCAAGGCCGCGATGCGTGGCAGAGAGAATAATGCTGCGGAACCGCTTGATCTCATCCCGTATTTTTCCGGCACCAGGCCTGACGCATTTCAAGGTATGGGCGGGAGCGCGCTGCCGTGCGCTCCCGCTGCCGTGCCAGGCGCGGCGCCTGGCGTGGAACCACGGCGTCAGACCACGAAGTTGGCCGCCGTCAGCTGCGTGATGTTCACCCCGCTCAGCAGCACCAGCGCCGTGTCGATGGCGTTGGCGTTGCTCAGGTCACTCGAGTGATACACCGTCACGGCGCCGCTGTTTTGCGCATCGGCGATGACGATGTAGCCCTGGCCGGACAGGACGCTGTTGTCGGCCGCGATGGCGCTGGCGGCCGCGCCGATCGACACGGACGTGCCGTCGAAGATGAACAGGTTGTCGTTGCCAAAGTCGGTGCCCACGTTGACGTTCACCGCCACCGATGCCGTCAGGTGGGCGATGGCCGACATGTCGATCACGTCGCCGCCGGCGGCCGGCAGGCCCGTGCTGAAGTCGGCCACCGTCAGCGGGTTGTGCAGGGCGTTCTGGCTTAGCACGAACAACTGGCTCGCATCGGTCAGGTCGGCCTGGGCCTGGGCTGCCGCTGCCGCTGCGGCATCGGCGTTTGCCGCCGCCGTCAGCGCGTTGGCGTCCGTCAGGTCCGCCTGCGCCTGCGCTTGCAGGGCGGCGTTGGCGGCCGCGTCGGCTGCCAGGTGCAGGGCGTTGGCGTCCGTCAGGGCTGCCGTCTGCGCCGCCGCCAGCGCCGCTGCCGCTGCCGCATCGGCGGCCTGGGTGAGCGCCAGTGCGTCGGTCTGGTCGGCCAGCGCTTGCACGGCGGCGGCGTGGGCGGCGTCCGCATTCGACACGACGGCCAGGGCATTGGCGTCCGTTTGCGCGGCGATGGCATTCGCTTGCGCCAGGGCGATGTCGGCCGCCTGCGCGTCGGCATTGGCCTGGGCCGCCGCCGCGTCGTCCGCCTGCGCCGCGTTTGCATTGGCATGCGCTTGCGCCGCAGCCGCTGCCGCGCTGGCGGCGGCGGCATCGTCGGCTTGCGCCGCTTGCAGGGCCAGCAGGGACGCGGCTGCCTGTGCCTGCGCCAGCGGCGTGGCCGCATCGGCTGCATGGGCGGCCAGCGCCGCTGCCGCGGCGTTATTGGCGTTGAGGGTGGCCGCCGCCGCGGCCGCGTCGTCGGCCTGCGCCTGCTGCGTGAGGGCCAGCGAGGCGGCGGCCTGGGCGGCAGCTGCCGCGGCGGCGTCATCGTCGTTCTGTGCAGCGGTGGCCGCTGCCAGTGCGCTGGCCGCCGTCGCTGCCGTGCTGACGGCAAGGGCGTCGGCGGCGATGGCTGCCGTGTGCGCGGCGGCGGCGGCGGCGGCATTGGCCGCAGCCTGGTTGGCCGCCGTATCGTCGGCTTGCGCTGCCTGCGCGGCGAGCAGTGCGGATGCCGCTGCCGCGGCGCTGGCGGTGGCGGCCGCATCGGCGGCTGCTGCTGCCGTGGCTGCCGCTTGCGCGAGGGAGGCGGCAGCTGCGGCATCCGCTGCAGCCTGGTCGTCGGCGACGGCGGCGTTGTGCGCGGCCTGGGCGTTGGCGGCGTTGGCCGCTGCCAGCGCTGCCGCCGCGTCATCGGCTTGTGCCGCCTGCGTGGCGGCCAGGGTAATGGCGGCGGCCGTCGCTGCCGCTGCTGCAGCGGCATCGTCGGCATGCGCATTTTGCGCTGCCTGCTGGGCGGCGGCTGCCGCGGCGGCGGTGGCGGCGACGTTGGCGTCGGCGGCGAGGGCCGCGTCGAGCGCCAGTTGCGCATTCGCCGCTGCCGTGGCGGCCGCTGCCGCCGTGGCGTCGTCGGCCTGGGCATTGAGGGTGGCGGCAAGGGAAATGGCCGCTTGCGCCGCCGCGGCTGCCGCGGCGGCATCGGCATTTTGCGCCGCCACCGCCGCCGCATGCGCCGCAGCCGCATTCGTGGCAGCGGTGGCGGCCGCCGCATCGTCGGCCTGGGCCGCTGCCAGCGCCGCATGGGCCGCTGCCGCATTGGCATTGGCCTGGGCCGCGTCATCGGCCGCGCTCTGGGCGGCGAGGAGGAGGTTCAATTTCAGGGTCTTGTCATTGTCGGCATCCGTGGCGTTGGTATCGGCCGTCACGGCGGCGTTCAGGTTGGCGATGGCCGCGTTCAGCGCGGCATGGGCATCGAGGGCTGCCGTGTCGGCCAGTTGCGCGGCCAGGGTGGCGGCCGCCGAGAGGGCTGCCGTATGCGCGGCATTGGCGGCGGCATCGTCGGCGGCCAGCGCCGCGCTGGCGGCTGCCAGTGCGTTGTTGGCCGTCGTGGCAAGGGCCGCCAGGGCGCCATCGGCCAGCAAGGCCGCATCGGAAAGGAGCTGGGCCGCCGCTGCTGCCGCCGCCGTGCTTGCCGCCGTGGCGTCGTCGCCCAAGGCGGCATTGGTGGCAGCGAGCGAGGCGCTGGCAGTCAGTATCGCCGCGTTGAGCGTCGTCGTGGCGGCAGTCAGGGCCGCTTGCGCGTTGCTGGCCGCCGTCGCTGCGGCGCTGGCGGCGTTGTCGTCGGCCAGGGCCTGGTTCAGCGCGGCCAGCGCGCTCGCTGCCGTCGCCGCGGTCGTGCCGACGGCGAGATCGGCCGCCTGCGCGGCTTGCGTGGCTGCCAGCGAGATGGATGCCGTGAGGGCGGCCGCGGCGGCCGCGGCATCGTCCGCTTGCGCGTGCTGCGTGGCGGCGGCCGAGATGGCGGCCACGGCGGCGGCAGTGGCGGCAGCCGTGTCGGCGGCGGTAGCGGCGGCGGCGGCGGCCGTTGCATTGGTGGAGTTCAGCACGGCCGCGGCGGCGGCCGCATCGTCGGCCAGGGCCGCATTCAGCGAAGCGAGCGCGTTGGCGGCGATGGTGGCGGCGCTGGCGGCGGCATTGTCGGCGTTTTGTGCGGCCTGCGCAGCGGCCAGCGAGGTGGCGGCCAGGGTCGCTGCCGTCGCTGCCGCCAGGTCGTCGGCGATGGCGGCGGCGGTGGCTGCGTTTGCCGTCACGGCGGCAGCGGCCGTGGCGGCCGCATTCGCGTCAGCGGCCAGTGCCGCATTCAGGGCGGCCAGGGCATTGGCGGCCGTCGCGGCTGTCGCGGCGGCGGCCGCATCGGCCGCCTGCGCGGCCTGGGCCGCTGCCAGCGAGGTGGCGGCCACGCCGGCCGCTGTCGCCGCAGCCGTATCGTCCAGTTGCGCCGCCGTGGCTGCCGCCTGGGAAGTCAGGGCCAGGGTGGCCGCGGCGGTGGCGGCATTGTCGGCTGCCACCGCATTGTTCAGGGCCGTCAGCGAGGCGGCCGCCGTGGCCGCCGCCGAGGCGGCTGCCGCATCGTCCGCTTGCGCCGACTGTGCGGCGGCGAGCGACAAGGATGCCGTGGTGGCGGCAACGGTGGCGGCCAGCGCGGCCACCAGGTCGAGCGGGTGGGCCGCCGAATAGGCTGCCAGGGCAGTGGCATTCGCGGCGTCGTTGTTGGCAACGGTGGTCAGCGCGGCCGCATCCGTCAGGGCGGCCTTGGTGGCGGCCACGGTGGCGGCCGTGACATTGAGCGTATGTTGCGTGCCCAGCAAGACGGCGTCGGTGAGGCCGGCGACGCTGGCGGCGGTCGCGGCGGCGGTGGCATTGACGGTCGCCACCAGGCCCAGGGCGACGGCATCGGTCAGGCTGGCCGTGGTTTGCGCGGCGGTAGCGGCAGCCGCGTCGACGGTTGCCGTCAGCCCCAGGGCGACGGCGTCGGTCAGCGCGGCGGTGGCGGCAGCCGTGTTGGCGGCGGCCGTGGCGGCCGTCGAAACGGTGCCCAGGGCAACGGCATCGGTCAGGTTGGCGGTGGTGGCGGCCAGGCTGGCGGCCGTGCTGGCGGCCGTCGAGACGAGGCCCAGCGCAACGGCATCGGTGAGGTTGGCCGTCGTCTGGGCCGTGGCGGCGAGGGCGGCATTGGCCGTGGCGACCAGGCCCAGGGCCGTGGCATCCGTCAGCGCGGCGGTCGCCGCAGCCGTGTTGGCGGCGGTGGTGGCGGCCGTCGAGAGGGTGCCGAGGGCCACGGCGTCGGTCAGATTGGCAACATTGCTTGCCGTATTGGCGGCCGCAGCGGCAGCGGCGGCGGCCAGGCCCAGGGCGGCGGCATCCGTCAGGTCGGCCGTTGTCTGCAAGGCGGCAGCGGCGGCCGCATCGGCCGTGGAAGCAAGTCCCAGCACCGTGGCGTCCGTCAGCGCCGCCAGGCTGGCGGCCGAGGCGGCGGCCAGGCCATCGGCGGTGGAAATGAGGCTCAGCGCGGCGGCATCGGTCAGGCCGGCCGTCGTGACGGCCGCGGCGGCGGCCACATCGGCGGCCGACGATACCGCGCCCAGGGCCACGGCGTCGGTCTGGTTGGCAACAAATTGCGCCGTGGCCAGGGCGTTTTGCGCCAGCGTATTGGCGGCCGTCAAGGTGGTGACTGCTGTCTGCGCAGCAACTTCAGCGGCGGCGTCGGCAGTGGAGATGATGCCCAGCGCGCCGGCGTCGGTCAGCGCGGCCGTGGCGGCGGCGCTCGTGGCGGCGGCCTGAGCGGCGGCAGCCGCGCTGACGGCGGAGATATCGATTCCGCCCAGCTGGGCGGCCAGTTCCGCCGCCGAGACGGCGCTGGCGGCGGTGGCGGCAAGCGCTGCGGCGTCGGTCAGGTCGGCGGTGGCTTGCGCGATGTTCGCCGTCAGCGCATCGGCGGTGGAAATGCCGGCAAGGATGGTCGCATCGAACAGCGCGGCAGTGATATCGGCATTGTCGGCATCGAGCTGCAAGGTATTGACGGTGGCCGTCAGGTCGACGACGCTGGTCTGGCCAGCCGTGACGTTGGCGGCCAGGGCGGCGAGGTTGGCGAGATTGAAGGCATTCAATGCGACGTTGACGTCCAGCAGGCTGGCTTGCATATTGGCGGCGGCCGCATCGGCATCGGCCTGGTCGGCGGCTTGTTGAAGAGCAACGACATCGGTCTGGCCGGCAACGGTTTGTGCATTGGCGGCATCGCTGGCGGCCGCCGCATCGGCAGCGGCCAGGGCCGCCGCATCCGTCTGGTTGGCCGTCGTTTGCGCCGTCAGCGCGGCGGCGGCATCGGCGTCGGAAATCACTTGCAGCGCGGCCGCATCGGTCAGCCCCGCTTGCGTGGCGGCGCTGGCGGACGTGCTGGCGGCCGCATCGGCCGTGATTTGCAGGGCGGCCGCGTCGCTCAGACTGGCGGCGGCGACGGCATTCGCGGCCACGGTGGCGGCTGCTGCTGCGGCGGCGTCGAGTACGGCGGCATCGGTGGCGTTGGCGGTGACGGCCGCTGCAGCCGCGGCGGCGGCGTCGGCATCGGAAATCAGGGCCAGTGCCGCAGCATCCGTCAGGCCGGCCTGGAATTGCGCGGCGTCCGACGCCAGGGTGGCGGCATCGGCGATCAGCCCCAGGGTTGGCGCGTCGGTCATGTTCGCCTGCGTCTGCGCATTGGCGGCGTCCGTCGCGGCCGCATTGGCGGCGGCCTGCAGGGCGACGGCGTCCGTGGCGTTGGCGATCGAGGCGTCCTGGGCGGCGACGCCGGCAGCGGCGTCCGCTGCCATGCTCAAGGCGACGGCATCGGTCAGGCCCGCTTGCGTGCTGGCCGCGGCGGCGGCACTCGCTGCGGCGGTGGCGGCGATGCCCAGTGCGGCGGCGTCGGTGGCGGCGGCGAGGAGGGCGGCATTTTGTGCGGCGGTCGTGGCGGCATTCGAGGCGGCGGCCAGGGCGGCGGCATCGGTGGCGGCGGCCACGCCGGCGGCTGCGGCGGCATTGGCGGCATCGGCATCGGAGACGAGCGCCAGGGCGGCGGCATCCGTCAGGCTGGCCTGGATGCCGGCGGCGACGGCAGCGTTGGCGGCGGCGTTTGCCGCCAGGTCCAGCGCGGCGGCGTCCGTGGCATTGGCCAGCGCCGTGGCGGCGGCGGCAGCGGCGGCATCATTTGCCGAGATGACACCGAGCGCCGCCGCATCGGTCAGCGCTGCCTGGGTGTTGGCGGCGTTGGCGACGACGTCGGCCGCATCGGCGATGGCTTGCAGCGCCGGGGCGTTGGTCTGGTCCGCTTGCGTCTGCGCCGCATCGGCGGCGGCGTGCGCGGCGGCGGCGTTGGCGGCGGCCGTAGCGGCAGCCGCATCGGCGTTTTGTGCCGAGGTGGTGGCGGTCTGGGACGCGGCGGCGGCGTTGGTGGCAGTAGCGGCAGCAATGTCGTCATTCGTGGCGGCGGTAGCGGCCGCTTGTGCGCCGGGTACGGCGGCGGCCGTGCTGGCCGCCAGCATATCGTCGCTGGTGGCGTCATTGGCGGCGAGCAAGGCTGCCGCCGCGGCGGCGGCGGCCTGCGCCGCCAGCTGGTCTGCCTGGATGGCGGCATTCGCCGCGGCCAGCGATGCTGCTGCCGTGGCAGCTGCCGCGGCGGCTGCGGCGTCATCGGCCAGGGCATTGGCGGCGGCGGCGGCCGCTGCGGCGGCGGCCAGCACGGCGGCGTCGGTCACGACGGTGGTGCTGGACTGATTTCCTGTGCCGCCCTGGCCGCCGGTGGAGCCGCCCGTGCCCGTGCCCGTGCCACCGGTGCCGCCCGTGCCCGTACCCGTACCGCCGGTGCCGCTACCTCCTGTCCCCGTGCCACCCGAACCGGCACCGCCGGCCGCGGCACCGCCTCCGCCGCCCGCTGCCGCGGCAACCAGGCCAAGGCCGCCGAGTACGCCCAGCACGCCAAGTCTGCCCTGCCCATCTGTAACGCCGGCTCCGGCTCCGGCACCCGCGCCAGCCGATGTTCCGGCGACATCGACGACACTGCCGCTGGGGATGCCGGCGGCGCCCGCGCCAGTGCCCGCCGCGCCCGTGGCAGCACCGTTGTTATCGCTTTGCGGCGTGCCGAGGTCGGCGCCAGCCTGACCTGCGGCCGCGCCGCTGCCGCCTGCGGCCAGGGCCGCCGCTGTCACGGCCGCGGCCGTGCCCAGGGCGGCGGCATTGCCGTTATCGGCGCTTTCCGTGACTTCCACGACATTTTCAGGCGGCATGGTCGCACTGGCATCGGCCCCTTTTATCAGTTCATCTTCGTCATATTGCTTGCGGTCGCCATTTTTTGGATTGACGGCCTTTTTTGCGGGTGTCGCGATCTTGGCGGCAGCGCCTTCGGCATTGACGGGAACTTGTGCTGGATTCGGGGTGGTGGCCATTTGAAATTCTCCGGAATAGGTTATGTGTTCGTTCAATTTTTTAGGATATTAAAAATCAATAATGAAATTCTTTTCCTTGATTACTCCGGCGAGGCTTGGGCCGTGGTCGAACTTGGGTATTGCTGATGTGGGTGATGAAAGTAAAACATAACTGGAAAAAAAGCGCTGGCACAACAGAACACTTATCCAGAGATATTAAAAATATCATTTTTATAGTTGTTTCGCATGGTGCCATTTTTTCGTATGCTGTTTCGCCTGCAACTGGCTGGTCAGGCGATACTCAGCGGCAGGGAGCGGTGTTGGCATGTGGTCCCTAGCTGTATTCCCCTCTGATGATAGTTTTAATTTTGAAACTTTCAATTTCATTTTGATCACTTTTCATGCCACTATTTTGTCAAGCTTTGCGCAAGTGAATAATCACGAATTGTCACGAAATGGGACTTTGCGGCTGAATCTGCTGACATGCTCCGGTATTTCCGCATTGTTTGTTAAAAAAACATATCGCTATCGAATTGCAAGCTGTTGCTTTTTTGTATGGAAATTGTCAAATGTAATTGGGAATAAAATACGATAGAAATAATTATTTGTAATTTTTATATCGTATTATTGCTATCAATTGAATAGCCTGAATGCGGTAAGGGATCTTTCATAATAACTATCAGTGCGGTAGTTATTCTTTCAGGACGGGGATTGGGGCGGAAATGGAAAACGCCCCGACGGGCGGGGCGTTTTTTTTACGGGGCAGTGATGTTGCGCCGTCAGCCTTCCTCGCGCCAGCGGCGCAGGCGGATGGCGGCGTAAATCAGCGCGGCGCCCGCCGCCGCACCGAGCCAGACGGCTGGCAAGGCCAGGCTGGACCAGGAATTGCTGAATACATCGATGCGCGTCATGTGCGAGCCCCCCTCTGCCAGCGCGTGCATGTGCGGCAGCAGTTCCGGTTCGAACAGGTACCAGCTGCCGGGAAGAGTGCCCAGCAGGGCGCGTCCGATGACATTCATCTGTATCCACTCGACGCCGCTTTCCGTCTGCGTCAGCTTGCCGGCCCAGACCGTCAAGACGAGCAGCAGCAGCGGCACGCCGACGGCCCAGAGGAAGACTTTCGACCTGGCCCAGCTCGACACCATCAGCAGCCAGCCGACCGTCGGCAAGGCCCACAGGCAATACACGGGCAGCAAGCCGAACACGCGCAGCGGTCCCAGGTACAGGCCGGGCGAGGCCAGCAGTTCGGCAAACACGTGGATGCCGTTGGCCGCCAGCACGCCGCTGAGGATCAGGATCAGGGCCAGCGACGTCAGGCTGGCGGCGGCGGCCACGAGCAGCGGCGCGACCAGCAGGGCGATGGCCGCCTTCGACAGCACCGTCTGCGCATCCGAGACGGGCAGCGATTTCCAGAACAGCACGCTGCGGTCGCGGCGGTCGTCATGCAGTGCGCTCAGGCAATAGAAAAACACGAGGAATCCCAGTGCCAGGAACAGCGGCGCGGCCGCGTACGTGTAGTTATTGGCGACGGCGTCGATGATTTCCGCGCGGCGCGGGCCGAAGGTGCGGGTATTGAAGACCGTGCTCCAGGAAATTTCCTCGCCATTGACGATGAGCGCCGTGTGCATCTTGGTCCTGGCGACGGTCGCGGCCGCCATCAGGGCGCCCAGCACCGTCATGACGATGCCGATGATGGCGGGCGTCCACACCAGCATGCCCTTGTGTTCCCACAATTCACGCCGGAGCAGCCATTGCATCTTGTTCATGGGGGAAATACTCATTGGTACGATCCTTTCATGGTCGCGACAAACAGGTCCGCCAGGCTGGGCGTGCGGACTTCGCCCAGGGCGGCCAGCTGGGTGCGGGCGACGCCGTCGAACAGCATCACCGACTTGCCGAACACGCTGCGTTCACTGATCGGCTGCAGGGCGCGCGCGGGATTGACGTGCTGCGGGCCCACCATCACTTCGATGTAGCGCTCGCCGACTTCTTCCATGCTCGAGGCCAGCACGATCTGGCCGTCGCGAATGAACATCAGGTCGCTGAGGATGTGCTCCACTTCCTCGATCTGGTGCGTGGTGATGACGATGGTCTTGTTTTCATCGAAATAGTCTTCCAGCAAGTTCTGGTAGAACTGCTTGCGGTACAAAATGTCCAGGCCCAGAGTCGGCTCGTCGAGCACCAGCAGTTTGGCGTCGATGGCCATCACCAGTGCCAGGTGCAGCTGCACCACCATGCCCTTCGACATGGCCTTGACCTTCATTTTCGGCGACAGCTTGGTGTGCGCCAGATAGCGCTCGGCCTTGCTGCGGTCGAAACGTGGATGCACGCCGGCAACGAAATCGATGGCGTCGGCCACGCGCAGCCAGCCCGGCAGGATGGCCACGTCGGCGATGAAGCACACGTCTTCCATCAGCGCGTCGCGCTGCACGCGCGGATCGCGCCCCAGCACCGACAAGTCGCCATCGAAGCCCGTCAGGCCCAGAATAGCTTTCAGGGTGGTGGTCTTGCCGGAACCGTTAGGCCCGATCAGGCCGACGATGCGCCCCGGCGCGATATCGAAGCTGATGCCGGCGATGGCCGTCTGCTTGCCATACTGCTTGCGCAGGCCGCGCGCGCTGATGACGTTGTCCTTGTTCAATGCATTCATGCGCTCTCTCCGTGTGCGCCGCTGTCGCGGCTTGCTTGCAGTAGTTGATCGAGGTCAAGGCCCAGGCGGGTGATGTGTTCCAGCAAGGCCGGCCATTCTTCGCGCAGGAAGCGCTCGCGTTCGCTGGCCAGCAATTTGTCGCGGGCGCCTTCCAGTACATACATGCCGAGTCCTCTGCGTTTTTCCACCAGGGCATCGTCGACCAGTTCCTGATAGGCGCGCGAAACCGTGATGGGATTCAATTGATAATCGGCCGCCACCTGGCGCACCGACGGCAAGGCGTCGCCGGATTGCAGCACGCCATCGAGCATCATGCCCACCACCCTGGCCTTGAGCTGGCGGTAGATGGGGCTATTGTCGTTCCACTCCGCGCTCATGGGATGCGCTCCGACAAGGGCGGGGCGGTGCGGCGCGTAAAAAATGCTGTCGGCATGGTGGCTCCGTGATGTATTGAGTTGGTGTTGTAGTTAACTATAACAGTGAAAATGCAAATGTCAACATTTTGATGCTTTTCTATCCATGAGGAAACTATAATGTTGCGTGTTTGAGAATCTTACTTGATAACTTTTGGCGCAAACCGGCGCCAGCAACCATGAAAGCAGAAATGTTAAATTGCTTTGAAGAAGTGCAAAACCTGTTCAGGCGTGCCGGCTGCGGCGCCGCCCTGTTGGCGCTACTGAGCGCCTGTGGCGGCGGTTCCGGCGGTGGCGCGGCCACGCCCGTAGCACCTGTCGAAACGCCACGATACCTGCTGGGCGGCACGGTCAGCGGCTTGCTGCCTGGCACCAGCGTCGTGCTGGCGAACGGCGCGGATAAAGTGACCGTCACGGCCAACGGTCGCTTCAGCTTTGCCGGCAAGCTGGCGGCGGGCACTGCGTATCAAGGCAAGGTCGACAGCGCCTCCGCCGGCCTGGGCTGCAGCATCGCCCCAGGCGCGGCGACCATGGGCAACGCGGATGTCGATACCCTGGCCGTGCGTTGCCTGCCTGTCTTGCTGGCCGGGGTGCAGGAACAGATCCAGCGTGTCGATGGCATGGTGCAGGATGGCGCGGGCAATTCTTACTTCGCCGATTCGTCCACGCAGGTGATCCACAAGCTCACCCCTGACGGCAACATGAGTATCTACGCCGGCATGCCGGGCAAGGCTGGTGCCGTTGACGGGCCTGGGGCCAGCGCGACTTTCAACATGGGCGGCGGCCGTGCACCGCTGGCGATCGACGGCCAGTCCAATCTGTATGTGGCCGATAGCTGCAATGGCCTGGTGCGAAAAATTACGCCGGCCGGGGTGGTCAGTACACTGGCCGGCAAGCGCCGCGCCAATTGCGGCGCGACACCGGTCGCGCCGAATGGCACGCCTGTGTATGCCGATGGGCCGGCAGCGCAAGCGGGGTTCGGATGGATAAGCAGCATGGCCGTGGAGCGTAACGGCGATCTGCTGCTCGCCGATGATGGGCAGTCCACGCTTCGCCGGGTGACGCCAGATGGCGTGGTCAGCTCCATGTCTGTCATGTTTTTCGAACCGAACAGCCAGCCGCGGGCAGGGCAGGTAGGTCAGATAGCGGTCGATGCCATCGGCGTCATTTACTTGAGTAACTATGGCGGCAGTAAGATATATCGCCTTGACAATGGCCAGGCTTTCCTGATTGCTGGCAATGCGAGAACGACTGGCTATGATGGCAAGGGCGTCAATGCCAGCTTCAGGGGCGTGCGCAGCATGGTGTTCGAGCGCAGCGGCAATTTGTTGCTGGTCGACCGCGACGCCATCCGCCGCATGGCGCCCGATGGCGAGGTGACGACGATCGTGGGGCGCCTGGTGCCTGATGCTGCGGGGAAACCTGTCGACTGGAAAAACCTCGCGCTGATATTGCGCGAGGAGTCAGGCGCCATGCTGGTCTACGATGCCAGTCTGCCGCGCTTGAGCCGGGTGGATGCCGGCAACAGGATTGTGACCGTGCCTGTCATGCTGAGCGAAGCCGGGCCGGCGGACGGCGTGGGCGCTGCGGCCCGCGTGGGTACGGTCAGGGCGTCGGGCATGTGCGGCGACCCTGCAGGGAATGTCTATCTGCTCGATGCGGCCAACAAGGTATTGCGCCGGCTCGCGCCAAACGGCAAGCTTGAGGTCCATGCGGGGATTGCCGGCCGCGCCGGCAGCGATGACGGGCCACGGCTCAGCGCGACCATGTTCAGCCCCGTGGCCATTGCTTGCGGCGCGGATGGCGCCGTGTATGTGGCGGACAGGGCGCCGAATTCTGCTTCATTTAATTTGCGCAAGATCAATGCCGACGGGGTCATGTCCACCGTTGAGCCATTGCCAGCAGACGGTTTTGGCCTTCAGCAGTATATCCTGGCGGTTGACAAGGATGGCTATATCACCTGGACGGAGGCTTTGGACGGGGGGATTTACCGGCGCCCGCCCGGTGGCGTATTTTCCTTGTTTGTGTCCTTTGAGACCCTCGCGCGCTCCTTCAGCGACAGTGAGCTCGGCTTGCAAGATATTCTGCCCTACAGCATGGTATTTGACAGCAAGGGGAATCTGTATTTTGATGACTATTATCATCAAGTGATCTTCAAGGCGGATCGTTCCGGCGCCGTGACCGTGTTTGCCGGCACCCTGTACTCGACTAAAAATGCCGACGGTGCGCCTGGCGTGGGCAGCCTGTCCTTTGCCGGCATGCCCAGCCTGGCCATCGACAAGGCCGACAACCTGTACCTGAGCGGCCAGGATGGCGTGCGCAAGATCGATGCGGCCGGGGTCATTTCTACGCCACAACTGGCATGGGGCAATCCTATCGTGGAGGTTTTGGCTTTTGGCAACGGAACCTTGTATGGTTATACCGCCCGCGCCATCGTCCAGGCGCCGTTGCCTTAGGCGGGACTTTGGTCAGGCGCGGTTGGCAAGCCCATCAGCCGCGCCTGCAAGTCCAGTGCATTGAACAGGGCGGCCCCGGCCGCCGTATTGTCGAAGATGCACCAGCTGTTCGCTGGCGCCCGTGCGGCCAGTTCATTGGCCAGGGCCGCCAGGTAGTCGGCAGGGTAGTCCGAGTAGTAAATCCGCGGGCTGCCGTGCAGGCGCACGTAGGCGGCCTCCGTGGTCGGCACGTGCGGCCCCGGCTGGCCGGCGGGCGGGTCGGCGCGCACGCGCGTGATGCGCTGTATCGTCAAAAGCGTGGTCGCGGCTTCCTCGAACCAGCTGGGATGGCGCGCCTCCCAGGCCAGCATGCCGTCGAAGCGTTGCCTTAGCGCAGTCAGGAAGTCAAAGGCCACGTCCGCCTCGAAACGCAGGCTGGGCGGCAGCTGCACCAGCACGCAGCCCAGTTTATTCCCCAGTTGCATGACTTCCCCCGCAAAGCGTTCCAGCTCGGCAGTGCCATCGTGCAAACGCCGGTCGTGCGTGATGCTGCGCGGCAATTTCACGCTGAAGCGAAAATGCCCGGGTACGCTGTCGGCCCAGCGCGCGTAGGTTGACGGCTGGTGTGGGCGGTAGAAAGAACTGTTGATTTCCACGCAGTCCAGCACCTGGGCATAGCGCTGCAGGTGGCTGCCGTCGAGGGGGAAGTGGCGGGTGGCGGCGCTGGAAATACTCCAGCCGGCCGTACCGATGTAGCGAGTGTGCATGGCGCCATTACAGCGCAGGCCGGCCTATGGCGCTATCGGACTAAACCCCGTGGCGGAGTCAGCTTTTGCCTAGTCGACGATGTCGCCGTTCAGGTCGTGGCGCGTGATGTTGCCGCGTGCATCGATGGCGATCCAGCCGCCGCGTTGCGGCTCCACGTCGCATTCCCAGTCCGGCAAGACATAGCGCAAGGTTTCGTCAACTTTATGCAGGGCAGGGCGGTGCGTATGGCCGTGGATCATGACCGTGCTGGCGTTTTCGGCAAATACTTGGGCGACAGCGTTGGGCGTGACATCCATGATGTCCATGGATTTTTCGCCATTGTGCTCGCGGCTGCTCTTGCGCAAACCGTCGATGATGGCCTTGCGCTGCGCCAGCGGCATGGACAGGAACTGCTTTTGCCAGGCGGGCTGGCGCACCATGGCGCGAAACTCCATGTAGCTGACGTCTTTCGTGCATTCGGCGTCACCATGCAGCAAGACGATGCGCCGGCCGGCAATTGTGGCCACGTGCGGTTCGCTGAGCAGGGTAGCGCCGGCGGCGGCGGCAAAGCCGGAGCCGACGAGAAAGTCGCGGTTGCCGGCGATCCAGTAGACGTGCACGCCAGCATCGCTGACGGCGCGGATGGCGGCCGTCATGCGCGCATTGAACGGGTCTTCCAGGTCATCGTCGCCGGCCCAGTATTCGAACAGGTCGCCTAATAGATACAGCGCTTGCGCATATTGCGCATGGTGTTCCAGGAAAGAAAGAAACGCCGCGCTGGTGCGCGGATGCGAGCTCTGCAGATGCAGGTCGGAAATAAAGAGTGCGGCAGGCATTGTCATCGTTCAACGCTCCCAAAAAGTGAAGTGCATGGAGAGGCGCAAACGCTGCAATGCCTGTTATTCATGATGCAGTAGCCGAATTAAACTGCTTCGACTTTTTCGATGATGACATCGGTTACTGGCACATCGGCGAACATGCCGGCGCGCGAGGTTTTCACGGCGCGGATGGCGTCGACGACTTCCTTGCCTTCGGTGACTTTACCGAATACGGCGTAGCCCCAGCCGTCCTGGCCTGGGTAGTCGAGGAAGCTGTTGTTCTTGATGTTGATGAAGAACTGGGCCGATGCCGAGTGCGGATCCGACGTGCGGGCCATGGCCAGCGTGTACGTGTCGTTTTTCAGGCCGTTCTTGGCTTCGTTTTCCACGGTGGTGTCGGCAGGCTTTTGTTTCATGCCTGGCTCAAAACCGCCGCCCTGGATCATGAAGCCGTCGATGACGCGGTGGAAAATCGTGTTGTCGTAGTGACCAGCTTTCATGTAGGCCAGGAAGTTGGCAACCGTTTTCGGCGCTTTCTCGGCGTCCAGTTCAGCGGTGATCTTGCCCAGATTGGTGGTGATGATGACGGAGGTCATGATGATCCTTAATAAATTGGATGAATAATTGATTCAGCGGTGCCAGCCAGGCCGGCGCCGCAAAAACGCTATTTTACAGTTTTGCGGGCGCTGTCTTGAGTAAAGTCGCCGATTCGATCACCACGGGGGTGACCGGCACGTTCTGGTGCGGGCCCTTGTCGGCCACGGGCACGGCCTTGATCTTGTCGACCACATCCATACCACTGACGACTTTGCCGAATACCGTGTAGCCGAAGCCGTCGCGGCCAGGATAGTCGAGCGCGCCATTGTCGTTGACGTTGATGAAGAATTGCGCGGTGGCCGAATGCGGGTCGCCCGTGCGCGCCATGGCGATGCTGTAGGTGACGTTTTGCAAGCCGTTTTGCGCTTCATTCCTGATCGGCGCCTTGGTGGCTTTCTGTTTCATGTTCTTGTCGAAGCCGCCGCCCTGTATCATGAAGCCGTCGATGACGCGGTGAAACACCGTGCCCTTGTAGTAACCGCTGTTGACGTACTGCAGGAAATTGGCCACGCTTTTTGGCGCTTTTTCCTGGTCCAGTTCCAGCACGATCTCGCCCATGCTGGTTTTCAGGGCCACGTGGGGCGTCGGGTCGAGGGCGGTCGCCGGAGCGGCTGCCACGACGGCGCTGCCCAGGGTCAGGCCGGCAAACAGGGTGCAAAAGCGGGCCAGGAAAGACAGGCGTTTCGATTTGATTACTTGCATGAAGGCGTCCTTAATCGTTATTTTTCTTTAAACTTGCTTTAATTGTAAATAAATGAAAATTCGGTTGAACATCGTAAAAACCTGATTCATATCGGGCCAGTATGGTTTTTATCAATGTTATACTTGACCGCTAACGCCCTAATTCTAACAAACAAGAACAACAATATAGCGGGTCGTACAGTCTCGGCGCACACGGCAGTTCAGTGGCGCGGCACCCCTGGTGTCCGCGCCTGTCTGTCGTTTTGCCAGGCTGGCGGCCGCTCCACTTGCAAAGTACGATGAGCAATCTAAAGATTTACAACACCCTGGCTCGCGAGAAGCAGGTATTCGTCCCGATGGAAGCGGGCAAGGTACGCATGTACGTCTGCGGCATGACCATCTACGACTATTGCCATATCGGCCATGCGCGCATGATGATGGCCTTCGACGTCATCTACCGCTGGTTGAAGGCGTCCGGTTTCGACGTCACGTATGTGCGCAACATTACGGACATCGACGACAAGATCATCCGCCGCGCCGTGGAAAACGGCGAGACGATTTCCCAGCTGACGACGCGTTTCACCCAGTACATGGATGAAGACACGGCCGCGCTGGGCATCCTGACGCCCGACCACACGCCGCGCGCCACCGAATACGTGCCGCAGATGCTGCGCCTGATCGAGCAGCTGGAAGCCAAAGATTTGGCTTATCAGGGTGCGGATGGCGATGTGAACTATGCCGTGCGCAATTTCCCCCACTACGGCAAGCTGTCGGGCAAGTCGCTCGACGACCTGCGCGCGGGCGAGCGCGTCGATGTGAACACGGGCAAGCGCGATCCGCTCGACTTCGTGCTGTGGAAGTCGTCGAAGGAGTCCGAGCCGGAAGAAGTCAAATGGGACTCGAAGTGGGGCAAAGGCCGCCCGGGCTGGCATATCGAGTGCTCGGCCATGTCCTGCGCCTTGCTCGGCGAACAATTCGACATCCATGGCGGCGGCGCGGACTTGCAATTCCCGCACCACGAAAACGAGATCGCCCAATCCGAAGGCGCGTTCGGCCACACCAGCGTCAATTACTGGATCCATAACGGCTTCGTACGCCTGGACAATGAAAAAATGTCCAAGTCGCTCGGTAACTTCTTCACCATCCGCGAAGTGCTGCAAAAGTTCGATGCCGAAGTGATCCGCTTCTTCATCCTGCGCGCCCACTACCGCAGCCCGCTCAATTATTCCGACGTGCACCTGGACGACGCGCGCCTGTCGCTGACCCGCCTGTACACGGCGCTGGCCGACGTGGCGGTGGAAGCGGGCGCCATCGACTGGAGCGAAGCCCATGCCGTGCGCGTGCGCGACGCGATGGACGACGATTTCAATACGCCGCTGGCCGTGGCGGCCCTGTTCGACCTGGCGACGGAAGTCAACAAGAGCAAGTCGCCCGCGCTGGCGCGTCAATTGAAGGGCCTGGCGGGCGTGTTCGGCTTGCTGGAACGCACGCCGCAGCAATTCCTGCAGGCAACTGTCGGCGCGGCCGGCGGCCAGGACGAGGCGGCCGGCATCGAAGCGGCCATTGCGGCGCGCAGCGCGGCGAAAAAGGCGCGCGACTTTGCCCAGTCCGACAAGATTCGCGCCGAATTGTTGGCCGCAGGCATTATTCTTGAAGACAAGCCTGACGGCTCGACCAACTGGCGCCGCGCATGATGGCTACGTCCAGGGAAAACGGGGAAGCGCCCAAGGTGACGGACCTGGCGCAAGTGATCCAGGTGCCGCACTACTGGGAAGAGGCGAAGATCGAGCTGATGAAGCGCGACCGCATCATGAAAAAGCTCATCCCGCAATTTGGCGACCTGCACCTGGTCGGCCATAGCGACCCGTTTACCACCCTGGCCCGTTCGCTGGTGGGCCAGCAGATCACGCCCAAGGCGGCTGATGCCGCCTGGAAAAAGCTGCTGCTGGCTTGCCCGAAATGCACGCCTTCACAAGTCTTGAAGGCGGGCGCCGAGCAACTGTCCGCCTGCGGTTTGTCCAAACGCAAGACCGAATACATCCTCGACCTGGCCGACCATTTCAAGGCCAAGCGCGTGCATGCGAGTCAGTGGGACCAGATGGATGACGAAGCCGTCATCGCCGAACTGGTGCAGATCCGCGGCATCGGCCGCTGGACAGCCGAGATGTTTTTGATATTTAATCTGCTCCGGCCGAATGTCTTGCCGCTCGACGACCCGGGTTTGATCCAGGGCATCAGCGTCAATTATTTTTCCGGCGAACCAGTTTCCCGCAGCGATGCCCGCGAAGTTTCCGCCAATTGGGAACCGTGGCGCACCGTGGCGACGTGGTATCTGTGGCGCAGTCTCGACCCTGCAGCCGCCCCTGCCGCACCCGATGCAGCCCCCGGCGCACCAGCCGGTACGGTAAAATAAACATAGATGACGCCGCGCGCCCTGGCGCCGTGGCCGGTAAAACCTGGAGGTACAATGACTAAAACGACTTTCCTCAATTTTGAACAGCCGATCGCGGAACTCGATTCCAAGATCGAAGAGTTGCGCTTCGTGCAAGACGATTCGGCCGTCGACATCTCGGAAGAGATCGACCGCCTGGCCAAGAAGAGCCAGCAGCTGACCAAGGATATCTACGCCAAGCTGACGCCTTGGCAAGTGGCGCAGATCGCGCGCCACCCGCAGCGCCCCTACACCATGGATTACGTGAATGAAATCTTTACCGATTTCCACGAATTGCATGGCGACCGCAGCTACGCGGACGATCTGTCCGTCGTCGGCGGCCTGGCCCGCTTCAACGGCCAGCCGTGCATGGTCATCGGCCACCAGAAGGGCCGCGACACGAAAGAGCGCGCCATGCGCAATTTCGGCATGCCGAAACCGGAAGGCTACCGCAAGGCCATGCGCCTGATGAAAGTGGCTGAAAAGTTCAACTTGCCCATCTTCACTTTCGTTGACACGCCAGGCGCCTTCCCCGGCATCGACGCGGAAGAGCGCGGCCAGTCGGAAGCCATCGGCCACAACCTGTACGTGATGGCCGAGCTGAAAGTGCCGCTGATCGCCACCATCATCGGCGAAGGCGGTTCCGGCGGCGCGCTGGCCATTGCCGTGGGCGATGCCGTGCTGATGCTGCAATACTCGACCTATGCCGTGATCTCGCCGGAAGGCTGCGCCTCGATCCTGTGGAAGAGCGCCGAGCGCGCCTCCGACGCGGCCGAAGCGCTGGGCTTGACGGCGCACCGCCTGAAAGCCATGGGCCTGATCGACAAGATCATCAACGAACCGCTGGGCGGCGCCCACCGCGATCCGAAACAGATGGCCACCTTGCTCAAACGCGCACTGGCCGACACCCTGCGCCAGTTCCAGGGCATGAAAACCAAGGATCTGCTGGCCGCGCGCCATGAAAAACTGCTGAGCTACGGCAAGTTCAAGGAAACCACGCCGAGCGAGTAATTTGTTGAAACCCAACGGCAGAGTCTGGGGTCAGACCCTTAGGGTCTGACCCCGGCAGTTAAGGTCTTGGGTTAAAGCAAGCATCACACACCAGGGACAGGCAGGTAGCCGAACACATTCGGCTATCCACCTGTCCCTCTTTGCATTCCCGGAGTCCACATTGAAAAAGCAACAAACCGCCACCGTCGTCGACATCTTCGCCAGCGCGCTGGAAACCTGCGGACCGCAAGCCGGCGAGACGGTCGGCATCGCCCTCAGCGGCGGCCTCGATTCCGCGGCCCTGCTGCACCTGGCACATGCCTGGGCGCTGGAGCAGGGCGTGGCCTTGCACGCGTTTCACGTGCACCACGGCCTGAGTCCGAATGCGGATGCCTGGCTGGCGCACTGCGAGCAGGCGTGCGCCGGCATGGGTGTCGCCTTCGAGGCGCGCAAGGTCACCCTGGAAAAGAATGCGAAGACGGGCACGGAAGAGGCGGCCCGCAAGCGCCGCTATGCGGCCCTGGGCGAGCTGTGCGCCGCGCACGGCGTGCGCCTGCTGCTCACGGCTCACCACCAGGACGACCAGGCCGAGACGGTGCTGCTGCAATTGCTGCGCGGCTCCGGCACGGCAGGGCTGTCCGGCATGGATGGCGCCAACAGCGCGCCCGAACTGCTGGGCAACCCGGACCTGGTGATGGCGCGCCCCTTGCTTTCCGTGTCGCGCAGGCAACTCGAAGCGTATGTGGCGAGCCATGCGATTGCGCACATCCATGACGAGTCGAACGACGATCCCCGCTTTGCCCGCAATGCCCTGCGGCACCAGGTGATGCCCGTGCTGGCGCAGGCGTTTCCCGGCTTCCAGGAGCGCTTCGCCCGCAGCGCCCAGCACGCGCAGTCGGCGCAGCGCCTGCTGACGGAACTGGCGACACAGGATATGGCCGCTTGCCTCGACGGCGATTGCATCGAACTGGCGAAATTGCGGGAATTGAGCGCGGACCGCTGCTACAACCTGCTGCGCCACTGGTTCGGCACGCGCGGCTTGCGCATGCCGTCGACGGCGTGGCTGGCGGAAATGCTGGCGCAACTGCTGGAGGCGCGGCCCGATGCGCAACTGCTGGTCACGCATCCCGAATGCCACGTGCGGCGCCACCGCGACCGGCTGTACCTGACGCCCAAGCTGAATGACCTTGCCGGCATGCGCGACAAAAGCGATGCGGGCATTCCCGGCCTGGAAAAAGCCGGCCAGCAATTTACGTGGCAGGGCGAAGCCAGCCTGGCCTTTCCCGCGTATGGCGGCGTACTGCATTTCGATGCGGTGGAAGAAGGCGGGCAGGGTATCGATATTGCCTGGTTGCAAGCTCAAACCTTGACGATCGACTTCCGCCAGGGCGGTGAGCGCCTGAAACTGGCCCTGAACCGTCCCACGAAGAGCTTGAAATACCATTACCAGGCGTTCGACGTGCCCGCCTGGGAGCGCGAACGCCTGCCCCTTGTCTGTGCGGCGCAACAATTGCTGTTTGCGGCCGGTATCGGCCTCGATTGCCATTGCCTGAGTCTGCTGGACCGTCCCCGCGTGACTTTGCGCTGGGTCTCCTGCTGAGCGCAGGGGCAGCCGCCACGGCCACTCTCGGGGTGGCCGGCAAGTGGCTGCTCAAGCCGGCTGGACTGCATGGATTGGTTATTTCCATATGCGCAATCGGTATGAGCTAATGCGCTTTTTAGCTTGTTATTTTGCATTGCGGCATGTAGAGTAAAGCCCTCCTTTTTTATTCTTCTTGAGCGGAAACTTCACTCTTATGGCTTTAATCGTCCACAAATATGGCGGTACGTCGATGGGCTCGACTGACCGTATCAAGAATGTCGCCAAGCGCGTTGCCAAGTGGCACGACGCCGGGCATCAAATCGTGGTGGTGCCATCCGCCATGTCGGGCGAAACGAACCGCCTGATTGGACTGGCCAAGGAAATCATGGATCAACCCGATCCCCGTGAACTTGACATGATCGCCTCGACAGGCGAACAGGTGTCCGTCGGCCTATTGTCGATGGCATTGCTGGCGATCGGCAAACAAGCCGTATCCTATGCTGGCTGGCAAGTCGCGATCAAGACCGATTCCGCCTTTACCAAGGCACGCATCCAGTCGATCGATGACGAAAAAGTCAAACGCGACCTCGATGCGGGCAAGATCGTCATCATTACCGGTTTCCAGGGCGTCGACGAACACGACAACATCGCGACCCTGGGCCGCGGCGGTTCCGACACCTCGGCCGTGGCGATCGCCGCCGCCATGAAGGCGTCCGAATGCCTGATCTTCACGGACGTCGACGGCGTCTACACGACCGATCCGCGCGTGGTCTCCGAGGCGCGCCGCCTGAAGACCATCACCTTTGAAGAAATGCTGGAACTGGCTTCGCTGGGCTCCAAGGTGCTGCAAACGCGTTCGGTGGAATTTGCCGGCAACTACCGCGTTCCCACGCGCGTGCTGTCGTCGCTGACCGACCCGATGTTGCCGCTGGAAATAGAAGCCAATTCAGGCACCCTGATTTCGTTTGAGGAAGATACAAACATGGAACAAGCAGTCATCTCCGGCATCGCCTTCAACCGCGATGAAGCCAAAATCACCGTGCTCGGCGTGCCCGACCGTCCAGGCGTGGCGTACCACATTCTGGGACCGGTGGCGGACGCGAATATCGAAGTCGACATGATCATACAGAATCAGTCGGTCGACGGTAAAACGGACTTCACCTTCACCGTCTCGCGCGGCGAGTACACGCGCGCGCTGGCCGTGCTGGAAGCGAACCGCGAATCGCTGGGCGCGGCCAGCATCACGGGCGACGCGAAAGTGTCGAAACTGTCCGTCGTCGGCGTGGGCATGCGCAGCCACGTGGGCGTCGCATCGCAAATGTTCCGTACCCTGTCGGAAGAGGGCATCAACATCATGATGATCTCCACTTCCGAGATCAAGATCTCCGTGCTGATCGATGAAAAGTACATGGAACTGGCCGTGCGCGCGCTGCATAAAGCGTTCGAGCTGGAAAAAGCGTAAATATCCAAAAATATTGCCCCACGCCCTTGACCAAAGGGGGGGCAATCGATATTATGACGTTCGTCGCTGCAGCGCAGTTAGCTACAGAGACATAGTTGAGTAATCAGCTAGGAGACGTGGCCGAGTGGCCGAAGGCACATCCCTGCTAAGGATGCATACGGCTTATACCTGTATCGTGGGTTCGAATCCCACCGTCTCCGCCAGAATCAAATAAAAAAGCCTCCCCTGCGGGAGGCTTTTTTATTTGTCTGGACGGAACGGTGGGATTCGAAGACGGAGCGCCCTGAAGGGCGCGCAGGCTCTCCGAATCGCCCATCTGCCGCGCTGCGCGCGGCCCCGGTGGCCGCGCAGCGGCCAACCCCCAAACGCCGTCCCCTCATCTCAGGCAGTGGCGGCCAGCGCATGCGCTGGCTTATGCGAGCCCATGCGCCGACCGGCGCTCAGCAAGGGATTCTTTTTCACGGCATTCAGCCCAAACCCCTTAAAAAGTTGCATAATCTGCAAATGCCGCGCAGAACTTCATCCTGGCCAGCGTGGCCTATGCCAGCGGCATGGACGGCATGGTCCGCACAACCGAGGGGGTACGCACATGCAGCTGCTTCGCCAAGTCAAACTGTCGCGCCGGCTGGCCTTGTTGGTCGGCATCTTTTCGCTGGGCATGATCGTGTATGGCGGCTGGTCGCTGCGCGTGCTGCACGAACTGAAGGTCAACGGACCCGTGTATCACCGCATCGTGCAGGGCAAGGATCTGGTGGCCGACGTGCTGCCGCCGCCCGAATACATCCTCGAATCCTACCTGGTCGCCTTCCAGCTGATGGCGTCCGAAGAGCGGGGCGCGCAAGACAAGCTGGTCGAACGCCTGAAGGCATTGAAGGTTGAGTACGACACGCGCCACCAGTTCTGGCGTACCCAGGATCTCGATCACGATATCGCCGACACCTTGCTGACGCAGGCGCACGCCCCTGCAGTGGCATTCTATGAGATGGCATTCACGCGCCTCATTCCCGCGCTGCAGGGGCAGGACAAGGCTGGCGTGGCCACCGCCATGGCGGCGATGGCGGCCAGCTACGATAGCCATCTGGCGGCCATCAACCGCGTCGTCGACATGACCAGCAAGCGTTCCGGCGCATTCGAGACCGAGTCGGCCGACAGGGCGCGCTCGGCGACCGTGCTGCTGGCGGGCTTGCTGCTGGCATCGCTGGGCGTCAGCATCGCCGGTGCCGTGTTGATCAGCCGCAGCATTACCGGCCCCCTGCAGGAGGCGCTGCGGGCCGCGCAGAGGGTGGCGGCCGGCGATTTGAGCAATCGCCTCGACAAGCGCTTTTCCGATGAGCCCGGTCAATTGCTGCAGGCCCTCGAAGCGATGAATGGCAGCCTGTCGCGCACCGTGGGCCAGGTGCGCAGCAGCACGGAAAGCATTACGGTGGCTTCGCGTGAAATCGCGGCCGGCAATTTCGACCTGTCGTCGCGCACGGAGGCGCAAGCCAGTTCGCTGGAAGAAACGGCTTCCGCGATGAAGGAGCTGACCAGCACGGTAAAGCAGAATGCCGACAATGCCAGGCAGGCGAATCAGCTGGTGGTATCGGCGTCCGAATTTGCCGTGCAGGGCGGGCAGGTGGTCGGGCGCGTGGTCGATACCATGGGTGCCATCAATGCCAGCTCGCGCAAGATCGTCGATATTGTCGATGTGATCGACAGCATCGCTTTCCAGACGAATATCCTGGCCCTGAATGCGGCCGTGGAGGCAGCCAGGGCGGGCGAGCAGGGGCGCGGCTTCGCCGTCGTCGCCAGCGAGGTGCGCAGCCTGGCGCAACGTTCGGCCAGCGCCGCGCGCGAAATCAAGGCCATGATCGGCGACTCGGTCGAGCGCGTCGATGCGGGCAGCAAGCTGGTGGACGAGGCGGGCGCCACGATGGACAAGATCGTGACATCCGTCAAGCAGGTGGTCGACCTGATGAGCGAAATCGCCGCCGCCAGCCAGGAGCAGAGCTTGGGCATCGAACAGGTCAACCAGGCCATCACGCAGATGGACGAGGTCACGCAGCAGAACGCCGCCCTGGTCGAAGAGGCGGCCGCCGCTGCCGGCAGCCTGGAAGAGCAGGCGGCCAGCCTGGTGCGGGAAGTGGGGGTGTTCAAGCTTGACGCGGGCGCCGCTGCCGGCGTGCTTGCCGCGCCCGCGCATCCGGGCCGCTGACAGGCTGGCTGGCGGCCCGGATGCCGTTCGGCATGGCGTTTCGTGGGCGTTGCTGCGCTATGGCGCGTGAACCGCTGCAATGGCTTGCTTGTGGCACGTCGCCAGGCTGCCTGTGCAGGCGGAAAACGTTTCCAGATAGGTGATGGTTTTCTCGTACTCGTCGATCAGGTAGCGCAGCTGATATGTCGCCTCGACAGATTCGCCCGTGCCTTTGTCCCGCAGCCTGTACATATCTTTCAAGAAGCGTTTTCTTCGCACCAGTTCCGCAGCCAGGCGCGCCTTGCGCTCGGCGGCCGGTGGCAGGGGATACGGCTTGCCATTGATGGATTTGACGCCCTCGGGCGTCAGATCCAGGTCCTTGCCGGGAGCGCGAAATTCCACGCTCATGCTGCCATCCGCCTGCACCAGTATCAGCAGTTCGTCGGCGTCGCCGTAGGCCGGCAAGGTCAGGGCCAGCACTTCAGGCTTGCCCTTGGGCAGCCAGCGATATTCGAGCTTGACCTGCAATGGCGCGGCGGCCTGCGCCGGCAGGAAAAGGCAGCAGCTGGCGGCGCTGCTCATGTAAGGATGCAGGGGATCGGTATCGACAGCGTTGTCGGGATTGCTGGCGGAACTGATGCCCACCTGTATCATGCGCGGGCTGTAGTTCAAGGTGCTGACCGACAGCTGCCGTTCACCGGCGCCGGACGTGGAGCCGTCCCGGCCCCGCTCCCCGCGCTCGTCCGCAAGTAGTGGCCGGTGGAACAGGGTGGTAATGCCGAAGGCCGCGATATTGCTGATATAGCCGGTATCGGACGGGCCGACGCGTGAGTTCTTGTTTCCCGGCGTGTGGTAGAGGTAGCCGATCTCTCCCAGCGCTAGCGCGCTGACCATGCGGTCCTGCTGAAACAGTGGCGGCGACGCATAGCTGTCGCTGCTGCCCATGACTTTGGCGTAGATGGGGCCCGTCCATGGCCCGTCGCCGCCAAAACGCGCGCGTACCAGGTACTCGTTCAGCAACGGCACCACTTTCAGGACATCCTTGGTCTCGCCGGTGACAGGGTCGATGATGGAATAAATGCCCGGAAAGGGATCGGTGGCGACAGGCGACTGCTTGGGCAGGGCGAAGCAGAGTCCTGCAACCACGGTGACGGCGATGGCGATGCTGGCGCTGGTAGCTTTCATGCGCCGGGACCTTTCCCTTGCCTTTTGCAGAACGCCACCAGGTCGGCCGGATAGAATTCTGTGCCGCGATAGCCGCTGTCGTCGATATCGAGCACGCAGGTGATGGCGGCCGCTTCCCAGGACCAGTAGCCCCAGAACGAGGTGTCGCGCCGGTGGCTGTCGTAATAGGGCTCGCGGCGGCTGGCCTCATACCATTGCTGCAGATAAGCGTGCATCAGCGCAGGACGGACATCTTTTTCTGCCGCGAATATCTTGAGTGTGTTGACGTAGGGCAACTGGCGCGTGCACTTTGGCCAGGCGGCATCCCTGCCGGCGACGAAGCATGCCAGCAGCCGCTCCAGCAAGCCATCCTTTTCATGGTTATTGAAATCGATGACGGGCGCCAGCCGGGGCAGCAAACTGCCGCAGCCCAGCAAAATGCCTAGGCAGACCATGCGGTTGACCTGTTCGTAGCCGTCGCCGGGCAGGGCGAAGTGGGGAAATCCCTGTTCGGCTTCGCCGGCCTGAGCGTCAAATGCCATGTCATGGCGGGCAAACGCCAGCCAGTAAGCGAGTATCGTGGGATACGCGCCGTGCAGCTCGTCGAGCGGGTGGCCGGCGCTATAGGCGAGGGCCAGCTGGTCGACGCCATCCCAGGCCCGCTCACGCGTGGCCGTCATGAAATTTTCTGGTGGAATATGTTGCAGCACGTGCGCCGGCTGTTGCAAGCCGGCTGCCACCATGTCGTAGCACTCGTCCTGGCTTTCCTTGCTTTCAAGGTAGATGGCGTAGGACAGCCGCGCTTCCCTGCGCCGCGCCAAAAAATCCTGTTCGTTCAGCGTCTGCATTCTTGTCCCTTGCTGATTATGGTTGCGGCCATGCAACTTCACTGGTGTAGCGCGCTTCTTTTCGTAGCCGTCGCGCATGGTCAACCAGGTCCTTGGGATACACCAGGGATCTGTTCTGGCTATCGTCCAGGTCGAGCAGGAAAACCGTCGCCGCCGCTTCGAATGCCCAGTAGCCGTAATAAGGTGCATAACCTGCGTCCCTGACTCTCAAATGTCCGTCATGCCAGCGTGGATGATGTCGCATGGCTGGATACCACTGTTTCAGGTATTTCTGGAGCAGGGCGAGCGTGGCATGCTCGTCCTCTTCAAAGAAGACTTGCGCCAGGGTACTGTAGGGCTTGCCGAGGACGCAGGCGTGGAGATCCTGGCTGTCGTCGACATGGGCGCTGATCAATTGCTCGAACAGACTATCGCGGCCACGGTGGCTGCGCAGCACGTGGATGACGCGCAGCACCGAGCGCTGATCGCGCAGCAGGATGGCAATGCTGAGCAGTTGCAAGGTGTCCTGGTAGTCGGACAGGATGGAAAAGTCTGGCGCGCCGGAGTAGGCGTACGGCCCGTAATCTGGAAACTCAAGCGCCGCTTCCCGCTGACTGACCTGGTCGACCGTATTCCATTCTTCAAATTTGTCCACGATGTCCGCGATGCGCGGCGCCAGGGCCTCGATGGACTCGCCCGCCGTGTAGTCGAGCATCCAGAGCCAGAGCAGTTCCAGATACAAAAAATGATGAACGGAAGCATTTTCCAGCGCTGAATCGGCGACCTTTTTATGTTCCAGTCTTCCTGCAATCAGCGCAAATTGATTGTTGCGCGTTTTGACATACAGTTCTTC
The DNA here is from genome assembly GCF_059423585.1 of Janthinobacterium sp. GW460-12-1-14-LB5. Lineage (NCBI taxonomy): Bacteria > Pseudomonadati > Pseudomonadota > Betaproteobacteria > Burkholderiales > Oxalobacteraceae > Janthinobacterium > Janthinobacterium sp. GW460-12-1-14-LB5. Next base: position 21,668 of record NZ_JBWKYD010000019.1, on the reverse strand, counting down.
ATCAAGAAATTGCTGGCGGCGCCGCTCGTGAAATGGCAAATCTTCCATGCCTGGATTCCTTTTTCGGGTGAAACTGGTCATGTGCTGGTGTGACGGTTTTCTGCGCGTAATTTTCGGGCATAGTCAACGAGGTCCCTGGGATAGACCATATGGTTGATGCCGTCGTCGTCGACATCAAAAACAAAGACCATTGCGCCGGCTTCAAATGCCCAATAACCATAATAGGGTGCGTAGCCTTTCTCGCTGATGCGCAGATGGCCGTCGTGCCAGCGCGGATGCTGTTTCATGGCCGGGTACCATTGCTGTAAATACTTCTCGATCAGCATGCGTGCCGCAGGTTCGTCGTCTGCATGAACTGCCTGCAGCAAGGTAGCGTAGGGTTTTGCAAACATGCAAGTGTCGAGCTCCATCGCATCGTCCACATACGCGCCAATCAGCTGTTCGAACAGGCCGTCTTGCCCACGGTGGCTGCGCAATATTCGGATAAGGCGCCTGACCGAACGTTGATCGCGTAATAATATGGCGATGCCTAATAATTGCAAGGTATCTGCATAATCGGAAAAATCCCCGAAATTCGCCGCTGCCCTGTATTTGTATGGGCCATATTCAGGATACTGCGACAGCGTTTCCTGTTGATGTTGCTGGCCGACTTCGTTCCATTCCGAAAATCTGTCCACGATGCCTGATAGCCGTGGTGCGAGTTCTTCGATAGGCACGCCGGCCGTGTAATCGAGCATCCAGAGCCAGAAATTTTCGAGATATAAGAAATAGTGCGCCAAACTGCTATCTCCAGCGGATTCAGCCAATTCCTTGTTTTTCAGCTGAACCTGTAGCAAGGCACGTGAATTTTCCAGGGTTTTTTCATATTGATCCTGATCAAGGAATTGTTGGCGACGACGAGTGTTGAATGGCGCATTTTCCATGCTATTCGCCGGCTTTTCGTTTTGCCGATGGATTCGCCGATGGATTCGTATACAGGCTGGTGTGGCGGCCTTCCTTGCGTAATTGGCGCGCATAGTCGACCAGATCCCTGGGGTACACCAGATGCCCGGCCTGGCTATCGTCCAGGTCGAGCAGGAAAACCGTCGCCCCCGCTTCGAATGCCCAGTAGCCGTAGTAGCCGGCATAGCCTTCCTCGCTGATATTGAGATGCTCGTTGTGCCAGCGCGGATGATGTTTCATGGCCGGATACCATTGTTTCAGGTATTTCTGGAGCAGGGCCAAGGTAGCTTCCTCATCCTCCTCATAGAACACTTGCAGCAGGGTGTCATAGGGCCTGGCGATGATGCAGGCGTCGAGTGCTTGTCCATCCTCCACATATCCGTCGATCAATTGCTCGAACAGGCCATCGCGGCCACGGTGGCTGCGCAGCACGTGGATGATGCGCAGTACCGAACGCTGATCGCGCAGCAGGATCGCAATGCTCAGCAGTTGCAAGGTGTCCTGATAGTCGGACAGGATGTAAAACTCTGGCGCTCCCTGATATTCGTAGAGTCCAAACTCTGGAAACTCAAGCGCCGCATCCTGCTGATAGAGTTGATCGACCGCATTCCATTCTTCAAACTTATCCACGATGCCCGCGATGCGCGGCGCCAGCGCATCAATCGGCTCGCCAGCCGTATAGTCGAGCATCCAGAGCCAGAATTCTTCTAAATACAAAAAATGATGGACGGAAGCATTTTCCTGCGTTGAGTCGGCGACTTTTTTGTTTTCCAGTCCTCCTGCAATCAGCGCAAATTGATTCTTGCGCGTTTTGACATACAGTTTTTCATCCAGAAATTGCTGGCGGCGCCGCTCGGTGAATGGAAGATTGTTCATCTTGTCCGGCTGCCGTCGTGATCGACGCGTAAGGAAGATGCGCTTGCATGGAGAAATGCGGACATTGTTTGGGACTCCGTGTGGTGAGGTAAACGTATCGGCATTTGATGTCATAACTTGTTTGCAAGATTACACACTAGAAATAGTGATCGAACAAGCGCGATTCAATTGAATCGTGTGCCAGAAAGAAAGATTCAAAATAGCTAATATGAGCGACGCGATGGCGTGCCGCAGGTGTTTTCGGCCGTCATCGTCTTTTTACGTGAACAGGAGCAAGCATGAGCAAGATCAAATACGCGGCCGCCGCGGCCTTATGGGCCAGCCTGTCGCCCGCCATGGCGGCGTCCACCGCGGCCGCACCGCCGTTCCTCGATGTGCTCGTCTATCAGTACGCCAATTGCGTCAAACCTGCCTACCATCAGGCCGACCTGCTGGTACAGGACGGGACGGGGCGCTACCAGATCGACGTCAAGGGCGAGGCCTACACGGTCGAACTGCAGGAACGCATGGGCTTTTCGCTGCAGGCGGGCATAGGCGGTCCCGTGGCGGCCGTCGTCAAGTTGGACCGTCCACCCAAGGGACAGTTCGAGGAGCAGGCGCGCTGGCGCGAGCGCTGGCTGCGCGACGTGGCCGAGCGCAGCGGCGTGGCGCTGGACGAGCGGGCGCTTGCGGGCGGCGCGCGCCTGCTGGCCGTCAACAAGGGCGAGATCAAGGGTAACTATGTGGGGCAGTCCCTGCTGATCGATCCGGCACGGCAGTTGTTCATCGACATGGCGTGGCCGAATACGCTGGATATCTATCGCGGCCCCGATGGCGTGCGGCATGTGCGGCAAGTGCAGGACGACGTCTGGCAACGCCTGCTGTCCTGCTTGCCCGCCGCGTGACGCCGGTGGCCAGCGCATACCCCTGCTGCGTGCATGTGCATACACAAATAATAATGATTCTCATTTATAATTCGTGGCTATGGGGGTGCAATGGGCTGGCGCCGTGGCGCCACGGGTGTGAAGGAGGGCATGATGGGCAGTGTGTATGGTAACGAGGACGCGATCGCGCATGAGCATCGCGTGCTGATGGGAGAATATGGGCGGGCGCAGGCCCGCTGCAGTGCGCAGCTGGCCGCGCAGGCGGCGCGCATCGCGCAGCTGGAGTCGGAATTGATGCGCGCGCGGGCGCAAGTCGTGATCCGCGATACGCGGCTGGCGCTGGCGCGTGACGAATTGGCCGAACTGGCGGCCGCCGCACCGGGCCTGCCTACGCGGGCACGGCTGGCGCGCAAGGTCGAGTGGCTCAGTGAGCGCGTGCAGGATCTGATGCGCGAGTTGCTGCGCCTGCAGTGGTTGCCCGCGCCGGGCTTGCGGGCCGACGTGCGCGAAAAGGCCGTGCTATACGTGGGCAACTATGCAAATCTGGAGCCGGGCCAGGCTGCGGGCGGCGTCCACGTGGCGCAGCAGGCCGTCGAGCAGGCCGGCGGACGCTTCCTGCACCATGCGGGCGGGGACGACGGCGCCGACGACGTGGCGGCGCTGGAAGCGGGGCTGGTGGCGGCCGACCTGGTGATTTGCCAGACGGGCTGCGTCAGCCACGATGCCTACTGGCGCGTGCATGACCACTGCAAGCGCACGGGCAAGCAGTGCGTTCTGGTGGACCAGCCGCAAGCCATGCATTTCGTGCGCAAGGAAGCGCTGGCTGCTTTTTGATTCCGGATTAATGCCGGCTTAATCCGCATGGGGCAGAATGGCCACCATTCGACGTCATAGAAAGCGCCCATGCTGTCCCTGCAAATCGGCCCCCTGGCCCTGCCCACGGGCCTGGTTCTGTTGTTCCTCTCCCTGTGCGCCGCCTACGGCGCGGCGTGGTGGCTGCGGCGCTACCGCCAGCTGCCCGACGCCGGCCCCCTCGTTTCCGACATGCTGATCGCCGGCCTGCTGGCGGCGCGCCTGGCTTTCGTGCTGCGCTGGCACGAACAATACTTCGCGGCTCCCTGGTCCATCATCAATATCCGCGACGGCGGCTTCCTGGCGCCGGCTGGCATCGCCGCCGCGCTGGCCATCGCCGCGTGGCGCTGCCGGCGTCCCGCCATGGCGGCCATGCGCCGTCCTCTCGTCATCAGCGTGGCGTCCGGCGCGCTGGCCTGGGGCGTGCTGAGCGCAGGGATGGGGCTGGCGTATGACAAGCCGACAGCCTTGCCGGCCGTGGCCCTGCAGGCGCTCGACGGCGCGCCAACGACCCTGGCGGCGCTGGCCGGCGGCAAGCCCATGGTGGTCAACCTGTGGGCCAGCTGGTGCCCGCCATGCCGGCGCGAGATGCCCGTGCTGGCCGCCGCGCAGCAGGCGCGCGCCGATATCGTCTTCGTCTACGCGAACCAGCGCGAGGATGCGGCGGCGGCCGGCGCTTTTCTGGACAAGAGTGGTGTGACCTTGCGCAATGTGGTGCTCGACAGCGAGGCGGCGCTGGGCAAGGCGGCCGGTTCCTCGGCCTTGCCGACCACCCTGTTCTATGACGCGCAAGGGCGCCTGGTCGACACCCACCTGGGCGAATTGTCCGACGCCTCGCTGGCCAGCAAGCTGCAGAAGATCGCGCCCGTTCCCTGAGGCGGGTATGCCTTTTGACGTAACCGTGGCGGCTTCTGATAGTATACCCCCCTATAGTATTTTTCGGGGTGAATCATGGGCCACACGGCACACAACAAGACCAGGCTGCTCAATCGCGTCAAGCGCATCAAGGGACAGGTGGAAGGCCTGGAGCGGGGCCTGGAAGAGGGCCGCGACTGCGGCGAAGTGCTGCAGCTGATCGCCGCCGTGCGCGGCGCCGTCAATGGCCTGATGGCGGAAGTCATCGAAGAGCACTTGCGCGAGCACATGGCCAGTCCCGATATCTCCGGCGAGGAGCGGGCCAGGGGCGCCGACGACATCGCGGGCATCCTGCGCACCTACCTCAAATAAGGAGATCGCCATGAAAACGCACTCCCTGAGCGAAGACCTCTCCGCCTGGCAGCACGAACACGTGTTTGGCGCAGCCAGCGACAAGGCAGAACGCCGCGCGCGCATCGTCATGTGGATCACCCTGGCCACCATGGTGCTGGAAATCGTCGCCGGCTGGTGGTACAACTCCATGGCCCTGCTGGCCGATGGCTGGCATATGAGTTCGCACGCGCTGGCCATCGGCCTGGCCGCCTTTGCGTATGCGGCGGCGCGCCGCTATGCGCGCGACCCCCGCTTTGCCTTCGGCACGTGGAAGATCGAGGTGCTGGCCGGCTACACCAGCGCCATCCTGCTGCTGGGCGTGGCCGTGCTGATGGTGGCCGCTTCCGTCGAGCGGCTGTTCTCGCCGCAGCCCATCCATTATCCGCAGGCGATGGCGGTGGCGGCCTTCGGCCTGCTGGTGAACCTCGTGTGCGCGCTGATCCTCGGTGGCCACCACGATCACGGGCATGACCACCACGGCGGCCATGACCACCACCACGACCATCACGGCCATGGCGAAGACCTGAACATGAAGGCCGCCTACATCCACGTGCTGGCCGACGCCGCCACCTCCGTGCTGGCCATCGTGGCGCTGGCCGGCGCGTGGGCTTACGGCTGGCGCTGGCTTGATCCCGTGATGGGCATCGCTGGCGCCGTGCTGGTGGCGCTGTGGGCGAAAAAGCTCATGCTGGACACGGGCAAGGTCTTGCTGGACCGCGAGATGGACCATCCCGTGGTGGACGAAATCCGCGAGGCCGTGGAAGTGGAAAGCGCCGGGGACACGCCGCGCATCGTCGACCTGCACGTCTGGCGAGTCGGCAAGCAGCTGTATTCGTGCGCTTTCTCCGTCGTCAGCCGCGATGCCAGCCTGACAGGCGCCGAGCTGCGTGCGCGCATCGGCATCCACGAGGAAATCGTCCACAGCACCATCGAGATTGTTCGCCGGCCTTGACAATGATGGTGAAAAAAGCCCGTTGATGCGGGGCGTAGGCCGTATAATGTCGGCTTTTACAGCACGCGCTGTTCACCAGACAGAGAAGAAAATGAGCACATTACCACCATGCCCGCAATGCCAATCCGAATTCACGTACGAAGACGGCAGCCAGTTGATCTGCCCTGAATGCGCGCATGAATGGTCGGCCACGGCTGCAGAAGCGGCGGAAGAGGGCGCGAAGGTGTACCGCGATTCGGCCGGCAATATCCTGCAGGATGGCGACACGGTCAGCGTCATCAAGGATTTGAAATTGAAGGGCGGCGGCGGTGTCGTCAAGATGGGCACCAAGGTCAAGAACATCCGCCTGGTCGACAGCGACCATGATATCGACTGCAAGATCGACGGCTTCGGTTCCATGAGCCTCAAAACCGAGTTCGTCAAGAAGGTGTAAGGCTTTTACCTGTAACACGGCGCGCCGGCTTCATTCCTGCGCGCCGTTTTTTTATTCAGACTCCATGCAAATCGATCATCTGCGCCAGCGCCTGCGCGCCCTGGGCGCCAAGCCCCTGCACGAACAGCGCGTGCTGCGCGACTGGATACAGGGCCAGCCGCACGACCAGGGCCGGCGCCGCGCCGAAGACTTTTTGCCGTTGCCCGTGCGCGAGGCCTTGCCTGCGCTCGACCTCGAACTGCAGGGCATGCTGAAACTGCTCAGCAGCCATCCGGGCGCAGACGGTTCCGCGCGCCTGCTGGTGGGACTGCACGACGGCCAGACGGTGGAAAGCGTGCTGCTGCCGCGCGATGGCCTGTGCGTGTCGAGCCAGGTCGGTTGCGCCGTTGGCTGCCAGTTCTGCATGACGGGCCGCGACGGTTTGATCCGGCAAGTGACCAGCGGCGAAATCGTCGCGCAGGTGGTGCTGGCGCGCACCTTGCGCCCCGTGAAAAAAGTCGTCTTCATGGGCATGGGCGAACCGGCGCATAACCTGAACAATGTGATGGAAGCGATCGAGCTGCTGGGCACCGAGGGCAATATCGGCCACAAGAACCTCGTGTTTTCCACCGTGGGCGACCCGCGCGCCTTCGAGCGCCTGCCGCAGGGGCGAGTCAAGCCGGCGCTGGCCCTGTCGCTGCACACGACCAAGCCGGCGCTGCGCGAACAGCTGCTGCCGCGCGCACCCAAATTATCCCCGCGCGAGCTGGTGGAGTTCGGCGAGTCGTATGCGCGCCTGACCGGCTACCCGGTGCAGTATCAATGGACCCTGATGGAAGGCGTCAATGATGGCGAGGACGAGATGGACGGCATCGTGGCGCTCCTGCAGGGCAAGTACGCGGTACTGAACATGATTCCGTACAACACCATCGACGACTTGCCGTTCAGGCGCCCCAGCTGGGACAAGGCGCGGGCGATTGCCGCCGCCCTGCATGCGCGCGGCGTGCTGACCAAGCTGCGCGATTCGGCCGGTCAGGACGTGGAAGGGGGATGCGGGCAGTTAAGGGCGCGCGAAGCGAAGGGCAGGAAAGTGATCGAGATACACGCAGCGTAGAACCGGGGTCAGACCCCCGGATACGTTGGCATCGAGCTTGACGCTAACAGCGTTGCGGGTCAGACCCCAGCCTTTGCCGTGGGGTTAAACTCCGCCCAGCAAATCGTTTTCATTCAAGATCGCAAACGCGATCTCGGGGTGCGCGGCCAGGCAGCGCCGCACGGCGGCCGGAATGGCCGCGCGCGTCTTGCGGCACAGGCCCGGTTGCTCCAGCAGGCGGATCTGGAAGCCGCGCACGCTGCGCACTTCGCCGCTGCCCGGTGCAATCTGCAATTCCACGCCCAGATTTTTCTTCAACAGCAGTTGCAGCTTCTGCAGCTGTGCATAGGTGGCGATGCCATCGATATGCGCCAGCAGGCGCTTTTCTTCCGCCAGGTTCAGGCGCAGGATGGACAAGTCCGCCTGCGCATCGTCGAGCAGCCGCTCGCGCTCGCAGTCGCACAGCTGCGGCGGGCACTCCTTGCGGACTTCAAAATCGACGATGCGCATGCTGGTGTTCCAGTGACGTTCCAATGGCGATCCGGGATAAATCCAGTATCGTCCGCCATCTGGCGCCTGTCAATCAGCGCGGGCTGACGATCAGCCGCCAGAGGATAGGCCCCTGCTCGCTGCTGTGCTGATGGTGGTTTTGCGGCGGCATGACATGGCCTTCCGTCGACACGATTTCGTGCGCGCAGCCGTCGCAGCGGTAGATGCCCGAATACGGCACGGCTTCACCGGGCGACGTCAATTCATCGAAACGCGGGTGCATGGAGCGGGCCACGTAGCTGGGGTTTTTGTAGTCGGCCATGGCTTCCTCGGGGAGTGGATAATGGCCCATTTTGGCACACAATCGTGCACGGCCTTGACGGCGTGTCTTGGCGCGCGCGCCGCGCTGTGTTGTAATGTTGATCATTTCATTTGAACACGCAAGGCCATGAGAACCCGCATCAAGATCTGCTGCATCGCTTCCATCGACGAAGCACAACTGGCCATTGCCGCCGGCGCCGACGCGCTGGGCCTGGTGGCCGCCATGCCGTCCGGTCCGGGCCCGATTCCCGACGCGCGCATCGCGCAGATCGCCGCCTGGACGCCACCGCCCGTGGCCACCTTCCTGCTGACGTCCGAGACGACGGCGGCAGCCATCGCCGAACACGTGCGCGCCACGCAGCCGTCCACCGTGCAGATCGTCAGCCATATCGATCCCTGCGAAGTGGCGCAGCTGGCGCGCTTGCTGCCGCACGTGCGGCGCGTGCAGGTGATCCACGTGGAGGGACCAGAGGCGTTGGCGCTGATCCCCGCCTATGCGCCCCATATCCACGCTTTTTTGCTCGACTCGGGCCGCCCCGGCGCGGCTGTGCCGGAGCTGGGCGGCACGGGCCGCACGCATGACTGGTCCGTCAGCGCGCGCTTCGTGCGCGCCAGCCCCCGTCCCGTCTTCCTGGCTGGTGGCCTCGATGCGAACAATGTGATGGAGGCGCTGCGCCAGGTACGCCCCTACGGCATCGACCTGTGCTCGCGCGTGCGCACGGACGGCCAGCTCGATGTCATGAAGCTGGCCTTGCTGATGGCGGCCGTGCGCGACGTGGATGCGGCGCTGTATGCGGAAGGCTAAGCCGCCGTTGCCGACGCGTTCATCTCGCGCACGAACGCTTCCGTAAACGCGGCCACCATGCCGCTGGCCGCGCGCGGCGAGATCAGGCCCACGACGGAATGCGATTCCTCGTCCGGCAGGGCGATAAAACGCACGCCGGGCGGCGCCACCAGGCGCATGCTGTCGGGGACGATGGCGATGCCCATATTGGCTTCGATCAGGTTCAGTTGCGACGTCTTGCGCGACAGCGCGCGCGCCGCCTTCGGGAAGAATCCCTGCGCCAGGCACAAGCCCGCCACCAGGTAGCTCAGGCCCCCCCGGTCCTTGTGCGGGATCGAGACGAACGCTTCGTCGCGCAGGGCGGCGATCGTCGTGCGCTCCAGCGCGGCCAGCGGCGAGGCCGACGACACGGCCACCACCAGCTTTTCCGCGTACAGTTCGCGCACGACGATGTTGGCGTGCTTGCGCAGGGTGGGCAGGCGCACGAGGCCCAGGTCGGCGCGGCCTTCTTCGATGTCGGCCGCCTGGTTTTCCGACGAGCCTTTCGATACGTCGAGCGAAACGCCGGGGAATTGCGCCAGCAGCCGGTTCAGCACGGCGCCGATGGCGGGCGTGAGGGTGACGGAGCTCGAATGCAGCAGGCGGATGATGCCTTGCGCGCCCTGTCCCACGTGGCGCGTCTGGCGCACGGTTTCCTCGATGTCGTCGAGAATGCGCCTGGCGCGTTCATAAAACAGCTGTCCCGCGGGCGTCAGTTCGATATGGCGCGCGTCGCGCGTGAGCAGCAGGGCCTGCACTTCGCTTTCCAGCTCCTTGATCTGCCGGCTCAGGGCCGACTGCGCGATATATAACTTTTCCGCCGCGCGCGAGTAGCTGCCCGCATCGACGACTTCGACAAAGTAGCGGAACTGTTTGATGGAAATCAATCGTATGCCTTTTCGAGATCGGAGACTGCCTGATTTGATATTAGCCTTGCCCCGGCGTTCACGCTACAGTGGATTGATCTGCCGTCACTGCAAAGGAAAGACCATGCTGGAATTGCTCGGGGTGCTGGGACTGCTCGTCAGTATTATCGTAAAACTGATTTTCGTCCAGATCGGCGGGGCGGCCGAGGGCAAGGAGGACTAATATGCCAGCGTCGCCACATACGGTGCCGACAAGCTCAAAGCTTGCAGGCGGCAAGCTGGCGCGATCCCGTCCCATTCCGCCAGCGGCAAGCCGGCGCACTTGAGCGCCGCCTCGCGCGCCGTCCACGCCCGCGCCAGCGCCAAGGGCCGCTGTTCGGCGGGGCTGGCGGCCAGTTCCGCTACTACCTGCGGCCCCAGGTAATCGCGCGCCAGATTGAACCAGTCGGCAATATCCTGCGCGCGCATCACGTCGATGCCGACGGCGCCATGCAGGTGGACGGCAGCCAGCGAGATGCCCTCGTCATGGCTGAACGACAGGCTGGCTATACGTCCGGCCAGCAGCAAGCGGGGAGGGGCGCCCGGCGTCGATTCCACTGAAATCGCCTCGATGTCCAGGTTTCGCCATTGCGCCGCCGCCTCGCGTACGGCCTGGCGCAGGTGCGCGCGTGCTTCGATACGTGACGGCGGCGGCACGATGCCGATCGCCAGCACGCCGTCGCCCGACCAGAGCACCGTAAAATCCATCAGCTACAATCAGCTACGCAAAGGCGCGGCCGGACATCCGGCCCAGTTGCTGCCGGCGGGGATGTGCTCGCCCTTCATCACCAGGGTCAACGGTCCCAGGCGCGCGTTGTCGCCCACCTTGGCGCTGTATAGCACGGAGCTGCGCGGGCCCATGTAGACGCGCTGGCCGATCTCCACGTGATCGATCTTCATCACGCGGTCTTCGAACAAATGCGTTTGCGGGCAGGTCAGCGCATTCAATTCGCTGTAGTCGCCGATATGCACGCAGTCGAATTCCGTGATGTCCGTCGTATCCATGTAGACGCCGCGGCCGATCTTGCAGCCGAACAGGCGGAAGGCTAGCGGCAGCCACGGCGTGCCGCGCAGGTAGCGCATGAAGTTGGGCACGGCGATGCCTTCGTACAGATTGGTCACGCCTTCCGAAATCCACACGAACGGCGTCCACATAGGCGCTGCATGCTTGCGGTAGCGTCCCAGCAGCAGCCACTTGAACAGCACGACCACCAAAAAATTGCCGATGCCGTAGGCCAGGCCGGCGATGGCCAGGTCGCCCACCACTTCGCCCCAGCGCCCGGCGCCGGCGATCGGCATCACGTCCAGCACCAGGGTGTAGCCGACGGCGATCACCACCGCGTGCGGCGCGACGATGCGGAACGCTTCGATCAGGCTGCGGCCCAGGCGGCGCAGCAGCGACGGCTTGAAGGTCAGGTGCTCGGCAAAGCCGCTGACCTGTTCGCGCGCGGGCAAATGCATCGGGGGAGAGCCGAGCCAGGTGTCGCCGCCGTGCATCTGCTCATTGCGCGGCGCGTGCGTGTGCACGCCGATCAGCACGTGTTCGGGCAGCACGGTGCCGTCGGGGATATAACTGCCGTTGCCGACAAAGCTGCGGTGCGAGACGACGGTGGGGCGCATGGTCATCCAGCCGCCGTCGATCTGCTCGTCGCCCAGCATGACGGCGTCGGCGATGAAGGTGTCGTCGCCCAGGGTCAGCATGTCGGGCACCACGCCCAGCGCCGTGGAAATCTCCGCGCCCTTGCCCACCTTGGCGCCCAGCAGGCGGTACCAGTACGGCGCGTACACGGTGGCGTAAATGCCGTGCAGGACGTTCAGGCTCGATTCCTGGATATGGCTGACCAGCCACTTGGCGCAATACAGATTGCTGTGCACGGGCGAGCTGCCCGGCTTCAGGCGCGGCAGCGCGCCCCAGCGGATGGCGGCCGACAGCAGGGCCGTGAGCACGATCAGCACGGCGCTGGCGGGGAAGGCCAGCAGGAAGTAGCGGGCCAGCTGGGTCGTCACGTCGCGGCCCTGCAGCCACGGCATCATTTCGCGCTCGTCGAACCAGTCGATCAGCACGAAGCTGGGGAACACCGGCATGAAGAACAGCACGGCGATCAAGACCATGCCGAAGCAGAAGAACACGGTTTCGCCCGTCAGGCGCAGGCGCGAGACGGCGGGGCGCGGCGGCCGGCTGGCCACGTCAAACGGGCCGATATCGCGCGCGGGCGAGCCAGTCCAGACCCTGCCGGCCAGCACCGAGGCGCCGTCGGCCAGCGCCGATTGTCCCTCCAGGTGGCCAAACGCGCCTACTTTGGTATTGCCTTCCAAAATCGCGTAAGAGCTGATGCAGGCATCGTCACCGATGCTGATCCGGCCCAGCAGCAAACGGCCCCGTTCAACGCGGGCGTTTTCAAAGTTGACGGCATTGCCCACGCTGACGTTGTCGCCGATGGACAGCAGGTCGGGCGCGCGCAGGGTCATCGAGCCGATGACCACTTCCTTGCCCACTTTCGCGCCCAGCGCGCGCAGCCACCAGCTGTTCAGCGATGAACCGCTGAGCAGATACGCGGGTGCCGATTCGACCAGACGGTCGGCCAGCCACCAGCGGTAATACGTGACGCCCCAGAGCGGATAGCTGCCCGGCTTCAGACGCCCGGCGATCAGCCACTTGCCGGCAATCGCAATGGCAAATTCGGCCAGCGTCGCGAGCAAGAACACGCCGATCGAGGCGGCGATGGCGCGCGGCACGGTGTCGCCCGTGTCCCCCGTGAAGAAGTGGTAGGTGAAGAACGGCGCCATCCACTGCGCCATGCGCAGGGTGACGAGGCCCGGCACGGCCGCCGCCTGGGCCGCGCCGCAGATCCAGCGCTTCCAGGCCGACGGCGGCGTCCAGTCCGCTTCCGGCGTGGCCAGCGCGGGCACTTCGTTCAAGATGGCGGCGATCTTGCCGATCTGCCGGTTCTGGTAAATGTCGCGCACCGTCATGTGGGCGTAGGCCGGATCGGCGCGCAGGCTTGATGCCAGGCGCGCGGCCAGGAAGGAGTGGCCACCGAGGTCGCTGAAGAAATCCAGCTGGCGCAAGATCGCCTGGCCGGGAAACAGCTTGGCCAGGGCGGCGAACAGGGCCGCTTCGGCCGGCGTTTCCGGCACGTCCGATACACCTGCCTCGCCGGCCGGCGGCGCGGACAGGGGCATGGCTTTCAAGGCTTTCCTGTCGATTTTCCCGGAGGTCAGGCGCGGCATCAGCGGCAGCAATTCGAAACGGCCCGGCACCATGTAGGGCGGCAAATGCAGGTTCAGCGCGGCGCGCAGGGTTTTCGCCGCCAGGGCGTCCTTGGGCGCCTCGTCGCTGCCGACGATGTAGGCCACCAGCTGGTCGATGCCGTCATCCTTGCGCAGCAGGACGGCCACCGTGCCCACGCCCGGCTGCTGCGCCAGCACGGCTTCGATCTCGCCCAGTTCCACGCGGAAGCCGCGTATCTTGACCTGGTCGTCGGCGCGGCCCAGGCACAGCACCTGGCCGTCCGCATCGATGCGTGCCAGGTCGCCCGTGCGGTACAGCCGCGCGTCGTCGTCGCTGCTCGCCCAGGGATTGGGCAGGAATTTTTCCACCGTCAGGTCGGGCCGGCCCAGGTAGCCCTCGGCCAGGCCGGGGCCGATGATGCACAATTCCCCCGTTTCGCCGCGCGCCAGCAATGTCAAGGGACGGTTTTCTCCGGACTCGGCTACCTGCAGCACCAGCAAGCCGTAGTTGGGCAGTGGCGTGCCGATGGTGACGGGTTCCCCGGGCCGCAGCCGCGCCAGGCTGCACGAGACGGTCGCCTCCGTGGGGCCATAGGTGTTGAACATGGCGCGGCCCGGGCGCGACCAGCGCTCGACGAGCGATTCCGGGCACATCTCGCCGCCCAGGTTGATCAAACGCAAACTGGGCACTTCCTCGGCGAACAGGGCCAGCAAGGTCGGCACGGCGTGGAGAACGGTGACCTTGTTCTCGGCCAGCGCGCGCGGCAAGGCTTCCGGGTCGCCCGAAATCTCCTTGGGACCCAGCCACAGGGTGGCGCCCACCAGGTAGGCGATCCAGATTTCCTCGAACGACATGTCGAAGGCGACGGAAAAGCCCTGGTAGACGGTATCGGCTTGCGTGACTTCCAGCACGGCGTTTTCGCTGCGCAGGAAGTGGCAGATGCTGCGCTGATTGATCAATATGCCTTTCGGCTTGCCCGTGGAGCCGGACGTGTAGATCACGTACGCCGGGTGTTCGGGCAAGACTGTGCCGCGCGCGGGCAGCAGTTCGCCCGGCGCGGCGGGGGCCAGCAGGCTTTCCGCCGTCCACACGGGACGCTGGACGCCGGCCTGCTCCAGGCGCGGCGCGAACTGGGCACAGCTGACGACGCCGGCACCGTTGGCGTCATCGAGGCACACCTGCAGGCGCTCGACGGGCGTGTCTTCGTCGACGGGCAGCCAGGCGGCGCCCGCCTTGGCGATGGCCGCCTGCATCAGCAGCAAATGCGCGCCGCGCGGTAGCCACAGGCCGACGATGTCGCCGGGCTGGACGCCGGCCGCCACCAGGCGCGACGCGGCCAGGCCCGCCTGCGCATCGAGTTCGGCATACGTGATGCGGCGTTCGCCATCGATCAGGGCGATTTGCTGCGGGCAGCGGCGGGCCGTCGCTTCCAGCAGGTCGGCCAGCACTTCCTCGCGCAGCAAATCCGGTCGCGGCGGGCCGTACAGGATGTCGGCGTGGGTGGACGGGGTGCCTGGACTGACTGCGGTGAAATCGTTCATGGATGACGCTTATCTGTAATGCTGTAGGAGGAATCTGCTGTGCTGCGCATGGTGCGCGGCACAGTTGATACATTACAGCACGCAAGACATTTCAGCGTTGCAGAACGGGGAATTTTGTGGATCTTTCAGCAATTATGTGGCGGCAGGCTCAACTGCCATGATTACGGAATGTAAATCGCGGAAACATGGCGCCGATTTGCGCCACAGTAGCCGCCGCCGGATAGCCGTGCAGGGGCCGGCCGGACAGCGCCGCATCGACGCAGCCGTCGGCGCGGAATTGCTGCAGCACGTAGTTGTCGACGCCTTTGGCGGCCAGGGTGGCGGCCAGGGCCAGCAGTTGTGCGTCCGGCAGCAGGTCGGGATGCGTCGTGGTGCGGCATTCGTAGGCGACGCCGCTGGCGAGGATGGCGTCCAGGCAGGCGCGCGCCGGGTCGCCGCTGCCGGCCACGCGGGTCACATGGCGATAGTCGGCAAACGGCGCCTTGATGTCGAAGCCGACCCAGTCGACCAGGGGCAGCACTTCCTGCAGGCGCTGCGGATAGATGCAGGCCGTGTGCAGACCGATGCCGAAACCCAGCGCTTTGACGTCCAGCATGGCGCGCCCCAGCGCCGGGTCCATGCACGCCTCGCCGCCGCTGAAGACGACGGCGTCGACCAGGCCCACGCGGCGGCGCAGCCAGGTCAGGACGTCCTGCCACGGCATGGCGCCTTCCGGCGTGCGCCCCTGCAAGTGCGGATTGTGGCAATAGCCGCAACGCCAGGGGCAGCCCTGCACGAAGACCACGGCCGCCAGCTTGCCCGGGTAGTCGGTGGCGGAAAAGGGCGTCAGGCCGCCCACTTTCAACTCAGCCATGGCAGGCGGGCAGGCCTACCCGGGCGCTCGCTTCCGTAAAGTACTGGCGCTCGTGGAATTCGCCCTGCTTGCCGATGTTGAACGAGGCGACGGGGCGGTGGTAGCCCATCACGCGGGTCCAGATTTCGCAGCGCTGGCGTTCGGTGTCGAGCAGGGTGATGGCGGGAGTGAAGTCGGGACGTGCATTCATGGCGTTTCCTCAAGTGATGGAGCAATGTGGGCCTGCTTGCGGGCGATCAGCTCCGCGTCGCAGGTGGGGCAGAATTCATGTTTGCCGGCCAGGTAGCCGTGGCGCGGGCAGATGGAAAACGTGGGCGTGACGGTGATATAGGGCAGCGAGAAGCGGCTCAGGGCGCGCTTTACCAGCTCGCGGCAGGCGTTCGCGTCGGACAGCGCTTCCGTCATGTACAAATGCAGCACCGTGCCGCCCGTGTACTTGCGCTGCAGCGCGTCCTGCAATTCCAGCGCCTCGAACGGGTCGTCCGTATGCCCGACGGGCAGCTGCGACGAGTTCGTGTAATACGGATTGTCCGGCGTGCCCGCCTGCAGGATGGCGGGATAGCGCTTGCGGTCTTCGCGGGCGAAGCGGTACGTCGTGCCTTCGGCCGGCGTCGCTTCCAGGTTGTACATATGGCCCGTCTCTTCCTGGAAGGCCACCATGCGGGCGCGCACGTGGTCGAGCAGGCGTATCGCCAGCGCGTGGCCCTCGGCGGACGTGATGTCCCAGGCGTCGCCGCTGAAATTGCGGATCATCTCGTTGATGCCGTTCACGCCCAGGGTGGAAAAGTGGTTGCGCAGGGTGCCCAGGTAGCGCTTCGTGTACGGGAACAGGCCTTGCTGCATCAATTCCTCGATGGTGCGGCGCTTGATTTCCAGGCTGGTCTTGCCCAGTTCCAGCAGGCGGTCCAGGTCCGCCATCAGGGCCGCTTCGTCGCCGCGCCACAAATGGCCCAGGCGCGCGCAGTTGATGGTCACCACGCCCAGGGAGCCCGTCTGCTCGGCGGAACCGAACAGGCCATTGCCCCTTTTCAGTAGTTCGCGCAAGTCCAGCTGCAAGCGGCAGCACATGGAGCGGATCATGTTCGGCTTGAGCTCCGAATTGATGAAATTCTGGAAATAGGGCAGGCCGTAGCGGGCCGTCATCTCGAACAGGCGTTCCGCGTTTTCGCTATGCCAGTCGAAATCCTCGGTGATGTTATAGGTGGGGATGGGAAAGGTGAAGACTCTGCCCTTGGCGTCGCCCGCCATCATGATCTCGATGTAGGCGCGGTTGATCATGTCCATTTCCGCCTGCAGCTCGCCATAGCTGAAGTCCATTTCCTGGCCGGCGATGACGGGAATCTGCTCGCGCAGGTCGTCCGGGCAGACCCAGTCGAAGGTGAGGTTGGTGAATGGCGTCTGCGTGCCCCAGCGCGATGGCACGTTGAGGTTGAAGATCAGCTCCTGCATGTACTGGCGCACGTCTTCGTAGCGCAGGCTGTCCTTGCGGATGTAGGGCGCCATGTAGGTGTCGAAGGAGCTGAACGCCTGCGCGCCGGCCCACTCGTTTTGCAGGGTGCCGAGGAAGTTGACGATCTGGCCGATGGCGCTCGACATGTGCTTGGGCGGGCCCGATTCGATCTTGCCCGGCACGCCATTCAAGCCTTCGTGCAGCAGGGTGCGCAGCGACCAGCCGGCGCAATAGCCGGCCAGCATGTCGAGGTCGTGGATGTGCAGCGCCGCTTCGCGGTGCGCGGCGCCCACTTCCGGCGGATACACCTGGTCCAGCCAGTAGTTGGCGATGACCTTGCCCGACACGTTGAGTATCAGGCCGCCCAGCGAGTAACCCTGGTTGGCGTTGGCGTTGACACGCCAGTCGCGCCGGTCCAGGTATTCATTGATGGACGCGGCGACGTCGACCTGGCCGCGCATGGATGGAACTGCATTTGTCGTCATGAAACCTCCAATAAACACAACATGCGGTGTTTTTATGGAGATTAATCACTAAATATAGTGGCGTCAAAGGGCGCGTGCAGTTGCGTGGCGAATCCTTGATGCAGGTGAAAAAACCACCTCAGCCGGTTTTGTTCCAGCGCGTTTCGCGCAGGATCAGCCAGCTCGCGAAAAAGAACGCGGCGCCGCAGGCGGCGACGCTGGCGACGGAGGCGGGCAGCACGTGCGTCCAGATTTCCAGCGGCGTATAGGTGCTCCAGCTGGCCACGCGCGCGTCGAAGGTGACGTAGTTCGCCAGCAGCCAGTAGACGGCCAGCAGGCCCGTGCAGATGGCGGCCTGACGCAGCAGCGGCATCTTGCTGCGCGCGAACACGGCCAGCAGGAACAGCAGCAGCACGCCCGGATACGCGCCCAGTACTTCGGGCGACAGCACGGAGAGGGTTCCCGCGTCATAGCCATCGGCCGGGCTGGCCCACTGCACTTGCAGCGCGGTGAGGAACAGGGTGAGCAGGAAAATCAGCAGCGGTTTGCGGGTCATGGCGGGCAATCGGAGGGAAGAAAAGTGGGGCATTTTACAGCCAGGTCAAGCAAGTTGAACGCGCGCCAGCCATGCATGCATTCCTTCACCTGCGTCAAGGACTGGGCGGCATGGGCGGGGCTATAGTCTGCACCCTGAGCCGATACAGGACTGAGAACACCATGATGCTTGAATCAACCACCGCCACCCGCGTGGCCGGACCGCTGGAACTGGTCTGCCCCGCCGGCAGCCTGCCCGCCTTGAAAGCGGCCGTCGACAATGGCGCCGACACCGTTTACCTGGGCTTTCGCGACGCCACCAATGCGCGCAATTTCGCCGGCCTCAATTTCGACGAGAAGGCCATTGCCGAGGGCGTGCGCTACGCCCATCAATATGGACGCAAGGTGCTGCTGGCGCTGAACACCTATCCGCAGCCGCACAACTGGGCCGTGTGGCGCAGCGCCATCGACCGCGCCGCGCAGGCCGGCATCGACGCCATGATCGTCGCCGACCCGGGCTTGATGGCCTACGCGGCCCAGCACCACCCGCAGCTGCGCCTGCACCTGTCCGTGCAGGGCTCGGCCACCAACTACGAAGCCATCAATTTTTACCACGAACATTTCGGCATCGCCCGCGCCGTGCTGCCGCGCGTGCTGTCGATGGCGCAGGTCGAGCAATTGATCAGCAAGACGGAAGTCGAGATCGAGGTCTTCGGCTTCGGCAGCCTGTGCGTGATGGTCGAGGGGCGCTGCGCGCTGTCCTCGTATGCGACAGGCGAGGCGCCGAACACCCACGGCGTGTGCTCGCCGGCGAAATCCGTGCGCTGGCTGGAAACGCCGAACGGCCTCGAATCGCGCCTGAACGGCGTGCTGATCGACCGCTACGCACCCGGTGAAAACGCCAGCTACCCGACCCTGTGCAAAGGGCGCTTCGAAGTCAACGACGAAGAGTATTACGCCATCGAGGAGCCGGCCAGCCTGAACACGCTGGCGCTGCTGCCGCAACTGATCGCCATGGGCGTGCGCGCCGTGAAGATCGAAGGGCGCCAGCGCAGCCCCGCGTATGTCGCGCAGGTGACGCGCGTATGGCGCGAGGCGATCGACGCCTGCCGCGAAGGCAATGCGCGCTACGCCGTCAAGCCAGGCTGGATGGCGGCCATGGACAAGCTGGCCGAGGGTCAGCAGCACACCTTGGGCGCGTATCACCGCTCCTGGAAATAGCAAAACCTGCTGCGCGTCCCGGGGCGCGGCCTGCGATGCTCACCGTGCTGGAGCACGGCTGCGCTTCTCGGCCCCGCCGCGAGCCGCTCGCTACGGTTTTGTCACTTTAAAAATATTGGAAAAGGCATGCTAAAACTCTCTTTGGGCCCCTTGCTGTACTACTGGCCGCGCGCCACCGTCTTCGAGTTTTACCAGCAGATCGCCGGCACCGCCGTCGATATCGTGTACCTGGGCGAAACCGTCTGTTCGCGCCGGCATGAGCTGCGCCTGGCCGACTGGCTCGATATTGCCGACATGCTGGCCGCCGCCGGCAAGGAAGTGGTGCTGTCGACGCAGGCGCTGATCGAGGCGGGCGCCGAACTGGCGACGCTGCGCCGCATCACGGGCAATGGCCGCTACAGCGTCGAGGCCAACGACATGGGCGCCGTGCACTGCATGGAAAAGGGCACGTCCTTCGTCGCCGGTCCCCATCTGAACCTGTTCAATGGTCCCAGCCTGCAACTGCTGGCGCGCCTCGGTGCGCGGCGCTGGGTGATGCCGCTGGAAATGGGGCAGACGGCGCTGGCCGAGATGCAGCGCCAGAAACCGGAAGGGCTGGAGACGGAGGTGTTCGCCTACGGCCGCATGCCGCTGGCGTTTTCCGCGCGCTGCTTCACGGCGCGCAACCGCAACCTGCCGAAGGACGATTGCGGCTACAGCTGCCTGGAAGAGCCGGACGGCCTGCTGCTGCGCACGCGCGACGAAGTGCCCTTCCTCGTATTGAACGGCACGCAGACGCAGTCGGCGCTCGTCTACAACCTGGTGCGAGAACTCGACGCCATGCGCGACATGGGCGTGTCGGTGGCGCGCATCAGCCCGCAGGCCATGCATACGGAACAGGTGATCGCCATCTTCGACCGTGCCCGCCGAGGGCAGGTCAGCGGCGTGGGCGCCCAGGCCCAGCTGGCGGCCTGCCAGCCAGCTGGCGCCTGCGACGGTTACTGGCACGGCCAGCCCGGCATGGAACAGCACGCCGCCCATTGAACGCCTCGAAAGGAAGCACCATGCAAGATCAACTGGAAAGATTGCCCGTCCCGGCCCCGGTTCCGGCCAAACCCGGCATGAGCAAGCCCGCCATGTCGTACCGGCTGCCTGAACCGCTGGCCGAATTGCTGTCCAAGCTGCCGCCATATCCCGCCTCGTGGCTGTTCGTGCAGGGTTTGAACCGCTTGCTGGCGCCGCAATTGCCCGACGACGTGCGGCGCAGCCTGGAGGGGCGCAGCCTGCGTTTGCGCCTGCTGGACGCGGGTATCGCCTTCGATTTCGAGTGGCAGGGCACGGTGTTCGTGGCCGAGCGCTATGTCGACGTGCCCGACCTGTGCATCGCCGCCAGCGTGCATGACTTGATGCTGCTGGCGCGGCGCCAGGAAGATCCTGACACCCTGTTCTTCAGCCGCCGCCTGAGCCTGGAAGGCGATACGGAACTGGGCTTGCTGTTCAAGAACACGCTCGACGCCATCGAATTGCCGCCGTTCGACCTGCAGGCGCTGGGACCGCGCCGCGTGCTCGCGCATCTGCGCGACCGGGGCGCGCGGGAAGGCTGAGCGGGGAATTGCCGGCAGGGCGTTCAGTGGCGGCAGTGGCCGCAGGCGCCGCTGCACGAGGCCAGCTGTTCCTCATCCGTTGCTTCGCCCATGAAGCCGGCATCGTTGACGGCGGCCAGCAAGCGTTCCTGCGTGGCCAGCCGTTCGTCGAATTGCACCGTGGCGCCGTGGCGCGCCAGCGAGACGCAGACGGTGGCCACGCCCGTGACCGCCTCAAGCGCGCCCGTCAACCTGTCGGCGCAGCCTTCGTGATCCATTCCAATAATATTCAAGCGCGCTGTCTGCATGGGTTCCTCTTGTTTTTCAGATAAAAAAACAGCGTAGGCGAGGGGTGCGCATGCCGTCCAGAGCAGCACGCAGGATTTATTTTGTATTTGCGGTTTTATTGATCTGGATTAATTCCTGCCCCTCCAGTACTGCCTGAAACTGCTGTTGTTTTATACACAGTTTCCCTATTCCAGTCGACAAGCGTACTCTGCTGCGTGATACTGTCATTCTGATAAGAACGCTGAGGAAAGCGCTGGAAAGGAGGGGCCATGCAGCGCCGCACCCTGCTCATGCTGGCCGGCCTGTGGCCGTTGGGCGCTGCCGCCGGCACGCCGCTGCCGCTCGTGTATCCGCGCCATCAGGCGCTCGATGATCCGCAGCAAGGTTATGTGACGGCCCTGCTGCAACAGGCGCTGGCCCGTTCGGGCCAGGCATATGCCTTGCGCCGCTCCGCACTGCGCATGGTGCAGGCGCGCGCCATGCAGGAAATCGCCACGGCGTCGGGCAGCGTCGATGTCGTCTGGGCCATGACGAGCCGGGAGCGCGAAGGCCTGTTCCAGCAACTGGCGGCGGGGCGCATCGACTACTTTCCCCGCTCCGTGATCGAGGCGCAAAGCGAACTGGCCAGCCACGCGCAATTGCCGCTGGCGCTAAGTAATCCTCAGGAAATTATTGTAAATTTATGACGAACAGAACCGGATGCTATGCAAGGCGCCCGCTGCGACGCAGTGCGAGCACTGCTAGCAG
>NZ_JBWKYD010000018.1:0-155770 GCF_059423585.1 Janthinobacterium sp. GW460-12-1-14-LB5 | reverse complement strand
TGCTGCCATGGCATGCTCCTCCCACATCGAGATAGCATGCCACAACTTCGTTGTTGATTTTGTCTACACCCTCTTAGACTTTGACGGCGTCAACTTTTGCAATCACGGTGCGCGGGATGATATCCGTAACCGGACACGTCTCCATCGCATCCGAATACGCGAGCCAGCGCTGCAGGCTTTCCATGCGGCGGATGGTGATGCCCTTGCCGTTAATGTAGCCGATCTGCTCGAAATAGGCGGGGTTGGTAGTCAACTTCGACACGGTGGGCGCATTGTCCACCAGGCGGTCGTAGGCCTTGCGCGCCTTGTGCTCCCACTTGGCCAGCACGGGGTCGTCGAAGCGGTTGCTTTCAAAATACACGGTGATGGTGCGGTCGTGGTTGGCAAAGCCGACGATGGCCGCACCCTTGCGTATGGTCAACAGGACATCTTCCTTGACGCCCGTGACGGGAACAAAGACGGCAGCGCGCCCATCCGTATCTGGCCGCTCCATGGGAATATCTTGTCCGATTATGCTCATCACATCACACTCTTTGTAATCGCCTGTTGGCCTGTTGTATTTGTATCTAGTTTTTGAAAGCATGTCGTACGCACGCGGACGGGGCCGCTGCGACTGGCCGCTTCCAGGCTCGCTGCCATAGCCTGTCATACCATTTTTCAAATAATACATTGCTGTAAAGCACTACACAAGATAATCAGGGCCGCGGCGCCCCCATGTCCTCCGCCGGATGGGGAATGGTGTGCACCGCAGCAATCGCCTTATAATGCTGCGATTACTTCACGCCCCCACCTTCGCACCATGACGCTTCCCGAGAATGACACCAGCCGGCTCGACGCCATCAGCGCCGCCGCCACCGAAGTGGCCGCGCAAAACGTGGCCGACCTGCTGGCCATGGCCATCTGCCACCGCCCGGACGAACCATCCCTGATCGTCTGCGACAAGCGCAGCTGGCTCAATGTCGTGCTGACGGAGGCGTACCGCCAGGCCTTGCCGGACGCCACCTTCATCGATTTCGACGAGGTCACGCCGGACGCCGTGCTGGCCGCGTTTGCCGATCTGCCCGCCGGCAGCCTCGTCGTGCTGATCCAGTCGACCAGCTTCCGTCTGGAAGCGTTCCGCATCCGCATCGAGCTGTTCAAGCGGGGCCTGAAAGTCATCGAACACGTGCATTTGTCGCGCATGCCCGGCGTGCAGGGACTGCACTACATCGCTTCGCTGGCCTACGATCCCGCCTACTACCGGGGCGTGGGCCACGCGCTGAAGGCGCGCATCGACGGCGCCCGCCACGGCATGGTCGACAGCGGCGGCGAGCAACTGGTCTTCGCTTCCCCGTTCGAAGCGGCCAAACTGAATATCGGCGACTACAGCGGCATGAACAACATCGGCGGCCAGTTCCCGCTCGGTGAAGTGTTTACGGAAGCGCAGGACCTGGAAGCGGTGAACGGGCGCGTGCGCATCTTCGTCTTCGGCGACACGCACTTCATGGTCAACCGCCCCGACACGCCGATTACCCTGATCATCGACAAGGGCCGAGTCACAGGCACGGAAAACGCCACGCCGGAATTTACCGCCATGCTCGAGATCATCCGCGCGCATGAAGGCGAAGTGTGGGTGCGCGAACTGGGCTTCGGCATGAACCGCGCCTTTTCGCGCGAACAGCTGGTCAACGACATCGGCACGTATGAACGCATGTGCGGCATCCACCTGTCGCTGGGCGCCAAGCACGGCGTGTATACAAAACCGCAGTTCAAGCGCAAGGATGCGCGCTACCACGTCGACATCTTCGCCGTCACCGAAGCCGTTTATCTGGACGACGAGCGCGTGTACGCCGATGGCGCGTGGACGCTGGAAGCCGTCGCGTTCAATTGATCGTCAGCTGAAAAATCCGGCGGCGTCCAGCTCGCGGTCCCACGGCGGCACGGGCTGGTATTCGGCCACCAGGAAATCGATCAGCGCGCGCACCTTGGGCGACATTTGCCGGCTGGCCGGATACAGGGCGCTCAAGTGATTCAGCGGCAGCGCCCAGCCGGACAGCACGGGCAGCAGGCTGCCATCGAGCAGATTGCGCCAGGCGAGGAACGTGGTGCTGTAGACGATGCCCAGTCCCCGCTGCGCCGCCTGATGCAGCACCAGGCCATTATTGGCCGTAAAGCCCGCCTGCACGCGCACGCTCACTTCCTCGCGCTGTTCCCCTTCTCCCCGCTGGAAATGCCAGTTCGTGCCATCGGTCAGGTGGCTGAAATGCAGGCACTGGTGCTGCAATAAATCCTGCGGCGACTGCGGCACGCCCCATTGCGCCAGGTAGGCGGGACTGGCGCACAGCACGGCGCGGCACGGCGCCAAAGGCCGCATGGCCAGCGCGCTGCTGTCCGGGATGCCGCCCACGCGGATGGTCAAGTCGAAACCGTGGCGTATCGGGTCGAGCAGGGCATCGTCGACAAACAGCTCGGCCCGCACCTGCGGGTGCAGCAGGCTGAAACGGGCGACGGCATCGGCCAGCCACGCGCTGCCGAAACTCGATGGCGCCTGGATGCGCAGCGGCCCGGCCAGCTCCGCCCCCGCTCCCGCCTGCGCCACGTGCGCCACCATGCGCGCCGCTTCCTGCGCCTGGCTGACGGTGGCCATGCACGGCGCCAGGTAGGCGCGGCCCGCATCCGTCAGGCTCACTTCGCGCGTGGAGCGGTGCAGCAGGCGCGCATTGAGGCGCTCTTCCAGCTGCATGATGGTCTTGCTGACCATGGCGCGCGTCAGGCCCAGGCGCTGTCCCGCCGCCGTGAAGCTGCGCAGGCGCGCCACTTCGACAAAGATTTCCATCGCTTTTAGTTGATCCATGTCAAAGATTGTCTGCGTTTTGGCGACAATCTGTCAACCAGAGGACGATTGTTTGCCACCCTCGTCCATCCTACAATGGCGCTTTCCACTGACCTTCCGGAGCCGCCGCCATGCTGACAACAGAACAACAAGAACAATACAAACGCGACGGCTATATCATCCTGCCCGGCTTCAAGGGCGCGGATGAAATCGCCGCCCTGCGCGCGCGCGCCGAGCAGATTGTCAACGAATTCGATCCCAGCGTCAGCCAGTCGATCTTCACCACGCGCGACCAGGCGAAGAACACCAACGATTATTTCCTCGCCTCCGACAACACCATCCGCTGCTTCTTCGAGGAAGAGGCGTTCGGCCCGGACGGCCAGTTGAAACAGGACAAATCGCTGTCGATCAACAAGATCGGCCACGCCATGCATGACCTGGACCCCGTCTTCCGTGCCTTTTCGGCCGACCCGAAACTGGCCGACGTGGCGCGCGACCTGGGCCTGGCGCAAGCCCAGGTCTGGCAATCGATGTACATATTTAAACAGCCCGGCATCGGCGGCGAAGTGCGCTGGCACCAGGACGCCACGTATTTCGAGACGACGCCGATCAGCGTGACCACCTTCTGGTTCGCGCTGGAAGACGCGACCCTGGACAACGGCTGCCTGTGGGCCGAGCCGGGCGGCCACCGCGGCCCCCTGCGCGAGCGCTTCATCCGCAACGGCGACCAGGTGCGCGTGGAAAAACTCGATGCCATGCCCTGGCCCGACGACAGCACGGCCGTGCCGCTCGAAGTGAAGGCCGGCGCCCTCGTCTGCTTCCACGGCTTGCTGCCTCACTACAGCGCGCCGAACCGCTCGCCTGTCTCGCGCCACGCCTACACCTTGCATGCGACGGACGGCCAGACCGAATACGCGGCGCATAACTGGATACAGCGCGACGCGGCGTTTCCCGTGCGGGGCTTCGTCTGATGCGCATCCAGGTTTTCGCCGCCCACTGGGGCAATAACGACCTGGCGCCCGAGGTCTTCATCGACAAAGTACTGACGGCCGGCTTCGACGGAATCGAGATGTCGCTGCCGCTGGACGCCGCCCTGCGCGAGGAATGGACGGACCGCATCGCCAAGGCTGGCCTGCAGCTGATCGCCGCGCAGTGGGAAACCGTGTTCCACGCTGAATTCGAGCTGCACCGCGCGGCCCTGGCGGAATTGCTGGAAAACGCCTGCCTGGCGCGCCCCGTGCTGGTCAACACGCACACGGGCAAGGATTTTTATACGCCGGCGCAGAACGGGGAACTGATCGACCTGGCCGCCGCCATCTCGGAAAAGCACGGCGTGCCCATCGTGCATGAGATCCACCGCAGCCGCTTTTCCGGCCACCCGATGCTGCTGCTGCCGTATCTGCAGCAGTATCCGCAACTCCCCTTGACGGCCGACCTGTCGCACTGGTGCTGCGCCTGCGAATCGCTGCTGGAAGACCAGCCGCAGACCCTGGCGCAGGTGCTGCCGCTGGTACACCACGTGCATGCGCGCGTGGGCCATGCGCAAGGGCCGCAGGTGGCCGACTTCCGCGCGCCGGAAGCCAAGCCGGCGCTGGACGCCCACCTGGCGTGGTGGGACGCCATCGTCGCCCTGCGCCGCGCCTCTGGCGCCGAACGCATGACGTTTACGCCGGAATTCGGCCCCGCGCCGTACACGCAAACGCTGCCCTGGACGCAGCAACCGGTGAGCGATGCGTGGGAACAGAACGTGGCCATGCTCGCCCTGCTGCGCGCGCGGTACGCCGGGTAAAGCGCCCGCGTCCCGGCGCCGGATCGCCAGGTCCGGCGCCGCGCATTGCAATTAAATAGCGCACTATATATACTGTGCCCATGGATACCACCACCCCTCCCAACTCCTTGCACCAGGTGCCGCGCCTGGACAGCCAGCTGTGCTTTGCGCTGTACTCGACCTCGCTCGCCATGAACAAGCTGTACCGCAAGCTGCTGCGCAAGCTCGGTCTCACCTATTCGCAATACCTGGTGATGATGGTGCTGTGGGAGCGCGACGGCCTGACGGTGTCGGAAGTGGGCGAGCGCCTGTTCCTCGACTCGGCCACCCTGACGCCCCTGCTCAAGCGCATGGAGCAATCGGGCCTGCTGACGCGCACGCGCGCCGCCAGCGACGAGCGCCAGGTCATCATTTCGCTCACAGAGCAAGGCGGCCAGCTGCGCCACGCAGCGGCCCTGCTGCCCGAAGCCATCCTGACGGCCAGCCATTGCAGCGTGGAACAAGTTGTGGACATGAAACAACAGCTGAACCAGTTGCGCGACAGCCTGATGAAAAGTGAGTAAACGCACTGCTTTTCCGAGCAAAATAAGGCGAAATATCCCCCTGACAGCGCCAGACAAAAGCTGGCGCACAATCCGCCTTTCTTTATTACAAATCGATACAAGGATGGCCCCACCCTGCGTATAGAATAGTTGCCACTATTTCCTTACAACAACATCAGGGTGAATATGCGCATACCTTTCGGCTCCGTTGCCTCGTTGGCTCTCTGCTTTACCGTGTCGGCCTTCGCTGCCGAACCATTCGACGACAAGTTCCGCCAGCTCGAAGAGGTGCTGCCCACCCCGAATACCTACCGCACCGCGTCCGGCGCCCCTGGCCACGCCTACTGGCAGCAGCGCGCCGACTACACGATCCGCGCCACCCTGGACGAGGCCAAGCGCGAAATCGCCGGCAGCGGCAGCATCACCTACCATAACCAGTCGCCCGATACCCTCGGCTACCTGTGGCTGCAGCTGGATCAGAATATCTACAAGCCCGATTCCGATGCGCGCCGCATGACCACGGCGCCCTCGCGCCAGGCGTGGGCCAAGACGGCGGGCGAAGACACGATGAAGTTCGAAGGCTTGCGCGGCATGCTGGCGCGCGGCGACTTCCAGGGCGGCTTCAATATCCGTGCCTTGAAGGGCGCTGACGGCCAGCCTTTGAAGTATGTAGTGAACCGCACCATGATGCGCATCGACTTGCCGCAGCCCCTGAAGCCGGGCCAGGACTTCGTCTTCCAGGTCGACTGGGATTACCGCATCAACGAACAGAAGGTGCTGGGCGGGCGCGCCGGCTATGAAGTCTTCGACGACAAGAACGCGCTGTTCGAAGTGGCGCAGTGGTTCCCCCGCATGGCCGCCTATTACGACGCGGCCGGCTGGCAGCACAAGCAGTTCCTGGGCTCGGGCGAATTCACGCTGGAATTCGGCGACTACGACGTGCAGCTGACGGTTCCCGCCGACCATATCGTCGCTTCCACGGGCGAGTTGCAAAATCCGCAGGAGGTGCTGTCCGCCGCACAGCGCGAACGCCTGGAAAAGGCCCGCCGCAGCGACAAGCCCGTCGTCATCGTCACGCAGAAGGAAGCGGAAGCGGCCGAGAAAACGGTGAACCGCGCGCAAAAGACGTGGCACTTCAAGGCGGCCAATGTGCGCGACTTCGCCTGGGCCTCGAGCCGCAAGTTCATCTGGGATGCGCAGGGCTACAAAAAGGGCGGCAGCGACGTGATGGCCATGTCCTACTATCCGAAAGAGGGCAATCCGCTGTGGGAAAAATACAGCACGCAAGCCATCGTGCACACGATTGAACAGTACAACAAGTACAGCATCGACTATCCGTATCCGACGGCCATCTCCGTCAACGGCCCCGTGGGCGGCATGGAGTATCCGATGATCTCGTTCAACGGCCCGCGTCCCGTGAAGGACAAGAAGACGGGCGAGCTGACGTATTCGAAACGCACCAAGTATGGCTTGATCGGCGTGATCATCCACGAGGTGGGCCACAATTACTACCCGATGATCATCAACTCGGACGAACGCCAGTGGACATGGATGGACGAAGGCCTCAACACCTTCGTGCAATACCTGGCGCAGCAGGCGTGGGAAGAAAATTACCCGGCCTCGCGCGGCGAACCGCGCGAAATCGTCGACTACATGCGTAGCCGCGACCAGGTGCCCATCATGACCAATTCCGAGTCCCTGCTGCAGTTCGGCAACAACGCCTACGCCAAGCCGGCGGCGGGCCTGAACATCCTGCGCGAAACCATTCTCGGGCGCGAGCTGTTCGACTACGCCTTCAAGGAATATGCGCAGCGCTGGAAATTCAAGCGCCCCACGCCCGCCGACTTCTTCCGCACCATGGAAGACGCCTCCGGCACGGACCTGGACTGGTTCTGGCGCGGCTGGTTTTATACGACCGACCCGGTCGACATCAGCATCGACGGCATCAGCGAATACGGCGTGAGCTCGAAAGATCCGGCAACGGAAAAAGCCTGGAAAAAGGCGCAAAAGGACGCCCAGCCGGAATCCGTCACGAGCCGCGCCAACAAGGGCATGCCGCGCCGCGTCGACGCGCATCCGGAACTGAAGGATTTCTACAACCAGCACGACGATTTCACGGTGACCAACAAGGATCGCAACGCCTACGCCGAAGCGCTGGCCGGCCTGGAACCGTGGGAGAAGGATTTGCTGAAACAGGGCAAGCACCTGTACCTGGTCGACCTGTCGAACGTGGGCGGCATGGTCATGCCCCTGATCCTCGAGATCGAGCTAAAAAGCGGCAAGAAGTACGTGGAGCGCGTGCCGGCCGAAGTATGGCGCTACTCGCCGAAGAAAATCACCAAGGTCGTCATCACGGATGAACCGATGGTGGGCCTGGTGCAGGACCCGTACTGGGAAACGGCCGACATCGACACCAGCAACAATAGCTGGCCGAGAAAAATCACGCCCTCGCGCCTGGAACTGTTCAAGAGCGAGAAGTCGCCCAGGGAGAACCTGATGCGCGATTTTCATACGCCGTTGAAAGGCCAGAACGGCGGCGCGGCCAAGGGCGACGAGGCGTGAAGCGCTGGCGCCTCCTCGCGGCAAGCCTGCTGGCCTGCGCCAGCATGGCGGCCGGCGCGCATAATTTCCACATGGGCATCGCCGACATCAGCTACAACGGGGCCAGCGGCAGCACGGAAGTGGTGCACACCTACACGGGCCACGACGTCGAGGCGCTGCTGACGAACCTGTACCAGCGCCAGTTCGACCTGGGCCAGGAAGACAGCGAAGCGGCCCTGCGCCGTTATGTCGAAAAACAGTTTTACCTCGTGGGACCGGACGGCAAGCGATTGCGCCTGAACTGGGTCGGCATGAAGGTCAATGCCGACAACGTGGTGATCTTCCAGGAAATCGAGCACACGCGCCTGGTCCCCGCCACGCGCATCCACAACCAGTTGCTGATCGACTTCCTGCCCAGCCAGCGCAATACCCTCAACGTGCAGGACAGCGGCAGCATCCAGACGCTTATCTTCGACCGCCAGAACACGGAATTGCCGATCCGCCAAGCCCCAGTACACCCATGACGCCACGCTATCTGCCCCTCTTCCTCGCCGCCCTGTTTTCCGCCACCGCCGCCCATGCCGACGACATCTTCCAGCGCGTGCTGGTCGACGGCTCCCGCCTGAACCAGCTGGGCGTGGCCGATTCGGCCAACGCGGGCAGCGTCACGCAACAGCAGCTCGACGCGCGCACCAGCTACCGGCCCGGCGAATTGCTCGAAGCAGTACCGGGCTTGATCGCCAGCCAGCATAGCGGCGAGGGCAAGGCCAACCAGTTCTACTTGCGCGGCTTCAACCTCGATCACGGCACCGACTTGCGCACCACCGTCGACGAGATGCCCGTCAACCAGCGCAGCCATGGCCACGGCCAGGGCTGGACGGACCTGAACTTTTTGATCCCCGAACTGGCCATGCGCCTCGATTACAAAAAGGGGCCGTATTCGGCGGCGCAAGGCGATTTTTCCTCGGCGGGCGCGGCGTCCGTCATCTACGCGAACCGCCTGACGCAGGGCATCGCCAGCGCGGGCATCGGGCAAAACGGCTTTCGCCGCGCCCTGCTGGCCGATTCGTTTGACGCGGGCGACGGCAGCCTGCTGTACGCGCTCGAAGCGCAGCACAACGACGGCCCGTTCACCCAGCCGGACCGCTACCGCAAGCGCAATGGCGTGCTGCGCTACAGCGAAGGCTATGCCAACAACGGCTTCAACGTCACGGCCATGGCGTATGACGCCAGCTGGAACGCCACCGACCAGATTCCGCTGCGCGCCGTGCAGGACGGCAGCTTGGGCCGCTTCGACGCCATCGATGCCAGCGATGGCGGCAAGGCGCAGCGCTACAGCCTGTCGGGCGCCTGGCGCCAGACGACGGACGACGCGTCGTCCAGGGTCAGCGCGTATGCGATCGCCAACCGCCTGGCCCTGTTCTCGAATTTTACGTATGCGCTGGACGACCCGCTCAACGGCGACCAGTTCGCCCAGCCCGACCGGCGCGTGACGGCCGGCGTCAATGCCAGCCACACCTGGCACCGCCACACGGACAGGGGCAGCAGCGACACCACCATCGGCCTGCAGCTACAGAACGACAATATCCACAATGGCCTGTACAACACGCGCCGGCGCCAGATCCTGTCGACCACGCGGCAAGACCATATCGTCGAAACGAGCATCGGCGTGTATGGCGAAAACAGCACGCGCTGGTCGCGATCGCTGCGCACCGTGGCCGGCCTGCGCGCGGACGCCTACCGCTTCGACGTGCGCAGCGACCGCGCCGCCAATGCGGGCACGGCCAGCGACCATTTGTTCAGCCCCAGCCTGAGCGTGATCGCCGGTCCGTGGCGCGAGACGGAAGCGTATTTCAACATTGGCAATGGTTTTCACAGCAACGACGCACGCGGCACGACCATCACGGTCGATCCGAAGACGGGCGAGGCGGCCGGCAAGGTCACGCCATTGGTGCGCTCGCGCGGCCTGGAACTGGGCTTGCGCAGCGCCGCCATCGCCGGCCTGCAAACGTCGCTGTCGCTGTACCGCCTGGACTTCGATTCCGAGCTGCTGTTCATCGGCGACGCCGGCGCCACCGAGGCGGGCCGTCCCAGCCGCCGCTACGGCATCGAGTTTTCCAGCTACTACAAGGCGGCCAGCTGGCTGTCGCTGGACCTGGACCTGGCGTATGCGCGGGCACGCTCGCGCGGCAGCGACCCGGCGGGCGACTTCATCCCCGGCGCCATCGAAGGCGTGGCCCAGCTGGCCATGACGCTGACACCGCAGGGGCCATGGTCAGGGTCCTTACGCCTGCGCTACTTCGGCCCGCGCCCCCTGATCGAGGACAACAGCGTGCGTTCCGCTGCCAGCGTGGGCTTGAACGGGCGTATCGCCTACCAGATCGGCAAGACCTTGCGCATGGAACTGGAGGGCTACAACCTGGCCAACCGGCGCGACTCGGCCATCGACTACTACTATGCCTCGCGCCTGCCCGGCGAAGCGCAGCCGGTCGACGATATCCACTTCCATCCGGTGGAATCGCGCTCGCTGCGCCTGACCCTGGTAAAGAATTTTTAACTCAACAAGAATAATTCGTATCGCACACTGCACAGGAATCGCCGCGAAGTCGTAGAATGCCAGGCTGGATAAACTGATACAGGCCGCGTTCCGGCCGGCACCGCCATGAGCACTTCCGCACCGATCTTTACCGACCCGTCCCACGTCAAGGACGCCTTGCGCGATGACGGCTATGCCGTCCTGCGCCCGCAGGACGTGGCCGCGCTGGCCGGCTGCCCGCTCGACGCGCTGCGCGCGCTGGAACCAAGCTGGAATACGCTGGCGCTGGACAATTACCTGAAGGATGGCGGCCGCTATCGGCGCCGGCGCCACTCGTGCTTCGTGCAGGATGGCGAGCGCCTGACGCAGACGGCGCACCGTCCGCACTGGCAACCGGTGGAATACAACGCTCTGCACGGCGGCATGCACCGCCTGTTCGAACCGGTCGAACCGGCTATCGTTGCGCAAGCGGCCTGGCAGCAGCTGATCCGCGCGCTGGGGGACGCCTGCTCGCAGGTCAAGGGCCGCCAGCCGTGGTTCATCGAGGCGCACCAGTTCCGCATCGATACGACCGATGGCATCGGCCGCCCCACGCCGGAAGGCGCGCACCGCGACGGCGTCGACTTCGTCGCCGTGCTGCTGATCGGGCGCGAACAGGTCAAGGGCGGCGAGACGCGCATCTTTGAAGCGGACGGTCCCAACGGCAAACGCTTTACCCTGACCGAGCCGTGGTCGCTGCTGCTGCTCGACGATGCGGCCGTCATCCATGAATCGACGCCGATCCAGCCCGTCGGCGAACATGGCCACCGCGACACCCTCGTGCTGACCTATCGCGCCGGCCAGTTCCAGGGCGAAAACTGATAGGCGGCCACAGCATTCCCATGGGCCAAAATAGTTACTTGGAAGTTACTTTTACAGACCTAAATCCGATATAGTCACAGGATGTCGATCTTGCGCGCTCAACGCGCCCAGCATCACCACACTGAAATCCTAGGAGAGGTCTGTGGACTCCAACAACCAAATCAAGCCTGACGAAATCGAGATCCTGATCGTCGAGGACAGCCCGACCCAGGCGGAGCGCTTGCGCCGCCTGATCCAGTCGCTGCACTACAACGCGCGCGTGGCGGCGAATGGCCAGCTGGCCCTGGCCGCCATCCGCGAGCGCAAGCCGCACCTGGTGCTGTCCGATATCGTCATGCCTGAAATGAATGGCTACGACCTGTGCCGCGCCATCAAGTCCGATCCGACCCTGCGCGACATTCCCGTCATCCTCGTCACCTCGCTCAACGACCCGAAGGACATCATCCGCGGCATCGAGTGCGGCGCCGACAATTTCATCCGCAAGCCGTATGCGGAAGACTACCTGCTCAACCGCATCAGCCACATGCTGATGAACCAGAAGCTGCGCAAGAACCAGAACGTGGAAATTGGCATCGCCCTGTACCTGGGCGACCAGAAGCACTTCATCAATGCGGAGCGCCAGCAAATCCTCGACCTGCTGATCTCCACGTATGAACAGGCGGTGCAGGTCAACGGCGAACTGCAGGCGCGCGAACGCCAGGTGATCGAGCTGAACATGCGCCTGGCGCACCATGCGGCCGAACTGGAAACCATCAACCGCGAAATCGCCCTGAAAAACCTGGAACTGGCCGAGGCGAGCCGCATGAAGTCCGCCTTCATCGCCAACATGTCGCATGAATTGCGCACGCCGCTGAACGCCATCATCGGATTCACGGGCGCACTGCTGATGAAACTGCCCGGCCCCCTGACGTCGGACCAGGACAAGCAGCTCAATACCATCCGCGCCAGCGCGCGCCATCTGCTCTCCTTGATCAACGACATCCTCGACGTGGCCAAGATCGAAGCGGGCAAGCTGACCCTGTCGATCGAGCCGGTGCACTGCCAGGACCTGATGGCCGAAGTGGCCGACACCCTGCGCCCCCTGGCCCAGCAAAAGGGCCTGGCGCTGGAGATGGCGCTGGGCGAAGCGGGCCAGCCGCCCGCCATCATCGACACGGATCGCCGCGCGCTGACGCAAATCCTCATCAACCTGCTCAACAACGCCATCAAGTTCACGGAACAGGGCACGGTGCGCATCAGCCTGGCCCAGCGCGAGGAAGACGGCGTGCTGGTGACGGAAATGAGCATCGCCGACAGCGGCGCCGGCATCAAGGAAGAAGACCAGGCCAAGCTGTTCCAGGCCTTCTCGCAGCTCGATTCCACCTCCACGCGCCACGTGGAAGGCGCGGGACTGGGCCTGTACCTGTGTCAGAACCTGGCCAACGCCATCGGCGGCGCCCTGTTCTTCAACAGCGACTACGGCTCGGGCAGCACGTTCACCCTGGCCCTGCGCAGCAAAACCTGAACTGCGATGCACCGCAACATGCCATTGTGATGTTTGCCATCCTGGAGAGATGGATACAGTAGTTCTACGGTATTGCACTGCAACATATTCAGCGCTATAGTGAACCTGTCTCCTCCAATTCGTTCTCCGAACATTGGATTCAGCCCGCGCCAGTTCGCGGGCTTTTTTTTGCCTGCGTTTTCCATGATCTTCATCTTTCCTTAACTAAATCAAGCGATTTAGTTATATCAATCGTTTGAGATATATGATTAAATCTCCGACATGATTGAAAAAAACATTTCCCCAACACCAAGCGCCGACGACGGGCGCAAGCCCCGCTCCGATGGCGAGCAGTCGCGCGAGCGCCTGCTGCACAGCGCCATCCGCCTGTTTGCCGAGCAGGGCTACGCCAAGACCTCCACGCGCGAACTGGCACAGGCGGCCGGCACCAACGCGGCGGCCATCCGCTATTATTTTGGCGACAAGGCGGGCCTGTACCGCGCCGCCTTCTCCCATCAACTATCGAATCCACAAGACAATATCGCCCTGTACGAGCAACCCCATTTCACCCTGCGCCAAAGTCTGGAAGGCTTTTATGCGCAATTGCTCGCCCCCATGCAGCAGGGAGAAATCGCGCGCGATTGCATGCGCCTGTGGTGCCGCGAGATGCTCGAACCGACGGGCCTGTGGGCGCGCGAGGTCGACCAGAACATCCGTGCCGAACACGAAGCGCTCACGCGCGTGCTGGCGCGCCACCTGGGCGCCCCCGACGACAGCGACGACATGCACCGCCTGGCGTTTTCCATCGCCTCGCTCGCCCTGCAGCACATGGTCGGCGCCGAGGTGCTGCACACCCTGCGTCCGCAACTGATGGAATCGGCGCACGCCATCGATACCTGGCTGGCGCGCATGACCGACTACGCGCTGGCCATGGCCGACGTGGAGCGCCGGCGCCTGGCCACGCCTCCCTTTCCCCCTACCGCTCAATGACAAGCAGAAGGACCAGCATGACGACTATTCGATGCACCGTTCAACGCGCCCTGGCCGCCAGCATCGCGCTGGCGCTGGGCGGCTGCGCCCTGCAGGGACCGCCCGCCGCGGTGGCCGCCAGCGCACCCGCGCAATGGCAGGCGCCGCTGCCGCATAACGGCAAACTGACCGACCTGGCCAGCTGGTGGCAGGGCCAGGGCGACAGCCTGCTGGTGGAATTGATCACCGATGCGCAGCAGGCCAGCCCCACCATCGCCGCCGCCGGCACGCGCATCGTGCAGGCGCGCGCGGACAGCATCGGCAGCGGCGCCGCGCTGGCGCCCACGCTCGATGCGACAGGCAACGTGGTGCGCACCAGCCAGCAATCGGCGCAGCCCGGCGGCACCACCTCGCAGGCGGCCTTGCAGGCGTCGTGGGAAATCGATGTGTTTGGGGCCAACCGCGCCACGCGCGATGCGGCGCAAGAGCGCTACAACAGCGCCCGCGCCGGCTGGCATGAAGCCCGCGTCTCGGTGGCCGCAGAAGTGGCAAACCAGTACTACGCCTTGCGCACCTGCCAGCAATTGCAGGCCGTGGCCGAACAGGATGCCGTCTCGCGAAGCGACTCGGCGCGCCTGACGGCATTGAGCGCCGGCGCCGGCTTCCAGCCGCCCGCCAATGCCGCCCTGGCCCGTGCCAGCGCCGCCGAAGGCGCCAGCCGCGCCATCGAACAGCGCGCCGCCTGCGACGTGAACGTCAAGGCGCTGGTAGCCCTGTCGGCGATGCCGGAAGACTCGCTGCGCCAGAAGCTGGCGGCCAGCCCCTTTGTTGCGCCCTCGCCCGTGGCGATTGCGCAACTGCCGGCGCAAACCCTGGGCCAGCGTCCCGACATTTACAGCGCCGAACGCGAAGTGGCGGCCGCCAGCTTCGAAGTGCGCGGCGCCCAAGCGCAGCGCTACCCGCGTCTGAGCCTGGCCGGCTCCATTGGCAAGGGCAATATCCGCGCTGGCGGCACCAGCATCACGGCCAGCACCTGGAGCATCGGTCCGCTGGCCGTCAGCCTGCCCATCTTCGACGGCGGCACCCGCCGCGCCCAGGTCGATGCCGCCACGGCGCGCTACGACGAAGCGGTGGTGAAGTACCGCGCCGGCGTGCGCCAGGCCGTGCGCGAAGTGGAAGAGGCGCTGGTCAACCTGGCCAGCACGGACGAGCGCAGCGGCCACGCGAAAACGGCCCTGGAAGGCTACCGCGTGTCGTTCGTCGCCACCGAAGACCGCTACAAGAATGGCCTGGCCAGCCTGATCGAACTGGAAGACGCGCGCCGCACGCGCCTGGCCGCCGAAAACACGGTGGTCAACCTCGAGCGCGAACGCAGCGCCGCCTGGGTGGCGCTGTACCGCGCCGCCGGCGGCGGCTGGAACAGTAGCAACGCCATCGCCAACAATGCCCCCTGACGGATACGACAACATGAAAAAACTGACCTTGAAACCGATGGCGCTCACGCTGGCCGCCCTTTGCGTGGTGCTGGGCGCCGGCGTGGCCCTGTACTCCCCTTCCTCCACGGCGGCCGACGACGCCAAGGATAAAAACGCGGCGCCAAAGCCTGCCCTCACCGTCACCACGGCCAAGCCGCAAACGGCCAGCCTGCCCATCAAGCTGAAGGCCAACGGCAGCGTGGCCGCCTGGCAGGAAGCCATCATCGGCAGCGAATCGAACGGTTTGCGCCTCACCGACGTACGCGTGAATGTCGGCGACGTGGTGCGCGCCGGCCAGGTGCTGGCCGTGTTCTCCAACGACACGGTGAACGCCGACGTGGCGCAGGCCAGGGCCGCCGTGCTGGAAGCGGAAGCGAATGCGGCCGAAGCAGCCGCCAACGCCCAGCGCGCCCGCTCGCTGCAAAGCACGGGCGCCATCAGCGCGCAGCAGATCAGCCAGTACCTGACGGCCGAACAGACGGCCAACGCGCGCATTGCGTCGGCCAAGGCGCAGCTGGCGTCGCAGCAGCTGCGCCTGAAATACACGCAGGTGGTGGCGCCCGACAGCGGCATCATCTCCTCGCGCTCGGCCACCGTCGGTTCCGTCGTGGGCGCCGGCACGGAGCTGTTCCGCATGATCCGCCAGGGCCGCCTCGAATGGCGCGCCGAAGTGACGGCCACCGAGCTGCTGAATTTAAAACCCGGCACGCTGGCGCAGGTGAAGGCGGCCAATGGCAGCGTTTTGACGGGCAAGGTGCGCATGATCGCCCCTACCGTCGATCCGCAGACGCGTTCCGCCCTCGTGTATGTGGACCTGCCGGCCAGCAGCGGCAACAATGCGCCATTCAAGGCCGGCATGTACGCCAGCGGCGAATTTGAACTGGGCACCTCGGGCGCGCTGACGGTGCCGCAGCAGGCCATCGCCGTGCGCGACGGTTTTAGTTATGTCTTCCGCCTCAATCCCGACCAGCGTGTCAGCCAGATCAAGGTGCAGACCGGACGGCGCCTGAGCGACCGCATCGAGATTGTAGGCGGTATCACGGCCGACACGACGATTGTCGTCAGCGGCGCCGGCTTCCTCAATGACGGAGACCTGGTACGGAATGTGGCGACGCCAACAGCAGCCAAGCCGGCCGCAGCGAAAAAGTAAGGAGAGGCCATGAATTTTTCCTCCCTCTCGATCAAGAATCCGATCCCGGCCATCATGCTGTTCGCGCTCTTGACCCTGGCCGGCCTGCTGGCCTACAAGGCCAATCCGGTGCAGGATTTCCCCGACATCGAACTGCCCATCGTCACCGTCAGCGCGGTGCTGCCCGGCGCCGCGCCGGCGCAGCTGGAAACGGAAGTGGCGCGCAAGATCGAAGACTCCGTCGCCACCCTGCAAGGCGTGAAAAACATCTACACCAAGGTGCTCGATGGTGTCGTCACGGTGACCGTCGAATTCATCCTGGAAAAGCAGATCGCCGAAGCCGTCAACGACGTGCGCGACGCCGTCGCAAGGGTCAAGGCGGACATGCCGGCAGAACTGCGCGACCCCACCGTCACCAAGGCATCCACGGCAGGGCGCGTGGTGCTGACCTTTATCGCCACGGCAAAACCCGGCGTGGACAACCCGCTCGACTCTCCCGACCTGTCCTGGTACGTCGACAACACGGTGGCCAAGCGCCTCTTGACCGTGCCCGGCGTGGGTGCCGTCACCCGCGTGGGCGGCGTCTACCGCGAGATCCAGGTGGAACTCGACGAGGCGCGCATGGCGGCGCTGAAAGTGTCGGCGCTCGACGTCTCGCGGCAGCTGCGCCTGGTGCAGCGCGAAGCGCCGGGCGGCCGGGGCGACGTCAGCGGTGCCGAGCAGTCGGTGCGCACCATCGCCACCGTGAAAACGGCCGATGAACTGTCGCGCGTGGAAGTGCCGCTGCCGGACGGACGCCATGTGCGCCTGGACCAGGTGGCCAGCGTGCGCGACACCATCGCCGAGCCGCGCGCACTGGCCGAGCAGGATGGCAAGACCGTCGTCGCCTTCGAGGTGTTCCGCACCAAGGGCGCCAGCGAAGTGGCCGTCGCCAACGGCGCGCGCGCCGCCATCGCCGACCTGCAGAAGGAAAACCCCAGCGTGGTGCTGCAGCAGTCGATCGACAATGCCTTCCCCGTCGAGGAAAACTTCGACGGTTCGATGGAGCTGCTGTACGAAGGCGCGCTGCTGGCCGTGCTGGTGGTGTGGTGGTTCCTGCGCGACTGGCGCGCCACCCTGGTGGCCGCCGCCGCCCTGCCCCTGTCCGTGATGCCGGCCTTTCTCGGCATCTACTGGTTCGGCTACACGCTCAATACCGTCACCCTGTTGTCGCTGGCGCTGGTCGTCGGCGTGCTGGTCGACGACGCCATCGTGGAAATCGAAAACATCGAGCGCCATCTGCGCATGGGCAAGTCACCGATGGAAGCGGCCATGGAAGCGGCCGACGAAATCGGCATGGCGGTGATCGCCACCACCTTCGCCCTGGTGGCCGTGTTCCTGCCGACGGCCTTCATGAGCGGCATTCCCGGCCTGTTCTTCAAGCAGTTCGGCTGGACGGCCGTGCTGGCCGTGCTGGCCTCGCTGGTGGTGGCGCGGCTGCTCACGCCAATGATGGCGGCCTACATATTGAAACCGCTGCCGCACAAGGAAGAACAGGATGGCTGGCTGATGACGCGCTACCTGACGGTCATGCGCTGGTGCCTGAACCACCGCGGCATCACGGCCATCGCCGCGGCCCTGTTCTTTGTCGGCGCCATCGCGCTCGTGCCGCTGCTGCCGACCGGTTTCGTGCCGGCTGCCGACCGCGCACAGACGCAGATCAACCTGGAACTGCCGCCCGGCTCCACCCTGGCGGAAACGCAGGCCGTGGCAGCGCTGGCGCGCGACGCGGCCATGCGCACACAAGGCATCCAGGGCGTCTTCAGTTCGATTGGCGGGGGCTCCAGCGGCGACGCCTTCGCCCCCGGCGCGGCGGCCGAGGCGCGCCGCGCCGTGCTGACCCTGACCACCGTGCACCGCACGGAGCGCAAGGAATCGATGTCGGACCTGGAAACGCAGCTGCGCCACAAGCTCGATACGATCCCCGGCGCCCGCTTCACGGTGGGGCCGCCCGACACGGGCGTCAAGATGCAACTGGTGCTGCGCTCGGAAGACCCGGTGGCGTTGATGGCGGCGGCGCAAAAGGTCGAGCGCGAGCTGCGCGGCCTGAAAGGCATCGGCAACGTCAATTCCAGCGCCTCGCTGGTGCGTCCGGAAATCATCGTGCGCCCCGATTTCGCCAGGGCGGCCGACCTGGGCGTGACGGCGGCAGCCATCGGCGAGACCGTGCGCGTGGCCACGGCCGGCGACTACGACACGGACCTGACGAAAATGAACTTGCCCGAGCGGCAGGTGCCGATCCGCGTCAAGCTGCCCAACAGCGTGCGCGCCGACCTGGCCGCCATCGAGCGCCTGACCGTGCCCGGCAAGAATGGCCCCGTGCGCCTGGCGAACGTGGCCACGGTGACGATGGAAAGCGGCCCGGCGCAGATCGACCGCTTGAACCGCAGCCGCAACGTCACGCTCGACGTGGAACTCGGTTCGCGCACGCTCGGCGAACTGAATGAAGAAGCGCGCGCGCTGCCGTCGATGAAGAATCTGCCGCCGTCCGTGAAGATCGCCGAACTGGGCGACGCGCAGGAAATGGCGTCGCTGTTCGCCAGCTTCGGCCTGGCCATGCTGATCGGCGTGCTGTGCATCTATTGCGTGCTGGTGCTGCTGTTCAAGGACTTCATGCAGCCGGTGACCATCCTGGCGGCGCTGCCGCTGTCGATCGGCGGCGCCTTCGTGGCACTCCTGATCACGGGCAGCGCCCTGTCGATGCCGTCGATGATCGGCCTGATCATGCTGATGGGGATCGTCACGAAAAACTCCATCCTGCTGGTCGACTATGCGATCCTGGCGCGCCAGGCCGGCATGAACCGCTTCGATGCGCTGGTCGACGCCTGCCACAAGCGCAGCCGCCCCATCCTGATGACAACGATCGCCATGGGCGCCGGCATGATGCCGCTGGCGCTGGGCTGGGGCGCCGATCCCAGCTTCCGTTCGCCGATGGCGATTACCGTCATCGGCGGCCTGATCACCTCGACGTTATTGAGCCTGCTGGTGGTGCCGGCCGTGTTCACCTATATCGACGACCTGGAGCACCTGCTCAAGCGCGGCATGGCGAAACTGCGCCGCCAGCAGGCGCCGCTGCGGCGCGATGACAGGGTGGCGCTGGAAAAATAAGCGCCACGGCTGATTGCAAAAACGCCCCCTGCGGGCAAGGAAGCGGGGGACCGGCCACCAGGCCGCGCTCCCCCGCTTTCATCTATCTGGCATACTGCGCCCATTCTCCATGAACGCAATCTGCCCTGCCTATGAATTACCCCACTCCGCTGGCCCTGCTGTTGATATGCTCCCTGCTGGGCGCCTGCTCGGAAAAAACCGCGCCCGCCAAGGCACAGGAAGCCGCCGACGCGCCGGCAGCAGCCGTCGAACCGGCGCCGGCCGACATCGTGCCGCCGCCTGCCGCCACCGCGCCCAAGACCGACGAAATGAACACGCCGCAGGCACGCGAACACGAAGCGGCCATGATGCGCGCCGTCTTCGGCAAGGCCTACCGCGGCGACAGCGACGACGCGCTGGCCGACCTGCCCGATCCGGACAACCACGTCGACAAGCTCAGTTACGTCGTCAGCGCCGTCAGCCACAAGCTGCTGCCCGATGGCGGCGCCATCCTGGTGGCGAATGCGGAAACGGCCAACACGGAAGGCACGGCCGAATCGGCGCATGCCTCGCCGGGACTGCTGAATGTCTTTTTCCTGGCGCCAAAGGGCGCGCCGGAAGACGGCCAGTGGCAAGTCGTGAAACGCCTGGAAAACATCGCCGCCCTGGGCTCGTCGGGGCAGCTCGGCGAAGTCCACTGGGTCATGCTGGGCGCGAACAAGCCGGGACTGGCGATCCGCCACGGCTATACGGGCCAGGGCTACACCATCACGCAACTGGCCCTGTTTGAAATCGGCGACGGCAAGGTCAGCTCGCTCGATGGCGCCATCGACCTGTACTCGGACAATATGGGCGCCTGCGGGCCTGAAATGGACGAGTGCTGGATGGTCAAGGGAAACTGGCGCTTCGCGCCGGCGCGCAATGGCGGCGCCTACGATGACTTGCTGATCGATTTCAAGGGCGCGTCCGAAAAGATCAAGCCGGGCGTCACGGTCAAGCCGGACGAAGACCCGCCGCGCATCGCCACGCCCCTGAACGGCCACGCGCGCTATGGCTTCGATGGCAAGGGGTATAAATTAGTTGAAGGGATGAATCCAGTGCCTGGCGTGTAAGCCGGCACCGGCAATCCATCAGCGGCGTGCCGCCTCCAGGCGCGCCAGCAGCGGCGCATACATCGAACGCGTATGGCTGCTCCAGCGGGCCATGGCGCTGTCGATATCGAGCAGCAGGCGTTCCGACAACACCTTGTCGCCCTGCTGCAGCGCCCAGATCGCGCACTCGGCGCGGCACTCGAAACTGTTGTAGCGCGTCAGCGCATCGTCAAATTCCGCCTTCGCTTCCACCTGGCGCCCGCTTTGCGCCAGCGCGCGCGCCGTCAGCAGGGACACCATCTCGGGACGGAAATGGATATCCGTGCGGCGGATGAATTCCAGGTGCGTCAGCGCTTCGGCGCCGCGCCCGCACTCCAGATAGGCGCGCGCCGCGCCCAGGCGAATTTCCAGGTCCGATGAAAACGCTCCCCGCAGGCAGGCTTCGTACGTCGCTGCCGCTTCCTGCGCATCGCCCGCTTCCAGCTGCGCGCTGGCCAGACGCATCTGATTTTGCGCCGTCGGCGTGTACTCGAAGGCGGCCTTCGCCTCGCGCAATTCGCGGTTCGGATCGAGCACCTGCACGGCCACCGAAGCGACCTTGCGCGCGCCTTGCGGCAGGCGCGAATTGGGCAGGTAGATGGCGAAGAAATACACCACGCTGCCCAGCAGCGGGAACATGAATAAAATGAGCAGCCAGTACAGCTGCTGCCCGTTGCGCACCACGTGAATCGCAAAGAATACCGCGATCAGGATGTGGATGCCTATGCCAAAAATCGTCATACTGCGACCTCGTTCGTTCGTGAAGGAAGCGGCTGGCACCATGCCACCGCTTTTCCTGGTGAGAATATTACACTGGCCGCGCCGTGCACACGCCCCTATTGCGCCTTGGCCGACCAGCCGCCGCCCATGGCGCGGTACAGGTCGACCGAGGCGACGAGGATGCGCGTCTTCAGCTGCAGCAGTCCCACGTCGGCGCTGTACAGGGTACGCTGGGCGTCGAGTTCTTCCAGGTACGAGGCGTAGCCATTGCGGTAGCGGTTATGCGCGATGCGCAGGGTGTCCGCCGCCGCGGCGCGGCGCGCGTCGTTTTCCACGGCTTGCTGCTGCAGCCGGTAGAGGGCGCCCAGGCTGTTCTCCGTTTCGGCGAAGGCGTTGCGCACCACGTTTTCATACGCGTACACGAGCTGGTCGCGCTGCGCGCCGGCGGCCTCCGTCTGCGCCTGCACGCGGCCGCCATCGAACAGGGGCGCGGCCGCCAAGGCCGTCAGGCGCCACAGGGCGGTCGGCGCATGCAGGAAATCGGTCAGGGTCGTGGCCTGCCCGCCGCCCGCCGCCGTCAGCTTGAACGAGGGCAGCAGCTGGTCGCGCGTGGCGGCCAGGCTGGCGTTGGCGGTCGCCAGATTGTGTTCCGCGCGCGCGATGTCGGGCCGCCGGCGCAGCAGTTCGGACGGCAGGCCGGCCGGCACGCCAGGCGCGGCCAGCTCGGCCAGCGGCAAGCCGCGCGCGATGGGGCCGGGATTGCCGCCGACGAGGACGGCCAACGCATTTTCCTGTTCAAAGATCTGCCGCTGCAGCTGCGGCACCTGCTCGGCCGCCGCATGGTATTCCGATTGCGCCTGCAGCCATTCCAGGCGCGAGCTGTAGCCCACCTCGAACTGC
This sequence comes from Janthinobacterium sp. GW460-12-1-14-LB5, assembly GCF_059423585.1. Taxonomy (NCBI): domain Bacteria; kingdom Pseudomonadati; phylum Pseudomonadota; class Betaproteobacteria; order Burkholderiales; family Oxalobacteraceae; genus Janthinobacterium; species Janthinobacterium sp. GW460-12-1-14-LB5. The sequence goes on along the minus strand of NZ_JBWKYD010000018.1, from coordinate 133,778 downwards.
TTGCGCGCCAGTTCGCGCGACTGTTCGCGCAGCTGCAGGGTCGATTGCGTCAGCGCCAACTGCGCGTCGAGTCCCCGCAGGTTCAGGTAAGCGGTCGCCACGCTGGCGGCGATCGACAGGGCCGCCGCATCGAGGCTGGCCTGCTCGGCGCGGTAGCTCTCGGCGGCCGCATCGCTCAGACTGGCCAGCCGGCCCCATACGTCGATTTCATAGCTGGCCTGCAGTTCCGCCTGGAAGACATTCGTCACGTACGGCTTGCCGCTGGAGGCCAGGGTGCGCGTGCGCGTGGGCGAACCGTCGAAGGCCAGGTTGGGCGCGCGGTTCGCGTCGGCCTGCGCCAGGCGCGCGCGGTACTCCTGCACGCGGGCGCGCGCCACGCGCAAGTCGCCATTGCGCGCCAGCGCTTCGCCCACCAGGTCGCTCAGCACCGGGTCGCCGAAGGCTTGCCACCACAGCTGCTCGACATGGGCGTCAGCCGCCGCAGGTGCGCCGATCGCTTGCGCGCGCCAGCCGGACGGCAGCTGCAGTGCCGATACGGGCTGCGGCGGCGCCTTGGCGGCGCAGCCGGCCAGCGCCAGCACGCCGGCCATCAGCCATACACGGCGCTTCATGGCTTGGCCTTCTTCGGCGGCGGCGGGGGCGCCGGATTCTCCGCCGAGTCGTTCAGCACGGCCGACGTGTCGACGCTGACCACCACCGACATGCCGGGCACGAGCCGGCGCGCATTCGCCTGGCCCGGGTCGATGCGGATGCGCACGGGAATGCGCTGGGCAATCTTGAGGTAGTTGCCCGTCGCGTTATCGGCCGGCAGCACGGAAAACTCGGATCCCGTGGCCGGCGAAATGCGCTCCACCTGGCCCGTCAGCACGGCGCCGTCGAGCGCGTCGACGTGGAAGGTGGCGCTTTGCCCTTCCTGCACGCCGTTCATCTGCGTTTCCTTGAAATTGGCGATCACCCACATCTGGCGCGGCACCAGCGCCATCAGCTGCGCGCCCGAATTCACGTACGCGCCCTGGCGCACCGTCACCTGGCCCAGTTGGCCATCCGAGGGCGCCACGATGCGCGTGTTATCGAGGTCGATCTTCGCCGCCTTGACGGCCGCCTGCGCATTGGCCACGGCAGCCTCCAGCGCCTGCTTGTTGACCACCACCGAATGCACGCTTTGCTGGGCGATGTCGAGATTGGCCCTGGCTTGCGCCAGGGCGGCCGCCATCTGCGCCTGCGTGGCGCGCGACTGGTCGTGTTCGCGCTGCGACAGCGAACCGTCAGCCACCAGCTGCTCCACGCGATTCAAATCGGCGCTGGCCTTGCGCGCCTGCGCTTCCGCGTTGGCCAGCGCCGCCTCGCTGACGGAAATGCCCGCCTGCGCGCTGGCCTTCTGCTGCGCCCAGTTCGACAGGGCCGCCTGCTGCGCGGCCAATTGGGCCTGCGCCTGCTCGTAGCGCTGCTGGTAGATGCGGTCGTCGATGCGCACCAGCAGCTGGCCCTCCTTGACGTCCATGAAATCCTGCACCGTCACTTCCACCACATAGCCCGACAGCTGCGTGCCGATGATGGTCACCTGCCCGCGCACGGTGGCGTTTTCCGTCGTCACGATGGGGCTGGTGAACGGCGGCAAACGCCATGCATACAGCACGATCAGCACGCCCACCAGGGCCACGGCGGCAAAGGCCAGCGCGGACAGCCACTGGTGGCGCCGGTCCGGCTGCGCCATGGAAGGAGCGGCCGGTGCGGGTGCGGTGGGAGGTACTGGTGGCGGGGTGTTATTTTCTGTCATTGTTCGGTTCCGAATTGGTAATGGGGACGATGGCCATGGCCGTCTGCGCATCGCGCACGGGGCCGACCAGGCGACGCGCGCCGGTGGTGATGCGGGTCCAGGACTGGCTGACCAGCATCCAGATCAGGGTGGCGATGGCGACGCCGGCGATCATCAAAAAGACATCGTTATAGGCCAGCACATTGGCTTCGCGCGTGGCGACGGCGCCCAGGCGCGCCACGCCCTGGGCGCTGCGCAGGGCCGGGTCCATCAGCACGCCGCCGTAGCTTGCGGCGCCGGACTGCACGCGCGCGGCCACCTGCGGGTCGAGCATGGTCAGGTGCTCGACCAGGTAGCTGGAATGGTATTTTTCACGCGCCGTCTGGATGGTGCCGACAATGGCCGAACCAAGGAGTCCACCGAGGTTCTGCGTCATGGTAAACATCACGGAAAAACTCACCAGGTTGCGCGGTTCGGCGATCACGGCGCCCATGCCGGCCACCATGGTGGGGCCGAGGAAATACGTGCCGCCAAAGGCCAGCAGGAACTGGCTGACATACATGTTGACGGGGCGCGTCTGGCTGGTGGCGTGCGCGTCGATCAGGGCGCCGGCAGCGATCAGCAGCAGCGCGAACATCAGCGAGCGATTGAGGGTGGCCGGATTGATCGTCAGCGCGCTGACCACCAAACCTGCCACGCTGCCCAGCAGGACCACGATGAACAGGTTCTGCATCTGGTCCGTGTTCAGGCCCAGCGCCTGCAGGAAGCCCACGGCCCCCGTCGACTCGGACAGCACGATGCGAAACAGCAGCACCGATAAAAACAGCTTGGCGATCTTGCCCGTGGTGAGCCAGCGCGTGTTGAGCAGCGGGCGCGCGCGGTTATGCTCGATGGCCAGCGAGGCGGCGATCAGCACGATGGAAGCCGCCAGGCACACGCCCACCCACTCCGATTCCATCCACCACGCCGTGCGTCCCTGCGCCAGCACGGCGCACAGCAGGGCCACGCCGGGCGCGAACAAAATAAAGGTGAGGAAATCGAGCGGCTCGAACGTTTGCACCCTGTCGCCGGGCGGCAGTTTCAGGGCCAGCACGCAGCCCAGCGCCAGCAGGGCCAGTCCCAGCTCGAACAGGTACAGGCCATGCCATTCGCCGATCTGCAGCAGTTCGGAGGTGAAGATGCGCGCCAGCGGTAGCGCCAGCTGGGCAAAACCGAGGCCCAGCACCACTCCCTTCAGCCGGTGCCGCGCGGGAAACGCCTGCAAGGTGTAGTACAGCCCCAGCACCCCCAGCGCGCCGCCCACCATGCCATGCGCGGCGCGCACGGCGATCGCCGACGGCAAGGTATTGGCATACAGGTGGGCGAAGGTGACGAGCGCATACAGCACCAGGAACGCTTCCGTAAACAGGCGCAGGCCAAACTGCTGGCGGAACTTCACCAGCAGCAGATTCATGGACACGATGGTCATCACGTAGGCGGCCGGCAGCCACTGCATCTGGTAGGCATAGGCGGCCAGCGAACCTTGCAGGTTCAGCAAATTGGCCGTCACCAGGCCGTTGCCGAGCCCCCCCGTCAGCGCGACGATCAGCCCGACGATGAAATACGCGACACGCTTGGGCGTCGAATGCTCGGGCATCGATGGCGACCCGGGCAAGGTCGGGCGTTCGCCCGGCCCCCAGGTGCGAGGTGTGTACTTGTCCATGCGGTAATCGCGATCCGGTTTGCTGAAGCCGTTCTTTGCTGCAGTGATAGAAATAGTTGCAAATGAACAGTTCTAGTCAGCAGCATATCATCGCAGGACGTTTTTATTGTTTACATTGTTGCGCACCGTCGCACACGGTGACGCCAGCGGGGCAAGCCTGGCCTGCCCCCCTGACGCTCATACGGACATCATATGCGCGGAGGGTCCGTCTCGCGCGCAAACGCCCGGTGCGCGGCCAGTGCCTTTTTAAAGGCCGCCACGCCTTTCAGCACATCGCTCGAAGGCACGACGATGACGGCGGGATCGGGCTTGCCGTCAGGCAGGGTCACCGGCACGCCGGCCTTGTCCAGCAAGCCCTTGCCCGCGCCGATGGCCAGTAGCGGCTTGCAGTGGCGGTATTGCAGGCGCAGGAAGTCGAGCGCATTGGCGTCGCTGCCCAGCTGCTGCACGGCGCCCTGGCCGTCCGGCACCACGACGGCGTCGAACACCACGGAAGGCCCCGTTTCCAGCGAGATTTCCACGGCCAGCGGCGCGCCGCCGCTCGTGTCGACTTTCCCCAGGTTGCTGCCCACCAGGCGCGGCACGGCGCCGTCCGCCAGCAGCGAGGCATAGATGCTGCGCACCTGCGCGCCATCGCTGCCCGGCCCCACGAGGATGGCCACGCGCAGGGTGTGGATGCCCGTCTTTCCAGGGCGGAAAAAGAGCGACAGCGCCGGCGACGGCGGATACGTGGGAATCGGCAGCATGGACACGGGCGGCATGACGGGCGGCAGCGCCAGGCCCAGCGCGTCGGCCAGGCGCTGCGCCAGGGTCTCGTCGACGTTGCGCAGCATGGCGACGATGCGCTTGCGGATGGCCACCGTCTGCACCTTGCTCAGTTCAAAGCGGAACGCATGCACGATATGGTCTTGTTCGACGGGCGTCTGGCTGATCCAGAACAGCCGCGCCTGGCCAAAGTGCTCGGCGAATTTCTCGGGCTTGCCGCGCACCTTGTCGCCTTCGGTCGGCGCGGGAAAACTGTTGAAGCCCTTCGCGCCCGCCTGGAACGGACAGCCGCCCGCCAGCGAATTGGGCTCGTACGCGACCCGGCCCCGGTTGATGGCCTGGCGGTGAATGCCATCGCGCTGGTTGTTGTGCAGGGGCGCCAGCGGAGAGTTGATGGGGATTTCATGGAAGTTGGCGCCGCCCAGGCGCGTGATCTGCGTGTCCACGTACGAGTGGATGCGGCCCTGCAGCAGCGGGTCGTTGGAAAAATCGATGCCGGGGACGATGTGCGCCGTGCAAAAGGCCACCTGCTCCGTCTCGGCAAAGAAATTGTCGGGATTGCGGTTCAAGACCATTTTCCCGACGGGGACCAGCGGCACCAGTTCTTCGGGGATCAGCTTGGTGGGGTCGAGCACGTCGAAGGCAAACGCCTCGGCCTGCGCTTCCGTGAATACCTGGAAGGACAGCTCGTATTCGGGATACTCGCCGCACTCGATGGCTTCCCACAGGTCGCGCCGGTGGAAGTCGGAATCGGCGCCGCTGAGCTTGACGGCTTCGTCCCACACCAGCGAGTGCGTGCCGGCCATGGGCGACCAGTGAAATTTGCAGAACACGGATTGTCCCTTGGCGTTCACGAGGCGGAAGGTGTGCACGCCGAAGCCCTGCATCATGCGAAAACTGCGCGGGATGGCGCGGTCGGACATGACCCACATCAGCATGTGCGTGATTTCCGGCGACAGCGAGGCGAAATCCCAGAAGGTGTCGTGCGCGCTGGCCGCCTGCGGAATGCCGTTATTGGGTTCGGGCTTGACGGAGTGGATCAGGTCGGGGAACTTCATCGCATCCTGGATGAAGAAGACGGGGATGTTGTTGCCGACCAGGTCCCAGTTGCCCTCGTCCGTATAAAACTTCACGGCGAAGCCGCGCACGTCGCGCGCCGTGTCGGTCGAGCCGCGCTCGCCGGCCACCGTGGAAAAGCGCACGAAGACGGGCGTGCGCTTGCCCGCCTTGGCGAAAGGCGCGGCGCGCGTCAGCTTGCTTTGCTCCTTGTAGCATTCGAAATAGCCGTGGGCGGCGGAACCGCGCGCATGCACGACGCGCTCGGGGATGCGCTCATGGTCGAAATGCGTGAGCTTTTCACGCAAAATAAAATCTTCCATCAGGGTGGGGCCGCGCAAGCCCGCCTTCAGCGAGTTCTGGTTGTCGCCCACGGGCACGCCCTGGTTGGTCGTCAGCACGCAGCCGCTGTCGTCGCTGCGGGCGCCGTCGAGCGAGGCATTGCGCGCATTCTCGCCCAAGGCCGGCTGGCCATCGCCCGTCTTCGGCGACGGTATCGTTTCACCCGTCGTGCTGGCCGTGGCCAGCGCTTCGCCCGACGCCACATGCACGCCTTCGGCCGGCGCGCGCGCCGCGTCGCCATACTGGCCGGCGAGATTCGGATTGTCGGGCATGCCGGCGGCCAGCGCCTGTCCGGCGGCAGCCTTTTTCAACAGCGCCTGCGCGGTGTCGCTATCGCTGCCCAGGCTGTGCGGCGGATCGCTCTCGGATGGGCCGGACATGCTGCTCAGTACTGAACCCGCACCGTCCGTGGACGGCGTTTTTTTATTGGTAGCCATTACGTCTCCTGTGAGTAGTTTGCCCCGGGAGAACGCTACAACTCCCTCATTCAGCGCACGAACAGGGCAATCAAAACAATGATGGGAATAGGTACACCAATCAACCACAACAAAATGGAGCGCATCTTCACTCTCCTTTACTGCCTGCTACTACCTTGTGCGCGTGGGCACTGTTTCCTCCGCCATGACGGCGAAGGGAACAGCGCCCACGACAAATACTTCCAGGAAAGCGTAAAACTTATTTACGCGAACCCAGCAGCTTCGACAGGCCATAACCGGCCGCTGCCGCAATCAGCAAGGACACGGCCGGGCGTTCGCGCACATAGCCGCGGCCCGTTTCGCCGGCGCGCTGGCAGGCGGCGCCCAATTGCTTGCCGCGCGCCATCAGGCGTTCGGAAGCCTTCGACATCGTGTCGCTGACTTGGTCGATGCGCTCGCCCACCTGGTCCACGCCGTCATGGGCCCGCGTGGCGACCTTGTCGGCCAGGGGCTGGGCCTGGCTCGCCACCTTGTCGATGGCGCGGTGCAATTCCTGGCGGGTATCCTGGGCGGCGCCGTTCATCTCGGAGCTGGTTTTTTCAATCGCGTTCATGATGGTTTCCTTCAAAGGTGAATAAATCAACCATGCTCGATGCCGTGACCGAATCATGATTCTCCTCGCTTCCGGGAAAAAGAAGCGGCTAAACGCTGCCGGGCTGAGCCATATCAAATGCTGGATCAGCAGCAAGCTGTTGCCACCACCTTAACCGCGCCCGCCGGGTGCCACCGTGCGGTGCCACACCTTGAAGCACAGACTTACATTCCTGATGGAAATAACCATCCCCGCCTGCCTGGCGGGGCGGGCGAATGCCTTGACAAAGCGGTCCCTGCTGCTGGCGCACAAGCCGGCCGTGCGACGCGAGTTCGTGTATAAGCCGACAAGGCAGGGGCAGGCAAGACCGTCCCCGGCCTCCCCCGCCGTGCTCCGTCCTGTGGCAAAACGTCCACGGAAAACCCGTGCCTGCCCCCTTGCCGACAATTTGATTGCTTGTCCGAATAGTTCTATGCGACGATACAAACCGCTTTGACCGTCCGCCCGGATGGCCGATTGCAGGCGCTTTCTTGCCAGCGGGGGACATGAATAAATTGTTAGACCTCAACACCCTCAAGCTTGCGCCCCCCTCTACCGCCCGCCCCCTGATGGAGCGGGAACAGGTGTTGCGCAAGCTCTCCTCCCTTGGCGCCTTCCGCCTGGTGCTGCTGCGCGCACCGGCCGGCTACGGCAAGACGTCGCTGATGCGCATGATCCGCGCCGATGCCAGCGCGGCCGGAGGGAACGTGGCCTGGCTGACCTTCGACAGCAGCGACAACGATCCCGCCCGCCTGCTGCTGGGCATGCGCGCCGCCCTGCTCGTCACGCCCGAGCCGCCGCAGGACAACTATGTCCGACTCGGCGATACGCGCGTCACCCACCTCTTCCTCGACGACGTGGAACTGCTCGACACAAGCAATATCGCCCTCGTGTTCACGCTGATCGCCGACGTGCTGCCGGCGCCGATGAGCGTGTTCATCGGCGCCCGCTCGCTGCGCGGCCACAGCGTAGCGGCGCTGAAAGCCAATGGCGCGCTGCTCGAGCTGGACATGGAAGACCTGCAGTTCAGCCAGGCCGAGACGGCCAGCTACCTGCAGCGCGCCCAGTTCGACCTGTCCGCGGCCGACGTGGTCCTGCTGCAGCGGACCAGCGAAGGCTGGCCCGCCGCCGTCGAGCTCATCGGCCTAGCCTGGAAACGGCTGCAAGGCCGCGGCCATGTTGCGTTGCCGCAATTGCCGGGCCTGCGCGACCTGGGCGAATACCTGGCCGAGGAAGTGTTCGAAGCGCAGAGCGACGATATCAAGGAATTTCTCATCGCGACGGCGGCGCTGAGCTCTTTTCACGCCGAACTGGCCGACTGCGTGCGCGCAAGCGGCGACAGCGCGCGCCTGATCGCCGCCATCCGCGCGGCCGGCCTGCCGATCCAGCCGCTGCAAAACAACTGGTTCCGCTACCACCCGCTGTTCGCCGAGCACATCGTGCTGCACCACCGGCCGCCGCCGGCCATCTATGTGCGGGCGGCGGAATGGCTGACGGGCCATGGTTACGCCTTCGAGGCGATCGATTACTTCCTCAAGGGCGGCGAATACGAACAGGCGGCCGATACCCTCGAAAGCATCGTCGGCCAGCTGCGCCTGCACGGCCAGTTCCCCAGCATCATCCAGTGGTGCGACCAGTTGCCCGACGCGTTGCTGAAGCGCCGCCCGGCCCTCACCAGCGCGCTCGTGGTGGGCATGGTGTACTCGTCGCGGCGCGACGACCTGGCGCGCTGGCTCGACTACTTCCGCCAGCAGGCAGGCAAGCCGGACGCCGACCCGCTCTACGGCGAAGGCTTGCGCGCGCTCGACCCCGTGCTGGCCTTTCTCGACGGAGATACCGCGCGCACCATCGCGCTGGCGGACCGCGACTGGCCGCAGCAGCGCCAGGCCAATCCGAACGACCGCGCCACCCTGGCCTACGTGGCGGCCTACACCTGCCTGTGGCGCGGCATGCTCGACGAGGCAGCCGCGCTGCTCATCGAGGCGCGCCGCGCCTGCCGCGAGTCGGGCACCATTTCCGGCCTGGCCATCGTCTACTTCCTGCAAGCCTACCTCGATGCGATCCAGGGCAATTTTGACGCCGCGCTGCAGCAGCTGGCGGCCATCGACGCGCTGGCCCAGCGCCACAGCGACAAGATCTCGCCGGCCCTGCTGTACCCGTTCAGCGCGGGCCTGATCCTGCTGATCGACTATGAGCGCAACGCCCTCGACCTGGTGGCCTCGCGCCTGACCTTCGCCCGCAGCCTGATCCCGCTGGGCTTGCCATGGGACTCTCTGAGCGCCGTCTCCATCGTGCAGGCGCGCATGCTGGCCATCAAGGAAAATCCCGCCGCCGCGACGCGCTGGCTGGAAGGGCAGATCATGCAGGGCCATCCGCGCTCCGCCTCGCCCGCGCGCGCGGCGCTCGAGGGCGAACTGTCGCGCATGGCAATCCAGACGGTGCGCCCCGAGTCGGTGGCCGGCTACGCCGCCCTGCTGCTCGATGCCAGCTGGCCCGGGCACGAACGCTGCATCGTTTCCTGCCAGGAGATCGACGGCGCCGGCATCGTCCAGGCGCGCCTGATGATCCATGCGGCGCCCGGCGAAGCGCTGGCGCGCATCGGCCAGTTGCTGGCGCATGCGCTGGCGGCCGGGCGCCTGTGGCGTGCCACCAAGCTGCGCGTGCTGCTGGCGATCGCCTTGCAACGCAACGGCTTGCCCAAGGACGCGCAGCGGGAACTGGCCCTGGCCCTGGAGCAGGCGGCGCGCTCGGGCATGGTGCGCAGCTTTCTCGACGAAGGCCCCGACATCCTTCCGCTGCTGGCGCACATGCAGGCCAAGTCGCGCCACCTGCTCAGCATCGCCGCCGCCGCCCACCTCGATGCCGTGCTGCGGGGGGGCGGCGCGGCCACCGACGCCGCGCCGCCGGCGGTGACGCTGACGCAGACCGAGTACGCGCTGCTGTCACTGGTGGCGCAGGGCAAATCGAACCAGGAAATCGGCGCCAACCTGTTCCTCTCCGTGAGCACGGTGAAGTGGCATCTGGGGCAGATCTTCCGCAAGCTGGACGCCGGCAACCGGGGCCAGGCCGTCTTCAACGCGCGCCAGCTGGGCCTGCTGCCCCAGCAATAGCCTGTCCGCCCTGCCCCGGAAATCCATCCGCCTCACTTCGCCGCCGTGCCGAGCCAGCGCCGCGCGATGACATCATAGGCGCCGTCGCGCTTCATGCGCTCGAGCGTGCGCTGCCAGCGCAGCACCAGGGCAGGATCGGTCGACAGGGGGAAAGTGAGATAGCTGCCGATCGAAAAGATCGGGTACGCGAGTTCGACAGCATCGGCGGCCACGCCCGCCTGCTCCAGCAGGGCCGGCAGCTGTTCCTGGTCCAGCGCCATCAGCGGGTGCCGGCCGGCCAGCAGCATGGCCAGCATGGTGGCCGAGTTGTTCACCACTTCCAGGTTGGCAAAACCGGCCTGCTGCAAGTAGCTATAGGAATAAAAGGCACGCGGCGCCATCACGCCCGACAGGGCCTTGGCGTCGTTCACACTGCCCAGATGGATGCCCGCGCCGCGCCTGGCATAAAAATTCGTTTGCGACACCAGCAGCGGCCCCACCCATTGGAATTGCCGCTCGCGCTCGGCCGTGCGCTTGGGGCACACCAGCACCACGTTGGCGCCGCTCTGCGCCATCAGGTAGGCGCGCGCCCACGGCATCAGGCGCATCGGCGAGCGGTCGCCGAGGCGGCGCTGGATTTCCGCCACCACCTCGACGCAAAAGCCCGTCACCTTGCCATCCTTGCTGAAGGCCAGGGGCGCAATCTCGGCCGTCAGTATCTCCAGCGCCTGCGCGCGCGCAGCGCCGCACAGCGCCGCCGCCAGCAGCACGGGAGCCAATAGCCACGTCGGCAACATCGCGTCCTCCTTTCCGCCGGCTCGCCGCCGGCAGAGACCGGCGCAGGCCGGCTTGCGCCACTGCCCACGCCCTCGCATCCATGATAGCAGCGTGGCCGGCGCGGCGCCAGGCGCGCCAAAAACCGTACTTTAGTAGGGCGCAAAGGACGCCGCATTTGACTATATTCGTCGCTTTTTCATCTGTCTGCCGCCACCTTGCTTCCCTGGAGCGCACACCTTGCCGTATCCCCATTTACTGAAGCTGACGCCGCCATTCGGCAACGTCCCCCAGATGGAACGCGAAGTACCATTGCGCGAACTGTCCGCGGACGGCGCCTTCCGCCTCGTGCTGCTGCGCGCCCCCGCCGGCTACGGCAAGACGGCGCTGCTGCGCGCCGCCCATGCCCGGCGCGCACGCGCGGGCGCCCACGTCGCCTGGCTGAACCTGGACCACGCCGACAACGATCCGGCCACGCTGCGCCGCAGCCTGCATGCCGCGCTGCGCCTCGCTCCAGTGCTCGCGCCCGACAACGACGCCCTGTTGGCCAGTTCAAGCGCCACCCATCTGTACCTTGATGCCGTCGAGCATCTCGACGGCGCGGCCATCCGCGACCTGTTCGCCCTGTTTGCGTGTGTCCTGCCGCCCTCGATGCGCATCTACCTGGCGGCCCGCGCGCTGCACCACGGCGGCATCGCCGCGCTGAAGGTGGCCGGTACGCTGGTCGAGCTCGATATGGACGATCTGCAGTTCTCGCCGGCGGAAACGGCAAGCTACCTGCAGCAGCAAACGATCGATATTCCACCCGATGATGTTGCCCTTTTGCAACGCGTCAGCGAAGGCTGGCCAGCGGCTATTGCACTGATCGCGCCGGCATGGAAAAAGCTGCGCCGCCACGAGGGGGCGGACAGGTTCATCCTTTCCGCCTTGCCCGAATTTAACGCTTACCTGCAGCGCGAAGTGCTGGGCGCGCTGGACGAGCCGATGCGCCGCCTGCTGACCACGGCAGCGCCGCTGGCCACCTTTTGCGCCAGCCTGCTCGAGGCGGCGCTGGGAAGCGGCGACGGCGGACAACAGATGGCATGGCTGCAAGCGGCCGGCCTGCCCCTGCGGCAACTGCCGGGCGGCTGGCTGCGCTGCCATCCGCTGCTGGCCGGCCACCTGGCCCTGCGCCAGCCCGTGCCCAGTGCCGTGTACGCCAGGGCGGGAACCTGGCTGGCGCGCCAAGGCCACGTCGAGCAAGCCATCGATTGCTTCCTCATGGCCGGCGCCCACGCGCAGGCGGCAGACGCACTCGAGCGCGTCATCGCCGCGCTGTCCGCCGGCGGCCAGTTCGAGCGCATCGTGCACTGCTGCGAACAGTTGCCTACCGCCATGCTGCAACAGCGACCGGCGCTGTCGGGCGCCTTGCTGGTCGGGTTGCTGTGCGCGGCGCGAGGCACCGAACTGGCAAACTGGCTGCATTTCTACCGCCGCCGCAGCGCCCTCATTGGCGCCGACCCGCGCTACGCCGCCAGCCTCGACGGCATCGCTCCGCTGCTGGCCTTTCTGGCCGGCGACACCGACCGCTGCATCGCACTTGCCGCAGGACACAAGTCGCACGCGACGATGGCGCCGCCCGCCCCGGCCGATCCGCGCCACCTGGCCGTCTATACCTGCCTGTGGCGCGGCGAGCTGGCCGAGGCAGCGGCACTGCTGGTGACGGCGCGGCGCGATTGCGCCGCTTCCGGCTCGCCCATCGGCTTGGCCTTGGTCGGCTTCCTGCAAGCGTATCTGGATGCCATCGGCGGCAATTTTGACGCGGCGCTGCAACAACTGACGGCGGCCGATGCGCTGGCGCAACAGCACGCCGAGCAGATTCCCCCCTTCTTCTTCCATGGCTACAGCGTCGGGCTGGCCCTGCTGATCGCTTACGAACGCAACCGCCTCGACCTGGTGACGGCCCGCCTCGCGCTGGCGCGCAGCCTGCCCGCCGCCGCACTGCCCTGGGACGCGCGCGCCGCCATGCTGGTGATGCAGGCCCGGATGCTGGCGCTGCAACAGGGCCAGACGGCCGCGCGGCAATGGCTGGAAGCCGCCTGCCGCCAGGGGCGCGCACGGCTGCCGGCCCCCGCACGCGCGCTGCTCGAAGCCGAACAGTCGCGCATGGCGCTACTTGCCGGCAACCACGATGCCGTCTCCTGGCACGCCTCGATCCTGCTGCAGCCCGTCTGGGCCGGCGATGAACGCTGCATCCTGCCCAGTCAGGAAATCGATGGCGCCGGCATCGCCCAGGCGCGCCTGCTGATACGGCTGGGGCCCTTGCCCGAAGCCGAGGCCCTGATCGGCCGCCTGCTGACGCATGCACTGGCCACCGGGCGCCGCTGGCGCGCCACCAAGCTGCGCGTGCTGCTGGCCATCGCCCTGGCCCAACTGGACAAGGCCAGGGAAGCGGAAGCCGAAATGGCCCTGGCGCTGGAACAGGCGGCCGCTTCCGGCATGCTGCGCCTGTTCCTGGACGAAGGCAGCGATGCGCTCGGCTTGCTGCGCATCATGCGCGGCAAGGCACGCCGCCTGCTCAGCACCCAGGCCGCCACGCACCTGGACGTGCTGCTGCGCGGCGCCGACACCCCCGCCGCCGCCTTGCCTGCGGCACAGCTCACGCCCACCGAAGCCACCCTGCTGGCCCTGGTGGCGCTGGGCCGCACCAACGGCGCCATCGCCGACCTGCTGGACTTGTCCGTCAATACCGTGAAATGGCACCTGGGGCAAATCTTCCGCAAGCTCAGCGTCAGCAACCGCGGCCAGGCCGTCTGCAAGGCGCGCCGCACCGGTGTGTTGCCAATGCAATAGATGTTGCGGATCGCGCAACAGATAGCGCAAATCCATACTTAAGTATGGTGACCCCCTACCGCCTGACAAATATGATTTCAATCACTTGCTGGCCAGCGCCAGCCGCCCCGCATCGCACTTAGTTCCTGAAAGAAACATGTCAAAAAAGACCACCATTCAAACGCGCCCGGCCGGTGCCGTCCAGCGGCCGCCGGCCGCCGCTGCGCCGCCATCACCGGACGCGGCGAAGATGGAGCATCCTCCTGCCGCCCGGCCGCTGCCCGGCCTGCTCAAGAAGCTGGGCACCATGACAGCCATCCGTGACATGCAACTGGTCGAGAAGAGCTTGCTGCGCACGCTCGGGCCGATGCTGGGCGTGCTGCAGACATCGCTCTACCGCACCGACGAAAACCGCGACGTCGTGCGCGTGCTGCGCCATTCGCGCAGCAGCGGCCCGACCACCGACGGCACCGAACGCATCACCGAGCAGGTCGAAGAGGTGCGCAGCGGCGCCCATGTGCCGCCGCACGTGGCGCAATTGCTGGCCGACATGCGCCTGTTGGGCCGTTCCTGCAGCCGGGCGCTGGAGTCGCACCTGATGATCGGCTACCCCTTACATGGAGGCAACGAACTGTGCGGCTATCTGATCTTCGAGCGCAGCCACGCCGTCACCCCGGTCGAGGACGCCGTCATCCACGGCGTGCTGGAAGTGTTTTCCAACTATTACGCCTTGCTCGACACGAGCCAGCGCGACCGCCTGACGGGCTTGCGCAACCGCCATTCGCTGGAACTGAACCTGGAACGCCTGTGGGATGAACTGGCGGCGCAATCGGGCGACGCCGCCGAGGTGCCCGAAACCTATTGGTTGGGCTTGCTTGACATCGACCACTTCAAGCGCATCAACGACAACTACGGCCACATGATCGGCGACGAAGTACTGTTGCTGGTGGCGCGCCTGCTCGACGGCGCATTCCGCAGCAGCGACCTGCTGTACCGCTACGGCGGCGAGGAATTCATCGCCGTCATCGCCGCCAGCGACCTGGAGCAGGCCACGCTGGCATTCGAGCGGGCACGCCTGACGATTGCGCAATTCAACTTTCCGCGCGTGGGTGCCGTGACGATCAGTGGCGGCTTTTGCCTGGCCAGTTCCGCGGTCCTGGCCAACGCCATCGTCAGCCGCGCCGACCAGACCCTGTACGAAGCCAAGCGCGCCGGACGCAACCGGATACTCCACTACGGCAGCCTGGTCGACGCCGGCATCCTCACGGAAGTCGAAGCCGGCACCATCGAGCTCTTTTGAGCCCGTTCCCCCGTTCTCATGGAGACACAATGAATAATTCTCAGCAAGCCTTCCTGGCGCAGCGCAAGCGCTTCGAGGCGGACATGCTTGCCCGCTACGACATCGATGCCGCCACCTACGCCGCCGTCAGCATGCTGCTGGCGCCGCTCGCCGTCGCCGTCTCGCTGGACAAGGGCGACTATCTGCAGCGCGCCGGCTCGCCGGCCAGGCACGTGTACTGGATTACCTCCGGCATCGTCTGCTGCGGCGTCAACACGCCTTCCGGCGACGATATTACGGCGGCCTTTTCCACCGAAGGCCACAATGCCACGCCCTACCACGACCTGCTGCAGGGCGCCAGCGGCTTGCCCGCGCTGCACTCGCTGACGGCCGAAACGGCGGTGGAAGCCTTTCGCCTCGATTGGGACAAGGTCGTCACCCTGCGCGCCAGCCACAGCGTGCTCGACGCTTATCACCTCAAGGTGATCGAATACATGCTCAAGCAGCAGTCGCGGCGCAGCCATGCCCAGTACGGCGCGTCGGCGCAAACCCGGCTTGCCTCGTTCCTGCGCGACTACCCCGGACTCGAGAGGCGCATCTCGCAAAAGACGCTGTCCTCGTATCTGGAGATCACGCTGCAATACCTGTCCCAGCTCTTGAACAAGGGCAGGCGCAAGGATGAACCCAGGCAAGACAGTCCCATCCGGCCCATGGCCAGGCTGATGGCATGACGCGCGCCGGCGCGCCAGCGCGACCGCGCTGAACCGCCGCCCGGGCTCCACGGAGACGACAAGGATGAACGCAAACAAATGGCGCAGTTGGACCGGTTCGCCTTACATGCGCAAGGTACTGAAGGTTTCCTTCAGCAACATTGCGTTTTATGCGCTGGCGGCCCTGACCCTGTTCCACAGCGCACGGCACTACGAAGAACAGGCCGCCCTCGCCACGCAAAACCTCGCCTACGCGCTCGAAACGAGCGTCGCCGAGGTCTTCGGCAAGGTCGACCTCGTCCTGCTCGGCATCCAGAGCGAGGCGCAACAGCAGCTCGCCGCGCACGGCATCGACGCCGCGACACTGCATGCCAGCATGCTGCAGCAGCGCGCGCAGATCCATGAAGTCGAAACGGTCGGCGTGGCCGACGCCAGCGGTGCCATCCTGTACGGCCCGCAGGCGCCGGCCGGGCAGCCGCCGCTGCGCCTGCGCGACGATATCCTGCGCGCCGCGCGCGACCCGCAGTCGCAGCTGATCATCGCCGCGCCGGGCAGCAGCAGCGCCAGCGGCAAGCGCGTAGTGCTGATGGCGCGGCGCCTGAGCCACAGCGATGGCAGTTTCGCCGGCGTCGTCTACGCGGAGCTGCCGCTGGACTACCTGGCACGCCTGATCGCCGCCTTCGACGTCGGCCGCCACGGCATCATTTCCCTGCGCAGCGCCGACATGGCGCTGGTGGCGCGCTTTCCCGAACAGGCGTGGAATCGGCTGGTCATCGGCAGCCGCACGGTTTCGCCGGCCACGCGCGCCCACATCGCGGCGGCGCCGGCGGCAGGCAGCTACCGCACCGTGGTCGCGCTGGACGGCATCGCGCGGCGCATGGCCTACCGCAAGAGTCCGCGCCAGCCCTTCTACATCTTCGTCGGCCTGGCCACGCAGGACTATCTGCAGCCCTGGTGGCAGCAGCTGGCGGTGCTGTCGCTGCTGGCCGCCGCCTTCACCGCCTCGACCATCATCCAGGGACGCAAGGCTTACCGCCGGCGCAAGGCCGAACTGGCGGCGATGGCCGAGCTGCGCGGCAACCGGGAAGAGCTGCAGCACTCCGAATTGAAATTGCGCACCTTGTACAACTCGATCAGCGACGCCGTCTGGCTGGTCGACGCACGCGGCCTGCTCGACTGCAACCGCGCCACTCTGGACGTCTTCGGCTGCGGCAGCAAGCCCGCCTTCCTGGCCAACAGTCCCGGCGACCTGTCGCCCACGCAGCAGCCATGTGGCAGCGGCTCGGTGGCCCTGTTCGAATCGCAGATCGCGGTGGCGCTGGCGCAGCGCGTCGTGCGCTACGACTGGGTCTACCGCCGCCTCGACACGGGCCGCGACTTCCACGCCGAAGTGCTGCTGAGCGCGATAGAACTGGAAGGCGCGCCGGTCGTCCAGGCCGTCGTGCGCGATATCAGCGAGCGCAAGCTGGCCGAAGAACGCATCCGCCACCTGGCTTACTATGACGGCCTGACCGATTTGCCGAACCGGCGCATGATGATGGAGCGCCTGGGCCAGGCCGTGGCCGTCAATCAGCAGGCCTACGGCGCCATGCTCGTCATCAACCTCGACAGTTTCAGGAGCCTCAATGACATCGAGGGGCGCGCCGCCGGCGACCGCCTGCTGTGCGAGGTGGCGCAGCGTCTGCGCGACTGCGCCACCCCGGCCGATACGGTTGCGCGCGTGGGCGCCGATGAATTCATCATCCTGCTGGCCAATCTCGCGTGCGACGAAGCGGACGCTGCCGCACAGGCCGGTGCCGTGGCGCAGCGCATCCGTGGCGAACTGTGCCACCCTTACCAGTTCTGCGCCGACGCCCAGTTCTGCCATGCCACGGCCGGCATCGGCATCACGCTGTACCGCGGCCAGCGCCTGTCCATCGACGACATCCTGCGCCAGGGCGAAGCGGCGCTGGCGCACGCCAAGCAGGGAGGACGCAATGGCATCTGCTTTTTCAACACGGCGATGCTGGCGGAGATCGAATCGCGCGCGCTGCTCGAGGCGGCGCTCGGCAAGGGCCTGCACCGCGATGAATTCCAGCTGTATTACCAGCCCCAGGTGGACCTGGCCGGCCGCCTGGTCGGGGCCGAAGCGCTGCTGCGCTGGCTGCCGCCGGACCGGCCGTCGGTGTCGCCAGCCCAATTCATTCCGCTGGCCGAGGAAAGCGGCCTGATCGTGCCGCTGGGCCTGTGGGTGCTGCATACGGCCTGCGCCCAATTGCAAGCCTGGGCCGGCGCGCCGGACAGCGCGCAACTGACCCTGTCCATCAACGTCAGCGCACGCCAGTTCCGCCGCCGCGACTTCGTCGAGCAGGTGCGCGAGGCGCTGCAGCAGTACCAGGTGCGGCCGGCGCTGCTGAAGCTGGAACTGACCGAGAGCGTGCTGCTCGACAGTGTCGACGACGTCATCGAACGCATGCACGACATCCGCGCGCTCGGCGTCAGGATGTCGATGGACGACTTCGGCACCGGCTTTTCCTCGCTGTCCTACTTGCGCCGCCTGCCCCTGGACCAGTTGAAAATCGACCAATCCTTCGTGCACGACGTCACCGCCAACGCCAGCGACGCCGCCATCGTCCACGCCATCATCGTCATGAGCCAGTCGCTCGGCCTGCACGTGATCGCCGAAGGCGTCGAGACCGAACCGCAGTACCGCTTCCTCGCGGAAAAAGGCTGCCATGCCTTCCAGGGCTATCTGTTCGGCAAACCAGTGCCCATCGCCCAGTGGCCCGCGCGGCAATTGATTCCCAACTTCAACTAGTTGATTTTTACCACGCCCAATTCTATTTAGACTGGGCAATACCACAGCGCCATGCGCGCCATCGTTACAGGAGAATGCATTGACAGACCATACGCAGAAGGCCATGCCAGGCCCGCCCACCGACCTCGAGGCGACGATCAGCCATCTGCTGCGCTTGCGCGACACGCTGGTCACCGCCGCGCAGACCCTGCGCGACATGCACTTTGAACAGAATACGCCGGCGCGCCGCGCCGCGCTGGAAGACACCAGCATGCTACTGGACAAACTGTCGCGCATGTATGGCGCGCCACCCGTTCAACAACAACAACAACAACAACAACAACAACAACAACAACAACAAGGAAGAAAACCATGAAATCGTCCAGCATCAAGTTCATGTTCGCCACGGCCCTGGCCGTCGTCGGCCTCGTCATTGCCCTGGTGGGTTTCGGCATCTACCGCGTCAGCCTGGCATCGGCGGCCGTCAGCGCCGCCCACGATTCGCGCTATGCCTCCTACCTGCTGGCGGACGAAATGCGTCAAAGTTCCGACGACCTGACCCGCCTGGCGCGTACCTATGTCGTGTCGGGCGAGCCGAAATGGGAACAGCAATACCTGGAAATTCTCGCTATCCGCAGCGGCAAGAAGGCGCGCCCCGCGCAGTACGAAAAAATCTACTGGGACTTCCGCGCCGCGGACATCGACCCGGGCAAGGGCTCGGACAAGGCCATCGCGCTGACGAGCCTGATGAAGGCGGCCGGCTTCAGTGAGGCCGAATTCGCCAAGCTCAAGGAAGCGGAAGTCAATTCCAACGAGCTGGTACGCACTGAAACGGTGGCCATGAACATGGTCAAGGGCCTGTACGCGGACCAGAGCGGCGCCTTCACGCGCCAGGATGCCCCCGACCTGGCCAAGGCGCGCAGCATGATGCACGACGCGGCCTACCATGCAGCCAAGGCCCGCATCATGCGCCCGGTCGACGAGTTCCTCGGCATGCTGGACCGCCGCACGAGCCAGGCCATTGAAGAAGCGGAGCAGGCCAAGCACTTCTGGTTCGGCGCGCTGAGCGCCGTCGCCGTGCTGCTGATCGCCACGCTGGCGGCGGCCCTCTGGTATGTGTATCGCCAGATCGCCGTTTCGCTCGACCACGCGGTACGCCTGTCCGACGTGATGGCTTCGGGCGACCTGTCGGCCGACATCCGGCGCCAGGGGCCGGCCGAAGTGGCCCGGCTGCTGGGGGCACTGGCCAGCATGCGCGACAGCCTGACTGCCGTGGTCGCGACGGTGCGCCACAACTCGGAAAGCGTGGCGCTGGGCAGCGCCGAAATCGCCGCTGGCAACCAGGACCTAAGCGCCCGCACCGAAAGCCAGGCCAGTGCACTCGAGCAGACCGCCGCCTCGATGGAAGAACTCAGCTCCACCGTCAACCAGAATGCCGATAACGCGCGCCAGGCCAACACCCTGGCGCAGCAGGCATCGCAGGTGGCACTGGCCGGCGGCGCCGTGGTCGCCCAGGTAGTAGAGACCATGCGCGGCATCCACGCCGCCAGCAAGCGCATCGCCGACATCATCAACGTCATCGACGGCATCGCCTTCCAGACGAATATCCTGGCGCTCAATGCGGCAGTGGAAGCAGCACGCGCCGGCGAGCAGGGACGCGGCTTTGCCGTCGTCGCTACGGAGGTACGCAGCCTGGCCGGACGCAGCGCCGAAGCGGCCAAGGAAATCAAGTTGCTGATCAACGACAGCGTGGCCCGCGTCGAACAGGGCACGACCCTGGTCGACCAGGCCGGCAGCACCATGACGCGGGTCGTCGACAGCATCACCCGCGTCACCGACATCATGGCCGAAATCAGCTCGGCCAGCGTCGAGCAGAGCGCCGGCGTTGCACAGATCGGCGAGGCGGTGACGCAGATGGATGAAGTGACGCAGCAGAACGCAGCCCTGGTGGAACAGATGGCGGCGGCAGCCATCAGCCTGAAGCAGCAGGCCGGGGAACTGGTGCAGGCCGTCAGCGTGTTCCGCCTGGCGGCGCCCGCTGCTGCCTCCACGCCGCAAACGAACGCCGTCCCTGCCCGGCGCCCCGGCACCACGCCCGGGACGCAGGTGGCGCGTATCAGCAGCGCCAGGCCGGCCACGCGCCGCAAGACCACGGAGCCTGACTGGGAAGAGTTTTAAGCGGCGGCAGCGATGAAGTGCCGATGGCCGGCAAACAAAAAACCCGCTGACCTTTGCAGGTAAGCGGGTTTTCTGATGAAACTTGGTGCCGTTGGCCGGAATCGAACTGGCGACCTTCACATTACGAATGTGCTGCTCTACCAACTGAGCTACAACGGCGAAGACCCACATTCTACAAACAATGCACAAAATTTGCTAGTGTCAACGCGAACTTTTTTCATTTTTTTTAGCGGCCCGGCTGCGGGCCGCTGAAAATCGCGGAAAAGTGCGGCTTTTACTCGGCGTGATACGCCGTCACGCGGGCCACTTCGTCCTTCGAGCCGAGGAAGACGGGCACGCGCTGGTGCAGCTTGTGCGGAGCGATGTCCATGATGCGCTGCTGGCCGTCGGTGGCCGCGCCGCCGGCTTGCTCGACGATGAAGGCCATCGGGTTCGCTTCGTACATCAGGCGCAGCTTGCCGGGCATCGAGGTGTCGCGCAGGTCGGCCGGGTACATGAAGATGCCGCCGCGGTTCAGGATGCGGTGCACGTCGGCCACCATCGAGGCGATCCAGCGCATGTTGAAATTGGTGCCGCGCGGGCCCGTGTCGCCGGCCAGCAGTTCATCGACATAGCGCTTCACGGGCGGATGCCAGTGGCGTGCGTTCGACATATTGATGGCAAATTCCTTCGTCGTCGGCGGAATCTGCATATTGCTTTGCGTGAGCACCCACGAACCCATTTCGCGGTCCAGGGTGAAGCAGTTCACGCCATTGCCGAAAGTCAGCACCAGCATGGTTTGCGGGCCGTACACGGCGTAGCCGGCCGCCACTTGCTTGCTACCTGCCTGCATGAAGTCCTGCTCGGTCGGCTGGCCCATGCCGTCCGGCGCCTTCAGCACCGAGAAGATGGTGCCGATCGAGACGTTGACGTCGATGTTCGACGAGCCATCCAATGGGTCGAACAGCAGCATGTATTCGCCCTTCGGATAGCGGTTCGGGATCGGATGGATCGATTCCATCTCTTCCGACGCCATGGCCGCCAGGTGGCCGCCCCATTCGTTCGCTTCCAGCAGGATCTCGTTGGAGATGATGTCGAGTTTTTTCTGTACTTCGCCCTGCACGTTTTCCGTGTCGGCCGTGCCCAGCACTTCACCGAGGGCGCCCTTGCCGACGGCGTGGCTGATGGTTTTGCAGGCGCGCGCGACGACTTCGATCAGCAGGCGCAGTTCGGCCGGAATGCTGTTGTTCGAGCGCTGCTCTTCAACCAGGTATTGCGTAAGACTGATGCGTTTCATGAAATCCCTTTTATTTTAATGAGTTATTGCAGTGTTAATTGGCCAATGCCTTGCTGACGACTTCCATCACGTCATTCGACAGGCTGGCCTGGCCGGCGACTTTTTCCAGCGCGTCGCGCATGTGGCTTTGCAGCGCCGGCACGTAACGGCGCCAGCGGTCCATGGAGCGCGCCAGGCGCGCGGCCACCTGCGGGTTCAGGGCGTCGAGCGCAATCACCTGCTCGGCCCAGAAGGCGTAGCCGCTGCCGTCAGCCGCATGGAACTGCGATGGATTGCCGTTGGTGAAATTGAAGATCAGGCTGCGCGCGCGGTTCGGATTTTTCAAGGTGAAGGCCGGATGCGTCATCAGTTGGCGCACGGCTTGCACGTCGGTCGTCGGCGCGGCCGCCTGCATGGCGAACCACTTGTCGACCACCAGCGCCTCGTTCTCGAAGTCGGCATAGAAACTGCTCAAGGCAGCCTGCGCGTGCGGCTGCGAGCCGGAATGAATCAGCGCCGCCAGCGCCGCGGCGCGGTCCGTCATGTTGCCGGCATTATCGAACTGCAGCCGCGCCAGGTCCAGCTCCGCCGCTTCGGGCGCGATCAGCAAATACGACAGGGCCAGGTTTTTCAAGCCGCGCTTGCCGGCCGACAGGGCGTCCGGGCTGTATTCGCCCGGCGTCTGGTTGGCGTGGTACTGCGCCAGCAATTCAGGTTTCAGGGCTGCAGCGATGGTAGTGCGCATGAACTGGCGCGCCGCATGGATCGCCTGCGGGTCGACTTGCGCCATGCGCTCGGCGATGATGGTTTCCGACGGCAGGATCAGGGCCAGCTCGCGGAAGGCAGGATCGAGCGTCTCATCGGCCAGCAGGGCGCGCTGCGCTGCGATGAAGGTGTCGTCCAGCGCCAGGGCCTCGCCGGTGGCGACGGCGGCGGTCAGTTTCAGCAGGCGCTCCATGGCCAGGCGCTGGCCCGCTTCCCAGCGGTTGACGGGATCGCTGTCGTGGCGGAACAGGTGCAGCAGCTGTTCATCGGTGTAATCGTATTCCAGCACCACGGGCGCGGAAAAGTCGCGCAGCAGCGATGGCACTGGCGCTTCTGCCACGTTATTGAAGCGGAAAGTCTGCGACGCCTGCGTCAATTCCAGCACGACGCTGGTGGCGCCGTCCGACGCCACGCCATCCACGTGCAGCGGCAGGTCGCGGCCATCGGCAGCCAGCAAGCCGACGGTGACGGGAATGTGGAACGGCAGTTTTTTCGGCTGGCCCGGCGTTGCAGGACAGCTTTGCGCCAGGGTCAGCTCGAACGTCCGGCTGGCGGCGTCGTAGCGCGTAGAAGCGGTGACGACGGGCGTGCCGGCCTGGCTGTACCAGCGCTCGAACTGGGTGAAGTCGCGGCCATTCGCGTCCGCCATGGCGGCGCGGAAGTCGTCGCACTGGACGGCCTGGCCATCGTGGCGTTCAAAATACAGGTCCATGCCCTTGCGGAAACCGTCGCGGCCCACCAGGGTCTGGTACATGCGCACCACTTCGGCGCCCTTTTCGTAGATGGTGACCGTATAAAAGTTATTGATCTCCACAAAAGAGTCGGGACGCACGGGATGCGCCATCGGGCCTGCGTCTTCCGGGAACTGCGCCTGGCGCAAGGTGCGCACCTGGTCGATGCGCGTGACGGCGCGGCCCGTGTCCGTGCCGATCATGTCGGCCGAGAATTCCTGGTCGCGGAACACGGTCAAGCCTTCCTTCAGCGACAGCTGGAACCAGTCGCGGCACGTGACCCTGTTGCCGGTCCAGTTATGGAAGTATTCGTGGCCCACCACCGCTTCGATGCCCGCGTAATCGACGTCCGTTGCCACGCGCGGATTGGCCAGCACGTACTTGGTATTGAAGATGTTCAGGCCCTTGTTTTCCATGGCGCCCATATTAAAATCGCCCACGGCGACGATCATGAAGCGGTCCAGGTCCAGTTCCAGGCCGAAGCGCTCCTCGTCCCAGCGGATGGAGTTTTTCAGCGACTGCATGGCGTAGTCGGTCTTATCGAGGTTGCCCTCTTCCACCCACACCTGCAGCAGCACTTCGCGGCCCGACTTCAAGGTGTAGCGCTCTTCCTGGCACACCAGGCGCGCCGCCACCAGGGCGAACAGGTAGGACGGCTTCTTGAACGGGTCTTCCCACTTGGCGTAATGGCGGCCGTCGCCCAGGTCGCCCTCTTCGATCAGGTTGCCGTTCGATAGCAGCACCGGATAGTGTTCCTTGTCGGCGCGCAGCATGACCGTATATTTGGCCATCACGTCCGGACGATCCGGGAAGAAGGTGATGCGGCGGAAGCCCTCCGCTTCGCACTGCGTGAAGAAATTATGGTTCGACACGTACAGGCCGGACAGCGAGGTATTGTCCTGCGGCGCCAGCACGGTCTCGATATCGAGCAGCACCTCGTCCGGCGCCTTGGGGATGGTCAGCATGCCGGCCGTCAGCTTGTATTGCGACGGTTTCAGCTGCTTGCCATTCAGGCGCACCAGCACCAGCTCGATGTGTTCGCCGTGCAATTCGATGCTGCGGCTGGAGCTGGCCGGGTTGTGGCGCATGCGGATCCGGCTCGCCACCACTGTGCGGGCGGGATCGAGATCGAAACCAAGTTCGACGCTGTCGACCAGGAAGCTGGGCGGCGTGTAATCTTTGCGGTAAATCGTCTGAGGGCTGTCTGTGCGCATAGGGATTTGGGTGGGAGCGGAGGCAAAAGCCTATTTTACCAACACCAGCCCCCGATCGTCGCGATTCAGCGCAGGAATGTTGGATTCCCTTACACGGCGACATACCAGGTAACATTCTGTAATAATGAATGGAAACAAATAGAACTATTCTTATAATACTAAGCGATGAATTGCGTCTACTAATCAGGAGGTCATGCAATGAAACGATATCTCACCATCATGATGGCCGCATTGACCGTGTTGCTCACCGGATGTGCCACCACCATACGCAGCGATGTGACCGTTTTCCATGAGTGGCCTGCGCAATTGCAGGACAAATCGTACGTCTTCGAAGCGCCAGCGGCGGAAAACGACACGCTGGAATACCGCAGCTACCAGAACCTGGTGCGCGCGGAACTGGCCAAACACGGCTTCGGCGAAGCATCCGGCCCTGCGGCAGCCAATTTGCGCGTGGCGATGCATTTTTCCACCGTCGACTATCCTGAGCGCGTGCTGCAAGCCACCGACCCATTCTGGTATGGCCCCGGCTACTGGCCTGGCCGCTATGGCTACCGCTACGGCGCATGGCCAGGCTATGGCCGCTTCGGCTACAACCCCTATTGGTATGGTCCGATGGATGTCGAGGAAAGCGTGCGCCACAAATACGAACGCGAATTGCGCGTGACGATCAATGACCGCAACGGCAAGAAACTGTACGACGTGACCGTGCAATCGACCAGCAACAAGCGCGCCACGCCGCAAGTGATGCCGGCCATGGTGGCGAGCGCCTTTGCCGACTTCCCCGGCCAGAGCGGCGTGCCCCGCAAGGTCGAAGTGAAAATAGAATAATTTCGTGGCAAGACAAAAAAGCCGGCTGGTGCAGCGATGCGCCAGCCGGTTTTTTTATGCCTGCGTTCTATGCCTATGAGTAATACGCCTCGGCCGCAAAGGTCAGCGCGCCGATCAGGGCCACGGCCAACACCAGCACGATCAGCAGGCGGCCGAATTTCGGCGTGCCGTCATGTGGGCCGCTCATGGCACGATGATGGTCGAGCCGGTCGTCTTGCGCCCTTCCAGGTCCGCGTGCGCCTGGGCGATATGGGCCAGATTGTAGCGCTGGTTGATCTCGATTTTGACTTCGCCGCTGCTGACGACGCCGAACAGCGAGGCAGCCATCTCTTCCAGGTTGGCGCGGTTCGAGGCATAGCTGAACAGGGCCGGGCGCGTGATGAAGAGCGAACCGCGCGACGCCAGCTCGCTGAGGGTGAAGGCCGGCACGGGACCGGAGGCGTTGCCGAAGCTGACCATCATGCCCAGCGGCGCCAGGCAGTCGAGCGAGCCCGTAAACGTATCCTTGCCGATGGAATCGTAGACCACGGAAACGCCCTTGCCGCCCGTGATCTCGCGCACGCGCTCGACAAAGTTTTCCGTGTTGTAGTTGATGACGTGGGCCGCGCCATGCGCCTTGGCCAGCGCCGCCTTTTCATCGGAACCGGCCGTGCCGATCAGGTTCACGCCCAGCACCTTGGCCCACTGGCAGGCGATCAGGCCCACGCCGCCCGCGGCCGCGTGGAACAGGATGGTGTCGCCCGCCTTCAGCGCCACCGTGCGGTGGAACAGGTATTGCACCGTCAAGCCTTGCAGCATCATGGCGGCGGCCGTATCGAAACCGATGCGCTCGGGCAGCACCAGCAGCAGGGCCGCCGGCAGGTTGCGCTGCTGCGCATACGCGCCATTGATGCGCGCCGCGTAGGCCACCCGGTCGCCGACCTTCACGTCCGTGACGCCCTCGCCCACCGCCTCGACGATGCCCGCGCCCTCGACGCCCAAGCCATTCGGCAACGGTTGCGGATACAAGCCGGTGCGGAAATACACGTCGATGAAATTGAGGCCGATGGCCTCGTGTTTCACGCGCGCCTCGCCGGGCCCCGGCGGCGGCAGTTCCACATCCACATATTCCATCACATCCGGGCCGCCCACGCGCTGTACGCGGATGGCTTTGGTGGTAATCGTTGCGCTCATGCTTATCTCCTTGTCTGGGTAAATCAGGCGGCAGCAACGGCCCGCGCCTGCAGCTGCGACAGCACCAGGTGCGCCGACGACAGATTCGTTGCGCACGCCACGTTGTGCACGTCGCAGGCGCGCACCAGGGCATTGATGTCCGGCTCGTGCGGCTGCGGCGTCATCGGGTCGCGCAGGAAGATCACGCAATCGATCAAGCCTTCCACCAGCAGCGAGCCAATCTGCAAGTCGCCGCCGAACGGACCGGAATGCTTGCGCTCGACCGCCAGGCCCAGCTCGTTGATCAGGCGGCCGCCCGTGGTGCCCGTGGCCGACAGTTCACAGCCCTTGAGAAAATCCAGGTATTCGCCCGCCAGGGTAATCATGTCATCTTTTTTCTTGTCGTGGGCAATCAGGGCGATGCGTGTTTTCATGGTGAGGACATTTTCAGTGGGTGGAGGAATTATTTCTTTTTCGACAGCAAGTAAATACCGGCCAATACCAGGCTGGTGCCAGCCAGTTGCCAATTGGTGATCGGTTCATCGAGGATCATGGCGCCCAGGAACAGGGTCGACACGGGGCCGATCATGCCGGCCTGCGAGGCGACGGGCGCGCCGATGCGCTCGACGGCGATCATCGTCATGAAGACGGGCATCACGGTGCAAAAGATGCCATTGAGCAAGGACAAGCCATACACGGGCATGGGCTGGATCAGCAATTCGACGGGACGCAAAATAAAAAATTGAGCGATGCAGGCAAAACTGGCCACGCACATCGCATAGCTGACCAGGCGCATCGAGCCGATGCGTTTCACCAGCTCACCGGAACCGAGCAGATACACGGCATACGAACAGGCCGAGCCCAGCACCAGGGTGGAACCGAGCGCCACATTGCTGGCGCCGCCCTGCAAGTCGTGCACGAACACCAGCACGATGCCGCAATACGAGGTGAACAGGGCCATCCATTGCAGGCGGCTGATGCGCTGCTTGAAGTACACAGTGGTAATCAGCAGCACGAAAGTGGGCGTGAGGAACAGGATCAGCCGTTCCAGACCCACGGAAATGTATTGCAGGCCAAGGAAGTCCAGATAGCTGGACAGGTAATAGCCGACCAGGCCCAGCCCGACCAGGCGCCAGCGGTCGCTGGTCGACAGCGGCGGCTCCGTGCGCATCTTCCACCAGGCGATGACGGCGAACACGGGCAGCGAAAAGATCATCCGGAAGGCGATCAGGGTGACGGCGTCGATCTGGTAGCGGTACAGCAGCTTGGCGACGATGGCCTTGGTGGAAAACAATACCGCCCCGCCTACGGCGATGGCCAGGCCACCGAGGTAGACGGAACGGGGAATAGATGGAGGGGTTGCTTGCGGGGAACTGGAGCTCATGCCCAGATTGTAATGGCAAAAGCGAAAGCAAGCTGATAACCCCAACGGCAAATACCGGGGTCGAACCCTGAGGATCCGACCCCAGCCTTCTTTGGGGTTGACGTTTAAGAAATAAGTTTAAGAAATGACCACCGCCGCCGCACCCGCCGTCACCGTCGCCGTCGTCACCCGCGCAATCACGTTCGCCGGCGCCGCCGTGCCGACCAGTTTATTCACCTGCTTGAACTGCGCCACCAGCTTGCCCGGCGTCAAGGTCACCACCGTGTAGCCCTGCGCATCCGTGTTCAGGTGCTTGATCCACGGGTTGTTACCCAGGCCGGATAATTGCTGCGCCAGGCCCAGCAGGGTCGCATTGAAGTCAGTGCTCGCTTTCAAGCCCGCCTGCATGGCAGCGACCGTCGCGTCCAGCTGGGCTTCCGGCACGCCCTTGGCGGCCAGGGCGCCGCGCAGTTGCACGCGCAATTGCTCCAGCAGGCTGTCGACGGTGGGAGCGGCCTTGCCCATGGTGTAGTCGAGCAGGTTGACGTCGAGATTGACGGTGCCCAGGCCCGTGACGGGAATGGCCAGCGGATAGCTGACGAGGGTGCCGATGTCGCCCATGGCGCCGGCGGCCGACTTCAGGTAGCTGAAGAAGGAATCGGAGCTGACCCCGGCCGAGACCAGGTCCACCATGACGGGCGTGCCGCCGCCGGCCGCGTCGAAGTCGTCGCTGACCGTGCCGGCAAAAAACGAGTGGATATCGCCGGTCAGCGCCACCACGTTGCCGATGGCATTGTTTTTCAGGTGCGCCATCAGATTCTTGCGCTCGCTGTTGTAGCCATCCCACTGGTCGCAATTGAGCAGGAAGCGCGTGAAAAATGGCGCCAGCGCCGTTTGCTGGCCGGAAGCGGCGACAAAGCTTGAGGCGGCGCCCTTGGCCTGCACATCCGGCTTGATCCAGCCGAAGGCGATCACTTGCGCAGCGGCCGCCGGCGAAGCGCTGTTGTAGGCAGCCACCGTGATGCCGGCCTGGGCCGTGCTCAAGCCGGCGCCCACGGCAGCGGCGCCCTGCGCGCCGGCATTGGCGGCCGCGCCGGCAATCGCCATGGCCGCCGCCTGTGCCACGGTCGTCGATGCACCCGCCGTCGAGGCGGCCACGATAGCGGAAGCCAATGGCACGCTGCCGCCCACCAACGGCAAGGTGCTGGCGATGCCCTTGCCCACGTTCGCCATGGCGCTCAGGGCCAGCAAGGTGGCAATCGCATCCGTGCCATTCAAGCCCATGCGCAGCAAGGACACTTCATTGCCCCACAGTTTCCAGGTGGACGTGGCCGCCTTCATCTTGCCCTTCCACCAGTCGCGCTGCGTGCTGCCCAGCATGCCGACGGCCGCCAGCGGGTCCGCGCCGGCTTTCGTGGCCGCCGCCATCTTCTGGCCTTCCACGCTGTCGAACAGCGCTTGCGGCACCAGGTAGCGGCTGCCGATGCTGCCCAGCGGCTTGCCCGTGGCCGGATTGATGGTCGATTCGGCGATTGCATGGTCGGCGCGGTACAGGCGCTCGTCCGTCATCACCAGCTGCATCAGTTTGCCGAACTGGAAATCGCGGTAGATCTGGATGTTCTGGAACGTTGTCGCGGCGCTATCGAACGTGACGTCGGCCGGCATGTATTCGAACCAGGCCTGGTTGGCGCTGCGGCGGCGGGCCGGCTGGTGCAAATCGCTGCCGTCGGCGGCCACAAGGCCTTCATAGGTGGAAGCGTCCTGCCAGGCGTCGTCCGTGAATTCATGGTCATCCCAGACGGCGATGAAGGCAAAGCGTTCGTGCACGGCTTGCAGACGTGCATCGGTGCGGTATTTCTTGTACAGGTAGCGGTAATCGGCCACGGTGGTCGCGTATTTCGCGCCGGACGTGCCGCTTTTATACGTGCCGTCCGGCAATTTCAGCTGGTCGTGGCGGCTTTCCACGGCGCCGCTCTGGAAGGCTTCGCCCACCGTTTCATAGATGTAATCGCCGAGGTGGACGATGAAATCGAGCGCTTCGTTGGCGGCGATGTGCGACAGCGCGCCCCAGTGGTTGATGCTCCAGTCCTGGCACGTCAGGTAGGCGAACTGCAGCTGCGACACGTCGCTGGTCGCGGCGGGCGCCGTCTTGAAGCGGCCCACGTTGGAGCGCACGTCGCCGGCGATGAACTGGTAAAAATACACCTGGCCCGGCTGCAAGCCCGTCACCTTGTGGCGCAGCGTGTTGTCGAAATCGGCTTTCAGGGGCAACTTGGCGTCGACGATGGGCGTGCCGGCCAGGGCCGTGTTGCCGCCCAGGGCGGACGTATTGTCGGCCGAACTGACGATCAGGCGCACGGCCACGTCCGACTTGCCGGCAACGGCGGGCGCGACGGCGTCGAAACTGGCGGGCACGACGCGCGTCCACAGCATGGCGCTGTCGGCGCGCGGATCGCCCGAAGCCACGCTTTGCGGGAATTTCCAGTCGCTGCCCGAGGCCAGCGGCACGCCAGGATCGCTGTAATCGGTGCTGCCGCAGGCGGCGAGGCCGACGGTGGCCACGGAGACGGTAATGAAGCCGCCCAATTTCAGAAATTGCCGCCTGTCCATTTGACTTGCCATGATGTCGCGCCCTCGATATGGTGAAAGCGCGTCACTTTAGCAACAGATTGTGTCATCCTGATGACGCGGCCATGCCGCTTCGCAGGGGGCCGATATGCTAAAATGTCGGCCACAATTGAACACCCGTCTAAGGAAGATTCGACATGGCAGGACATAGCAAATGGGCCAATATCAAGCATAAAAAGGCTGCCACCGATGCCAAGCGCGGCAAAATCTGGACGCGCCTGATCAAGGAAATCACGGTCGCGGCCCGCATGGGCGGCGCCGACGCCATCACCAATCCGCGCCTGCGCCTGGCAGTCGACAAGGCGGCCGATGCGAACATGCCGAAAGACAACGTCCAGCGCGCGATCAACCGCGGCAGCGGCGGCGTCGATGGCGCCAACTATGAAGAAGTGCGCTACGAAGGCTACGGCGTGGGCGGCGCGGCCGTCATCGTCGAATGCATGACCGACAACAAGGTGCGCACGGTGGCTGAAGTGCGCAACGCCTTCAACAAGAACGGCGGCAACATGGGCAACGAAGGCTCCGTCGCCTTCATGTTCCAGCATTGCGGCCAGCTGCTGTTCGCGCCGGGCACCGACGAGGACAAGCTGATGGAAGCGGCCCTGGAAGCGGGCGCCGACGACGTCATCGCCGACGAAGAAGGCGGCTTCGAAGTGGTCACTCCCGTGCACGATTTCGCCGCCGTCAAGGAAGCGCTGGAAGCGGCCGGCTTCAAGGCGGAAGTTGCCGAAGTCATCATGAAGCCGGCGACGGAAACCGTGTATGCGGGCGACGACGCCATCAAGATGCAAAAGCTGATCGATGCGCTGGAGCTGCTGGACGATGTCCAGGAAGTGTTCACCAACGCCCTCATTGAGAATTAATCACTCTGCACACAAGGGCGGCACCGCCGCCCTGCAACCCACACTGAACGAACGGTCCCTATGAAAATTCTGGTAGTCGGCTCTGGCGGCCGCGAACACGCCCTGGCCTGGAAACTGGCCCAGTCCGAACGCATACAGATGGTGTATGTCGCGCCGGGCAACGGCGGCACCGCGCGCGATGCGCGCCTGGTCAATCTCGACATCAGCGACCCGCAATTGCTGGCCGATTTCGTTCAGCAGGAGCACATCGGCCTGACCGTCGTCGGCCCGGAAGTGCCGCTGGCAGCCGGTATCGTCAACCTGTTCCGCTCGCGCGGCCTGAAAATCTTCGGCCCGACCAAGGAAGCGGCACAGCTGGAATCCTCGAAGGACTTCGCCAAGGCCTTCATGCAGCGCCACGGCATCCCGACGGCCGCCTACCAGACCTTCTCCGACGTCGCTCCCGCGCACGCCTACGTCGACGCCATGGGCGCGCCGATCGTCATCAAGGCCGACGGCCTGGCCGCCGGCAAGGGCGTGGTCGTCGCCATGAGCCTGGAAGAAGCGCACCAGGCAGTCGACATGATGCTGTCCGATAACCAGTTCGGCGACGCCGGCGCGCGCATCGTCATCGAGGAATTCCTCGCCGGCGAAGAAGCGAGCTTCATCGTCATGTGCGACGGCAAGAACATCCTGCCGCTGGCCACCAGCCAGGATCATAAGCGCCTGAAGGATCACGACCAGGGCCCGAACACGGGCGGCATGGGCGCGTACTCGCCGGCGCCCATCGTCACGCCGGCCATGCATGCGCGCGTCATGCGCGAAATCATCGTTCCGACCATCCAGGGCATGGCCAAGGACGGCATCACGTTCACGGGCTTCCTGTACGCGGGCCTGATGATCGACGACAAGGGCACGCCAAAGACGCTGGAATTCAACTGCCGCATGGGCGACCCGGAAACGCAGCCGATCATGGCGCGCCTGAAAACCGACCTGGTCACCGTCATGGAACACGCCGTCAACGGCACGCTCGACGCCGTGGAACTGGAATGGGACCGCCGCACGGCCGTTGGCGTCGTCATGGCCGCCGCCGGCTATCCGGACGATCCCGTCAAGGGCACGCCGATCGGCGACATCCCGGCCGAAACGGTCGATTCCGTCACCTTCCATGCGGGCACCCGCATCGAGGGCGAGCGCCTGGTCACCAACGGCGGGCGCGTGCTGTGCGTGGTGGGTCTGGGCGACAGCATCAAGATGGCGCAGAAGCAGGCCTATGAAACCGTGGAAAAAATCCACTTCGACGGCGCGCAGTACCGCCGCGACATCGGCTGGCGCGGCCTGAAGCATTGATCGCCGCATAACGATCACACGGCGGGCCGGCGCGGAATTGATCCGCCCGGCCCGTTTTCATTTTGATTGCCCCCATTCCCCGCCATGAGCATACCAACCGGCCTTGCCGCACCAGACTACGATGCCCCGGTGAGCCCCCTTGCCTGGCTGGCGCTTGCCTCGCTGCTCGTTGCCGGCCTGGCTTGGTACTGGTTCAGCAGCTATGCCGTGCCACGCTGCGACACAAGACAAACCGTGGCCGCGGTCACGGATGGCAAATTCAGCCTGCACGATATCCAACAGGCCGGCTATGCCTGGTCGCAAAAAACCCGTGGCTGCCTGGCCACCGTCATCCAGGACGGCAAGCCGATGCAGTACGCCTGGACCATTTCGCGCGTGGAAGGCCGCCGCAAAAGCCGGCTGGCGTATGACCACGCGCATCCGAGCATCGTGCAAACGCGCTTTGCCGACATCGCCTGGCATGGCGGCTTTGCGCAGCAGGGCCAGCCCATCGGGCGCGATGGGCTGAAGCATGCGGTGCTGGCCGGCATGGATGCACTGCGCGGCAAGCCGCTCTACCATGCCAACCTCAACGCAGTGGTATCGCCGCAGCACTACCGTGAAATTGGCGATATTGAAGCGCTGGCACCATGCAAGGAAGTATTGCCCGGCGTAGTTTCCTGCCGCCTGCTGCTGGCCCGTAACGACCTTATGCCCGCTGCCGCAAGCAAGGTGCTGGCAGTCTCGGTGCTGCAGCGAGGCGACTTTACTTTCCAGCGCAGCAAAAATGGCAAGAACTGGTCAGTAACACCGCAGTTCAGGACAGAACTGGATCAGGCGCAACTTCAATAGTACGCTGGGGAAACGAGATTGCATTGTAAAATTTATCATCTTGATTCTTGATAAAGTCCCTCCGATGACAAGCAATCTACCTGAGTCCACGCATACCTCCGTCGAAGCGCTGCATGTGCTGAAGCTGCTGACGCGCCGCCAGCGCGAGCAGGCGCTGGCGCATCCCGACTTGCCGCAGCTCGCCATCGGCACGCCGCTACCCGACACCTTGCTGTGGCTGTACCGGCGCCAGATCGTTACGTCCGAGGATGTGACGAGCCTGTCGTCGAGCGTGGCGCGCCACTTCAGCGGCGACGAGCTGGCGCTGCGATTGTCGATCTTGCAGCAGGTGGTGGAGGTGCTCAATCGCGAATCGCTCGATCATCTGCGCGACGAAGCGATCATTACGCCAGAGCTTTATCAACAGGCGCTGCAGCACCTGCCGGGCGATGTTTTGCTGCCCACGCCGGGCGAGGCACTGAACTGGATGCTGCATGTGGGACTGCTGCCGCGCGCGCAATTCAAGTCCGTGGCCCAGCGCATCGAGTCCGGCGGCAGCGACGACGCAAAACGTGTGGTCCGGCATGCGCAAGGGCGCCAGGATGAGCACAAGAAGGCGGTACACGGCGTGATCCTCGATGGCCTGTTTCCCGGCTCGCGCCTGGCCTGGCTGATCGGCGCGCCGCTGGCGCTGGCCGGCATGGTCTGGTATGCGATGAGCGGCAATTCCGTGCCCGAGTGCGACTCCGCCAACACGCTTACCACCGTGACACGCATGCTCAATAACGCGGCGCCGGAAGGCACGGGCAAAGCAAGCCTGCACGACGTAAAAGAAGCGGGTTACGCTTCGTCACACCATATCCGTGGCTGCCTGGCCACGATAGCACTCGATGGCAAGAAGATGGACTATGCCTATACCGTCGCGCGCGACGACAGCGGCAGCAAGCGCCGCATCAGCTATGTGGGCGCACAGCCAATGCTGGTCAAGGCGCGCTTTGGCACCATCCAGGATGGCGACTTTGCCCAGCAAGCCACGCCCCTGGGACGCGAGGCGCTGGAAAAAGCTTTCCGCAACGGCATGGATGGCGCGCGCATCATGCCCCAGCCACGGCAAGCTTTTTCGCTGACGCGATCGATGCAGCGCACGCGCGAAATCGCCGAAATCGAACCGCTGGCGCCATGCAAGGAAATCTCGCCGGGCGTCTATTCCTGCCGCCTGCTGATCGAACGCAATGACGCCTTGCTGGGCATGCTCAACGGCGGCACGGCAGTGATGCAGGAAGGCGAGTTCACCTTCCAGCGCGACGCGAGCGGCAATGGCTGGTCGGTGACGCCGCAATTTGCCGCCGAACTGCGCCAGGCCAAGGTCACAGAGTAAGACCATGCATATCGAACCGCCCCACGCATCGCTGCTGCAGCTGCACCAGCTTGGCCTGATCACCGCGCAGGAACTCGACGAGGCCAACTCGGAACGCGATATCGCCGCCCATGAGCGCCTGCACCCGCCCGCGGAACCGGTCGACATGCCGGAACTGGCGCAGGATGCCGACCTGGTCAGCACCCTGGGCTGGCTGCTGCTGACCGATCTGCTGCCGAAAAATGACCTTGATAAGCGCATGCCCACACTGCCGCCCGGGCAGCAGGCGCTGCTGGCCGACGGCGTGCGGCACTATAACCGCCGCGAGGTCGACGCCTTGTACGAGCTCGATTTGCTGAACCCGTTCCAGCGCGATGCCGCGCACGCGGCGGTGCCAGCAGACCGCATGTTTTATACGCCCTGGATCGCCATGCGCTGGCTGGTGGTCAACGACATCCTGCCTGCGGCGCAGTTCGAGGCGCTGGAAGTGCACGTGCGTGAACATGGCAGCGCACTGGCGCGCGAAATCGTGGAAGCGTCCAGGCTGCGCCATGGTCACGACCGCATCGCGTACCAGCGGCCACCGGCCTGGAAAGGCGCGCTGATCGTGCTGGGGCTGATCCTGGTGATGTCCATGGTGTATGGCTTGTTGACCGGAGGCCTGCAGCCATGAGTACCGATCCGCGCCTCAAACCGCTCGGCGAGCTGCGGCAGCTGGATCTGATCAGCAGCGACGAATACGACGATACGCTGGCCGAACTGCAGATCATTGAGATCCAGCGCGCACACAATGCCGCCGAAGACATCGATGTGCCGGAACTGGCGATGAATGCCGGCCAGGTCAGGACGCTGGCCTGGCTGCTGAGCGCCGAACTGGTGCCCGAGGAGCGTTTCTTCAAGATGCTGCGCGAGCTGCCTGCCGACGAACCACGCCGGCAACTGGCCAGCGCCGCGCTGCAGCAGGTGAACCGCGAGGCGGTCGACGCGCTGTACGAGCAGAACCTGATCAACCAGTTTCAGCGCGACGCCGCCCACGACAGCCTGCCGGCCGGTCACCTGGCCGCCACGCCCGTCGCGGCCTTGCGCCATATGCTGAAACACGGCACGCTATCGCCGTTGCAATACAAGGCGCTGCAAGCGCGCACGCGCGCGAACGGCTCGGAACTGGCGCGCGTGATCGTCGACGCCGCTGGCAAACCGCCGACCCAGTATGGCCGGCCCCGCCCGCGCCCTTCCACCATCATGGCTGCGGCACTGCTGCTGGCGATACTGACGATGCTGACGTATGCAGGACGCGCATGGTTCAAGCACGAGCAGCCAGTGCCTGTGGCACCGCTGGCGCAGCCGGCCGACACGATCAAACGCACGGACCTGCAACAGCGCGCGGCAAGCATGGTGGAAGACGCCCGCCAGCCAAGCGCGGATGCGCCCCAATTCGAGGTGCAGGTAATACAGGACAAGCCGCCTCAATAAAGCAGGGCCGGCAACAGCATCGCCGGTTTTGCTATCACAAAAATCCGTAACAGGGTACAATCCGTCCTTACTTTTTTATTTCGGCCTCGTCGGCCCACGCGATGTCGTCAACTCCCTCTCCTTCGGCCGTCAAGGCTTATTTGCTCGATTTGCAAAGCCGTATCGTGCAGGCGCTTGAAGCGCAGGACGGCAAGCCCTTCCTGACCGATGCCTGGCAGCGCCCCGAGGGCGGCGGCGGCATTTCGCGCCTGATCGAGGAAGGCAATGTGTTCGAACGGGGCGGCGTGAATTTTTCGCACGTCACCGGCGCCGCACTGCCGCCATCGGCTGCGGCCGCGCGCCCTGAACTCGGTGGCAAGGCATGGGAAGCGATGGGCGTGTCGCTGGTACTGCATCCGCGCAATCCCTACGCACCGACGGTGCACATGAACGTGCGCTTTTTCAGCACCGTGAATGCCGATGGCGCCCCCGTATGGTGGTTCGGCGGCGGCATGGACCTGACGCCGTATTACGGCGACGCGGGCGACGTGAAGCACTTTCACCAGGTGTGCCATGATGCGCTGGCGCCGTTTGGCGCGGAACTGCATCCGAAGTTCAAGCAGTGGTGCGACGATTACTTCTACCTGAAGCACAGGCGCGAAGCGCGCGGCGCGGGCGGGATCTTCTTCGACGACTTCAACGCCCTGGGCTTTGACGACAGTTTCGCCATGCTGCGCAGCGCTGGCGACGCCTTCATCAACGCCTATGTGCCGATCCTGGCACGCCGCAAGGACACGCCCTACGGCGAACGCGAACGCGATTTCCAGTGCTATCGGCGCGGACGCTATGTCGAGTTCAACCTGGTGTTCGACCGCGGTACCCTGTTCGGCCTGCAGTCGGGCGGACGCACCGAGGCGATCCTGATGTCGATGCCGCCCGTGGTCAAGTGGCGCTACGACTGGCACCCGGAAGCGGGCAGTCCCGAAGCGGCGTTGTATACTGACTTCCTCGTGCATCGCGACTGGCTGCAGGCGTGAGGGAAACTGGTACGGCGGGCAGTATGCCCTGTGTGACGCTGCTTGGCGGCAGCTACGATCCGGTGCATATCGGCCATGTCGCCCTGGGCAAGCATTTTTCCAGCCTGCTGCACGCCGATGAACTGCGCGTGATTCCGGCCGGCGCGCCCTGGCAAAAGGGTAAGCTGGGCGCCACCGGCCGGCAGCGCGCCGAGATGGCCGGCCTGGCCTTCGCCGGCCTGCCCCTGCCCGTGGTGATCGACCGCCAGGAAATCGAGCGCAGCGAACATGGCCAGGCCAGCTACACCATCGATACCTTGCGCCAGGTACGCGCCGAGCTGGGATCGCGCGCCTCCATCGTTTTCCTGATGGGTGCCGACCAGCTGCAGCGG
Organism: Janthinobacterium sp. GW460-12-1-14-LB5; assembly: GCF_059423585.1. Taxonomy (NCBI): domain Bacteria; kingdom Pseudomonadati; phylum Pseudomonadota; class Betaproteobacteria; order Burkholderiales; family Oxalobacteraceae; genus Janthinobacterium; species Janthinobacterium sp. GW460-12-1-14-LB5. The sequence goes on along the minus strand of NZ_JBWKYD010000018.1, from coordinate 96,338 downwards.
CTCGCGACCTGGCGCGAATGGCAGCAATTATTTGAATACGCGCATATCTGCGTCGCGGCCCGCCCCGGCTTCGCGCTGAATGACGCCGCAGTGCCGCAAGTGGTCGCCGATGCATTTTCGCGCCGCCTGGGGTCTCTGGAAAGCATCCGCAACACGCCGCACGGTCTGACTTATCTGGCACAGGACTTCGCGGTGGATATCTCCGCCACCGAAATACGTGCGGCATTACAACGGGGGAATCGGGCAAACCCGCTTGTTTCCCCGCTAGTGCTAGACTATATTGAACAACATAATTTATACAAAAGCTAAATGGATATCAAAAAACTGCAAACCCTCGTCGTTGACGCCCTTGAAGACGTCAAAGGCCAAGACATCGCCGTCTTCGAAACGAGTCACCTGACCAGCCTGTTCGACCGCATCGCGATCGTTTCCGGTACCTCGAACCGTCAAACCAAGGCGCTGGCCGCCTCGGTGCGCAATAAGGTCAAGGACGCCGGCGGCGACATCATCGGCATGGAAGGCGAGGACACCGGTGAATGGGTGCTGGTCGATCTGGGCGACATGATCGTCCACATCATGCAAGCACCTATCCGCGCCTACTACCGCCTGGAAGAAATCTGGGGCGACACCCCGGTCAAGCTGGGTGCCGCCAAGCGCGCGCCGAAAAAAGCCGCTGGCGACGAGCCGAAGAAGGTCAGCGGCCATCTGGCGGCAAGCAAGGCCAATGTGGAAGCTGCGCCCGTGATCGAAAAGAAAGCGCCAGCGAAGAAAGCCACGGCCGCCACCGCCACCAAGAAAGCCCCGGCGAAAAAAGCCGCCGTTTCGAAAGCCGTCGGCAAGACCGTGAAAGTCGCGCCTACCAAGACCGAGACAGCCGCCGTGAAAGCGCTGAAAGCGCTGCCGGAGAAAAAAGTACGCGCCCCACGCGCGGCCAAGCCGGCAGCCGATGCTGCACCGGCAAAAACCGTGATCAAGCGTATCAAAAAAGTCGAAGCGTAAGCCTCGATGCAGCTCATCATCGCTGCGGTCGGCCATAAAATGCCGGCCTGGATAGAGACGGGCTTCGCGGAATACACGAAGCGCATGCCGCCGGAATTGCGCATCGTGCTGAAAGAAATCAAGCCGGTGGAGCGTTCCGGCAGCAAGACCGCCGCCACGGCGATGGCGCTGGAACGCGAACGCATCGAAGCCGTCCTGCCCAAGGGCGTGCGCATCATCGCCCTCGACGAACGCGGCAAGGATCTGACCAGCGTCGGCCTGTCGCAGCAGTTGATGGCGTGGCAGCAGGATGGCCGCGACACCGCCTTTTTGATCGGCGGCGCCGACGGCCTCGATCCGCAACTCAAGGCGCGTGCCGAGGGCATGCTGCGCATTTCCAGCATGACCCTGCCGCACGGCGTGGTGCGCGTGATCCTCGCCGAGCAGCTGTATCGCGCCTGGTCGATCACGCAAAACCACCCCTACCACCGCGTCTGAACTCCCCATGAAAACGGCTGATCACAAGATCTACCTCGCCTCCAAAAGCCCGCGCCGGCGCGAACTGCTGCGCCAGATCGGCGTCGATTTCGAATTGCTGCTGCTGCGCAGCGACGGCCCGCGCGGCGCCGACGTCACCGAGGAAGTCCTGCCCGGCGAATCGGCGCTCGACTATGTGGCCCGCGTGTCGAATGAAAAAGCCGCCTTCGCGTGGGACCTGGTGCGCCGCCGCCACCTGACCCCGCGCCCCGTGCTGGCAGCCGACACCACCGTCACCATCGACGGCATCATCCTCGGCAAGCCGGCCAACCGCCTCGAGGCCGTGGCGATGCTGCAGCAGCTGTCGGGCCGCACGCACGAGGTGCTCACCTCAATCGCCGTGCACTACAAGGATTTCGCCGAGCAGCGCACGCAAGTGTCGCAAGTGCGCTTCGGCGTGCTCTCGCCCGCCTCGATCGCCGCGTATTGCGCCACGCCGGAACCGTACGACAAGGCCGGCGGCTACGGCATCCAGGGCAGCGCCGCGCTGTTCGTCGAGCATATCGAAGGCAGCCATTCCGGCATCATGGGCCTGCCCCTGTACGAAACTGCACAGTTGCTACGGCTGGCAGGTTTGCCCCTGCCCTGATCCCGGGTATGATGTCATTCGTTGCCTCCACTCCCGCGCCCCCATGAACGAAGACATCCTGATCAATATCACGCCGCAAGAAACGCGCGTCGCCCTCATCCTGCAGGGCGCCGTGCAGGAATTGCACATCGAGCGCACGCTCACGCGCGGCCTGGCCGGCAATGTGTATTCCGGCAAAGTGGTGCGGGTGTTGCCGGGCATGCAGTCGGCTTTCATCGACATCGGCCTCGAACGCGCCGCCTTCCTGCACGTGGCAGACATCTGGGAAGCGCGCGGCCACGACGGCCAGAACGCCACGCCGGCGCCGATCGAGAAAATCCTCTTCGACGGCCAGGTGCTGACGGTACAGGTGATCAAGGACCCCATCGGCACCAAGGGCGCGCGCCTGTCGACGCAGATTTCCATCGCCGGGCGCATGCTGGTGTACCTGCCGCAAGACAAGCACATCGGCATCTCGCAGAAAATCGAAAAGGAAGCGGAGCGCGAACAGCTGCGCGTGCGCCTGCAAAGCCTGCTGCCGCCCGACGAAAAGGGCGGCTATATCGTGCGCACCATGGCCGAAGACGCCTCCGACGCGGACCTGAAGGCTGACGTCGACTACCTGCGCAAGACCTGGAGCACCATCACGCACGGCGCGCGCACGCGCCCCGCCACCAGCCTGCTGCACCAGGATTTGAACCTGGCGCAGCGCGTGCTGCGCGACTTCGTCGGCGATGAAACGGCCACCATCCAGGTCGATTCGCGCGAAAACTACGTGAAATTGCGCGAATTCGCGGAAATCTACACCCCTAGCGAGCTGACGCGATTACAGCACTACACGGGCGAGCGCCCCCTGTTCGACCTGTACGGCGTGGAAGAAGAAATCCTGCGCGCCCTGGGCCGCCGCGTCGACCTGAAATCGGGCGGCTACCTGATCGTCGACCAGACGGAAGCGATGACCACGATCGACGTCAACACGGGCGGCTTTGTGGGCGGGCGCAACTTCGCCGACACGATTTTCAAGACCAACCTGGAGGCGGCGCACGCCATCGCGCGCCAGCTGCGCCTGCGCAACCTGGGCGGCATCATCATCCTCGACTTCATCGACATGGACAACGCCGAGCACCGCAACGCCGTGCTGGCCGAACTGAAACGCACCCTGTCGCGCGACCGCACCAAAGTCTCGGTGAGCAATTTCTCGCCGCTGGGCCTGGTGGAAATGACGCGCAAGCGCACGCGCGAGTCGCTCGCCCACATCCTGTGCGAACCGTGCCCCGCCTGCGCCGGCAAGGGACAAGTCAAGACCTCGCGCACGATCTGCTATGAAATCCTGCGAGAACTGCTGCGGGAGGCAAAACAGTTCAACCCGCGCGAATTCCGCATCCTCGCCTCACAGGAAGTGGTCGATCTGTTTTTGGAAGAGGAATCGCAGCACCTGGCCATGCTCGGTGACTTCATCGGCAAAAAAATCTCGCTGCAGGTGGAGAATGCTTACCACCAGGAGCAGTACGACGTGATTTTGATGTAGTCATGCCGGGCACCACCGCCTTCTGGCGCGACCCGTTTCTCCCCCACGTGGAAAGCCGGCGCGCCTGTCACAGCCGGGCGTGCTACAAGCCCCACAGCCATCCCACGTTTTCCATCGGCGCCGTCGACGCGGGCAGCAGCGTGTTTACGGGCAGCCACGGCCGCCAGGCAGCGCTGCGCGCCGGCAGCCTGGTACTGGTGCCGGCCGGCTGCGTGCACGCCTGCAATCCCCTGCCTGACGCCGTCTGGAGCTACCAGATGCTGCATCTCGATGCGCAGTGGCTACAGGCGAATATCCCCCCGCTTTGCACAGACAGCGCCAGCGTGCTGCACGATCCTGCCCTGTACGCGCAGTTCTGCGCCATGAATGCGCTGCTGTTCTCGCCCGCGCCCCCGGCCGAGAAGCAAGCCGCGCTGCTGGCCTTCCTGCACGCCTGCGCCAGTGCCAGCGGAGCGACCTCCTTGCCCTCGCGCGCGGCTCGCATCCCCGCGCAGCTGCGCCAGGTACTGCAGGCGCTGCAGGAACAGCCCCTGGCCAGCCTGGAGTCCTTGTCCGCACTGGCCGGCATGAGCCGTTACCAATTGATCCGCGCCTTCCGCGCCGCCACCGGCATGACGCCGCATGCCTACCAGCTGAATCTGAGTGTCAATCGCGCGCGCGACGGCGTGCAGGCAGGTAACGCACTGGCGGACATCGCTTGCGAACTGGGTTTTTCCGACCAGAGCCATCTCCAGCGCGTCTTCAAGGCGCATGCAGGCATCACGCCGGGGCGCTATCGCGGCCAGGGCGGCTAGAACACCTGCAATTTTCTTCAATACAGGCTGTCGCCAGCCCCGGCATACTCGCGCATCGCCATTGCCGGAGCCGACTTACATGCAGGATTTTCTCTTCATCGCCGCCGCCCACTTTCTTTCCCTGCTGTCGCCCGGTCCCGATTTTTTCCTGATCGCGCGCACCTCGCTGGCCCACGGCTGGCGCGGCGCCGCCGGCACCTGCATGGGCATCACCGTGGCCAATGCGGTGTTCATCGTGGCGGCGTTTGGCGGACTATCGGTGCTGCGGGCAGGCAGTACGGCATTCATGGTGGTGCGGCTGGCAGGATGCGCCTATCTGCTGCACCTGGGCTGGCTGTTCCTGCGCCATGCGGGCAAGAGCAGCCTGGATGCAAAGCCCGCCAGCGGCAAGGCGCGCTGGCGCGGCGGTATCGTGATGGGGTTTGTCTCCGCCATCCTGAACCCGAAGAATGCGCTGTTCTATGTCAGCCTGGCCACCGTGCTGGCCAGCAGGCAGACGAGTCCCGCTGCGATGGCGGCGTATGGCGCGTGGATGGTCTTTGCCGTGCTGGCGTGGGATATGACGGTGGCGCTGGCCATCGGCAGCACCGCCCTGCGGCAGCGCTTTGCGCGCGCGCTGCCGTCACTGGAACGGCTGTCGGGCGTGGTGCTGATCGTACTCGCGCTGGTGCTGCTGGTTCAGGCGGGCAGCGGATCCAGGTAAAACACGGCATACACTTTCAAGGGCGTGGTTTCCGTGGCTTTTTCCGAGCGCACGACGGAGCAGTCGTCTGCCGCCAGGCTGCGCCAGTTCTGGATGCCCGCCTTGGCAAACATGGCGTGCGCGGGCGCGTTGGCGGCCAGGTCCAGCACCAGGCAGGCGTTGCGCGGGCCGGCGCCGTAGTTGACGGCGCGGATCTCGATGCCGAAGGTCGTCATCCACGGTTCCCACAAGCCTTTTTCCTTGCCGGCGGCCATGCGCTCGAGCATTTCGCCAAAGCTCAAGCCCTTCTTGACGGTATCGCGCAATGCTTGCAACGACGGCGCCAGGCGGGGATCGGCTTGCTTGTTGCCGGCGCGGATCTCGGCGATCGCTTTCAATTCCTTGATGATGGCCGCATCGCGCTCCGTGTAGTCGCGCATGCGCGCGTAAAACTCGGCATCGAGGAAAGGATTGACGGTCAGCTTGACAGCGCCCTCTTCGCGGCGTTTGGGGGAAGGCGTGTTGGTTTTGGTCATGGCGATGGAGGGGCAAAATACGTTGAGGGGCGCCAGTGTACCACCTTGCGGCGGCGCGGCCCCAGGCGCGGCATCAGCCCCTGGGAGCGGCCGTCGATTCGCGCACCACCAGTTCGGGTTTCAGGCGTACGTCGAGCACCGGGGAATCGGGCGAGGCTATGGTTTGCAGGATCAGCCGGGCCGCTTCCGTGCCGATGCCATGGTGGCGGATGCGGATGGTGGTCAGGGGCGGACGGATCATGTCCATGTACGGCATGTCGTTGTGGCCCACCACGGAAATATCTTCAGGGCAACTCAAGCCCAGTTCACGGATGGCGTCGTAGCAGCCGATGGCCACCAGGTCGCTGCCCGTCACCACGGCCGTCGTCTGCGGCGATTGGCGCAGCAGTTCCAGCAGGGCCGCCTTGCCGCATTCGCGCGAATAGCCGCTGCTTTCAAACACGAACGCCTGCGAGGGATCGAGTTCGCTGGCCTGGATGGCGGCCAGGAAACCGAGGCGGCGCACGTGGCCGGTGGACAGGTTTTCCGGACCGGCAATGTGGGCGATATGGCGGTGCCCCAGCGCCAGCAAGTGTTCCACGGCCAGTCGCATGCCGACCACGTCGTCGCTGACGACGCAGGACGCGACGCCCGTCTCGTCGCTGCGGTTGACGGTGACGACAGGCACATTCTGGTCGATGCACATCTTGATGACGGGATCGTCGCGCCGTGCGGTAGCCAAAATCAGGCCATCGACCTGCTGCCCCAGCAGGCGGTTGATGACGAACAGCTGTTCCTCCTCGTCGGCGCCCACGTTGGCGACGATGGCCAGGTAGCCATGCTTGCGCAAGCCTTCCTCGATGCCCAGCAGGATCGGCGGGAAAACGGCATTCGTGATGTCGGGCAAGACCACGCCGATGATGCGCGACTTGCGCGTGACGAGGGTGGAGGCGGCGCGGTTCGGCCGGTAGCCGAGCCGGCCCGCTTCGGCCAGCACGCGCGCGGCCACCTCGGCGCTGACCATTTGCCGCGTTGCCGGGTTCATCACGCGCGAGACGGTGGAAAAGTGCACGCCGCTGGCCCGCGCGACGTCGCTTAAGGTGGGGTTCTTGTTTGTCATGGGCTTCCCGGATCGCAATACCGTGATTTTATCGCAAAAAATCCCCACTCCGTCAAAAACCGAGCAAACGCTTGCATTGAAAGAATGCCGTTGCTCAAAGCGGTTTTGGTCGACTTAAGCACAATCCAGCCTTGACAGCGTGCAAACGCTTGCATACCATGGCTCGGATTGACCACTCGGGCCTTGTATGCCCCTCCAAGAATTCCTATGTCTACTTCGCACAGCAAGCACGCCGAACAGAACGGCGAAACCTTCAACCTGAAAGAAGCCGCCCTCGCCTATCACGCGGAACCCCGTGCAGGCAAGATTTCCGTCACGCCAACCAAACCGCTGGGCGACGCCCGTGCCCTGACCCTGGCGTACTCGCCGGGCGTGGCCTTCGCCTGCGAAGCCATCGTGGAAGATCCGCGCACGGCCGGCACCTACACCTCGCGCAGCAACCTGGTGGCCGTGATCACCAATGGCACCGCCGTGCTGGGCCTGGGCGACATCGGCCCGCTGGCCAGCAAACCCGTGATGGAAGGCAAAGCCTGCCTGTTCAAGCAGTTCGCCGATGTCGATGTGTTCGACATCGAACTGGCCGAAAACGATCCCGACCTGTTCATCGACACCGTGGTGCGCATGGAGCCGACCTTCGGCGGCATCAACCTGGAAGACATCAAGGCACCCGACTGCTTCTACATCGAGCAGCAATTGCGCAAGCGCATGAACATTCCCGTCTTCCACGACGACCAGCATGGCACGGCCATCATCGTCGCGGCCGGCATCCTGAATGGCCTGGAACTGGTGGGCAAGGATATCGGTAACGTGAAAGTGGCCGTCTCGGGCGCCGGCGCGGCGTCGATCGCCTGCCTGGACCTGCTCGTTTCGCTGGGCCTGAACAAATCGCTGCTGAAGGTCTGCGACAGCCAGGGCGTGATCTACCCTGGCCGCGATGCCAGCATGGAAGAGAACAAGGCGCGCTACGCGAATGACACGAGCGACCGCGACCTGGCCGACGCCATGGTCGGCGCCGACATCTTCATCGGCGTCTCGAAGGGCGGCGTGGTCAGCGCGCAGATGGTCGAATCGATGGCCGCCAAGCCCTTGATCTTCGCCCTGGCCAATCCGCATCCGGAAATCGCCCCTGAGAAGGTGCATGCCGTGCGTGACGACGCCATCGTGGCCACGGGCCGCTCGGATTACCCGAACCAGATCAACAACGTGCTGTGCTTCCCGTACATCTTCCGCGGCGCGCTCGACGTGGGCGCCACCACCATCAACGAAGAAATGAAGCTGGCCTGCGTGCGCGCCATCGCCGCACTGGCCAAGGAGCCATTGCCAGGCCACGAAAGCAGCGCGCTGACGCCGCTGCAACTGATTCCATCGCCATTCGATGAACGCCTGCGCAGCTGGGTCGCGCCTGCCGTATCGCAAGCAGCGATCGCCACGGGCGTGGCGACGCGCGTGCCCGCGACAGCCTGATGCGCATGGCAAGGACTTTCTTGCCTTAGCAAAATAACAGCAAGTTACCATTGCTTACAAAAAAACCATGGCTAAAAACCATGGTTTTTTCGTTTCTGCCCTTGGATACGGTCAAATCGTTATTAATAAGCACATATCATGCGAGCGTTTTGGCATGAACCTTCGATTACAATGGCGGCTATTTTATGTTGCTACAGTTGCCATTGTGGCGACAACATGCGTTAACAAGGATATTCATGCTCGGCCTGACTTCTGTTTCTGTTTTTCTTTTTTTTGCATTGGCGCTGGCTGTCAATAGCGGATATTCCCTTGGTGCACTGGTGCTCCTGCTCGCAAGCAGCTGGCTGCTATGGAAACGCCCCCGCCTGAACCTGCAACGCCGGGATTATCTGATGCTCGGTACACTGCTACTGTATTTCGCCATTTTTACGGCCAATATGCTTTATCACGCCGATCCGGCGCGCGAACTCGACATTCCCCTGCGTGCCCTGCTGGCCGCACCAGTGCTGCTGCTGCTGCTGGCATACCCACCCCGGCCGGAGGCATGGTGGAGCGGCCTGGTCATCGGCGCCATCAGTGGTACGGCTCTGGCTTCCTGGCAATTTTTCGCACTCGATGTATACCGCCCGCAAGCGGCAACCAGTAATGCCATCCACTATGGCAATGTCAGCATGCTGCTTGGCATGCTAGCCCTATGTGGCATGGGATGGGCAAGTAAGCAGCGCCACCGCCTGGCATGGAGCCTGCTCCTGCTAGCCGGTGGCCTGTCCGGCATTCTGGGATCCGTCATCAGCGGCAGCCGCAGCGGCTGGCTGGTGTTACCCGCCTGTGGCTGCCTTTTTTCATACTATTATTCGAAGGGCCGCGGCGCACGCTATCTGGCCGCTCTGCTCGGTGCACTGCTGGCGGCATTCCTGCTTGCCTATACACTTCCCAACTCCCGCATGCCCCAGCGCGTGGAAGTGGCTGTCAATGAAATCAAACAGTTCCAGGACAGCGACAATGTGACCACGTCGATTGGCCAGCGCATGGAAATGTGGCGCACCGCGATAGACATGTACCAGCAACGCCCCTGGACAGGCTTGGGCCGCAACGGTTACATGGAACAAAAATCGATGCTGGTGGATGAAGGCAAGGCCAACGTTGCCATACGCCGGCATACCAATGCCCACAACGACTACCTCGATACGCTGGTCAAGCGCGGCATCATCGGCGTAATGGCCTTGTTGGCGCTCTTCCTCGTGCCGTTGCTCCTGTTTGCACGCGCCCTGCGCCAGAGTGCCCCCGCAGCCCAGCCCTATGCGCTGGCCGGCGTGGTGCTATGCACCTGCTACATGATTTTTGGCCTGACGACGAGTTCGCTAACCCTGAATATCGGCATCATCATGCTGACCTTCCCGATGGTGATACTGTGGGCCATGTTGCGCCAGCAAGAACGCCTTGCCTGAGCTCGTTTTCCGCCTGACCGTTTTTGCTGTCCCTTGCAAGGAACCATACCGATGCTCACGCCCGACCTGAAGCGCCTCACCGCGCTGCACGCGCCCTATAAAAAACACCTGGCCCTGGCCCTGCTGGCGATGGTCGTCACGGCGGCGACGGAACCACTGTTGCCATATGCGCTCAAGTTGCTGCTCGACAATGGTTTTGGCGGCAAGGTCAGTTTTTCCTTCTGGCTGGTGCCGCTGATCGTCATCGGCATCTTTGCCATGCGCGGCACCTCGACCTTTGCCAGCAGCTACCTGATGAGCTATGTATCCACGCGCATCCTCAACGAGTTGCGGCGCAGGATGTTTGTCAGCATGCTCAACCTGCCTATCGACTTTTACAACACGCACACGGTGGGCAAGGTCATCAACTCCATCATGTTTGAGGTGCAACAAATCATCGAGATGGTGACCAAGGTATTTACCTCGATCGTGCGCTCCTCGCTGACCGTGCTGGGCCTGCTGGCCTGGCTGCTGTACCTGAACTGGGCACTGACCCTGGTGACCCTGGTGCTGCTGCCCGTGCTGACCATCGTCGTGCGCACCACGGGCAAGCGCCTGAAAAAACTCAACCGCGACTCGCTGGCCGTCAACGCCGAACTGACCCAGGTCATCGAGGAAACCACGCGCGCGCAGCAAGTGATCAAGATCTTCGGCGGCCAGCAGTACGAGAAGGCCCGGTTCGAGGAGCGTGCCGAGCAATTGCGCCGCTACAGCATGCGCATGACCACGACCTTTTCCGCCACCGTGCCCATTACCCAGGTGATCACGGCCGCCGCCGTGGCCCTGGTCATCGTCATGGCCCTGTTCCAGTCGGAACAGGGGCAAATCACGGTCGGCGGCTTTGTTTCCTTCATCACGGCCATGTTGATGCTGCTGACGCCCTTGAAGCAATTGGCCGAAGTCAACGGTCCCCTGCAGCGCGGCATGGCCGCCGCCGAGGAAGTCTTCCAGTTGATCGACAAGACGCCGGAACGCACGGGTGGCAAGCCGCTGGCCGGCCGCAGCAAAGGCCGCATCGAGTTCAAGGATGTGAGCTTTGCCTATCCCGGACATCAGGAACCAGCCCTGCAACATATCGACCTGAACATTGCGCCAGGACAAACCGTCGCCTTTGTCGGCATGTCCGGCGGCGGCAAATCGACCCTGGTCAGCCTGCTGCCCGGCTTTTATTCAGTCAGCAGCGGTGAAATCTTGCTCGATGGGCAGAATATTGACGACATCGCCCTGACCAGCCTGCGCAGCCAGATCGCCATGGTCAGCCAGCAGGTGGTGTTGTTCGACGATACCCTGGCCGCCAATATCGCGTATGGCGATGCGGCGCCGGACCGGCAGCGCGTCGAAGCGGCCGCCGCGGCCGCTTTCCTGTCGGACGTCATCGATGGCTTGCCCGACGGACTGGAAACGCGCCTGGGCGACAACGGCTCGCGCCTGTCCGGCGGCCAGCGCCAGCGCGTGGCCATCGCCCGCGCCATCTACAAGGATGCTCCCATCCTGATCCTCGATGAAGCCACCTCGGCACTGGATACGGAGGCGGAACGGGCCGTGCAGGCAGCGCTGGAGCACCTGATGCAAGGCAGAACGACATTAGTTATTGCTCATCGACTATCTACAATTGAACGCGCGGACCGTATCGTGGTATTGTCACATGGGAAAATAATGGAAACCGGCAGTCATCAGCAATTATTGGATGCCGACGGCGCGTATGCCAATCTGCATCGCCTGCAATTTTCCCAGCAAGTGGTTTGACACCATCGAATGAATACCTGAAATCGTACTGATACATGACGCCTTTGATTCCCGCCGAACTGTTACAAAAGTCGGACAAAATTCTTTTCATCGCCCATCTGGCGCTGGGAGACTTTACCTACCTGCAAAATGGTTTCCGCGCCTTTGCCGCGGCCTACCCTCATATTCAGATCCACCTGTGGGTCGACGAAGTACGCCGCACGTCCGATGCCAGGCAATGGGAAGGCTTGCGCACCTATTCGCTGTACGACTGGGTAGAGCAGTCGGGCCTGTTCGCCAAGGTATACCGCAAGACCTACAGCCCCGCGCTCTATGAAGAGTCGCTGCGCGAGGCCAAGGCGGAGCACTATCCTGTCGTCGTCTCGCTGGCCCACGTACGGCCACAGCAATATGCGGATCTTGCGCGCGCAATCAGCCCGAACGGGCTGGTGATCGGCACGCGCAAACCGTTCAGCCCGCTTCGCCCCTGGCATTACCTGGCCTACCGCAAGATCGATGCCGTATTGGCATCGTATGCGGGACAGGATGCCGGCGAGCACCATATCAGCAGCGTCTATGCGGACTGGTTCCATCAATTGACGGGACTCGACATTCCCGTGGCCGAACGCTACCCTTTCGTGCACATCCCCGAGCACGCACTGCAGCAGGCGCAGGAGCAGCTGGCCGCCTGGGGCTTTGCCCCGCGCCAGGGTCCTCTCGTACTCCTGAACCCGTTTGCCAAGTCACACAAGCGCGGCTGGCCGCTGGAGCGCATTGCCGAGCTGATCGCGCGCATGCAAACGATGCCGAAATGGCAGCATGCCTGCTTCCTGATCAATGCCATGCCGCAGGAACTGGCCAAGGTGAATGCCGTCGTGCAGGCGCATGGCTTGCCGCGTACACACGCCTTCAGCGCCGTCGACAACTTCTTCCAGCTGCCGGCCATGCTGGCGCAATGCGACCTGATTATTTCGGTGGAAACATCAATCATGCACCTGGCGAACGCCGTGCATGTGCCCGTGGTGGCATTGATGCGCAAGAAGAATCCGGAATGGGCTCCCTTCGACAGCGCCAACAGCACCGTCATCACGGTGGCGCGGCGCAGCGACTGGGTCAAGGCGATCTCGGTCGATCAGGTATTGCAGACCATCGCCTAGACGGCTCTAGCGCGGCTAGCCGGTGCCCAGCATGCTGATGCGCACCAGGTCGGCCACATTATCCACACCGAGTTTGTCCATCAGGCGCGCCTTGTGCACTTCCACCGTGCGCACGGAAATGCCGAGTGCCGGAGCGATATCGCGGTTGTGCTGGCCCGTCACCACCAGCTGCATCACTTCGCGCTCGCGCGGCGTCAGGGTGCGCAGCAAGGCTTGCCCCGCCACCTGATGCTGCAACTGGCCGCGCGCATGCGCCTCGCGCGAAAACGCTTCCTCGATGGCGGCCAGCAGCTTGTCGTGGTCAAACGGCTTTTCCAGGAAATCGCTGGCCTGCGCCTTGAATGCCTGGCGTGCCAGCGCCACGTCGCCATGTCCCGTAATGATAATAATTGGCAACATGCAATCGAGCTCCAGCAGGCGGCGCTGCAGGCTCAGGCCATCCATGCCGGACATGCGGATATCGACCAGCAGGCAGCCGGCCCAGTCGGGCCGCCAGCTGTGCAAGAAATCCTCGCCGCAGGAAAACAGGGCCGTGCGGTAGCCGCGTATGCCCAACAGCAAACCCAGCGCATCGCGCACGGCGGGATCGTCGTCCACGATAAACACCGTCAAATTACTTGTCACCATACTCTCCTGTAGCGGCCGCGCTGGCGCGCGCCAGGGGCAGGATAAAACGAAAAATGCCATGCTTGCCCACTTCGGCCCAAAGCTGGCCGCCATGCGCTTCGACGATGCTGCGGCTGAGCACCAGCCCCAGTCCCAGGCCGCTGGCCTTGGTCGAGACAAACGGTTCGAACAGGCGTGCCGCCAGGCTATTGGAAATGCCGGGCCCGCTATCTTCCACGGACAGCCGCAACCGCCCGCCTTCGAGGCGCTCGGCCGACACCGTGATGCGGCGCTGGCCGCGCGGCTGGCCCATCACCGCATCCTGTGCATTGGCCAGCAAATTACGCAGCACCAGTTCGATTTGCAGGCGGTCGGCATTGACGGCCAGCGGCGACGGCGGCGCCAGCACCAGCTCGATGCCATGCTCGTGGAACAGCGGCGTGAACTGGCGCGCCATGCCCGCGATCAAGGCACTCGCCTCCACCGCTTCGAGCTGCATCGCGCCGGTACGGAAAAAGTCGCGCAAGCGGCGCACCACGTCCGCGGCGCGTCCCGATTCCACGATCATGTGCCCGATGGCGCCTTGCAGCAAGGCGCCTTTCTCGCCCCGTTCCAGCAGGTATTCGCACGCCTTGCCATAGGTCGACAAGGCCGTCAGCGGCTGGTTCAGCTCGTGCGCGAGCGCGGCCGCCATCTCGCCGGCAGCCGCCAGGCGCATCGTGTGTTTCAGTTCGTCAGCCACTTGCCGCATTTCATCGACGACGATACCGATAAAAAAGCCCACCAATGCCAGTACGGCATCGAGCAGCTGCAATTCATAAAACTGGATATCGACCGCATGCGTCCATTTCACCAGGGTAATGATGCAAAGTTGCAATACAAACACGGCCAGCATGGCGCCATGCAAGCCCTGGCGCGAGGCAGCCCAGATCACGGGGAGAAACAGGAAATAGAAATGCTTGTATTCGGAACGCACGATGGAACCGAAAACGCTCCAGAGCACGAAGCTGGCCAGGGCCAGATACGCCAGGGTTTCCCAGCGCCAGACGGCGGCATGCAGGCGTTCGCGCCCCCGCTCGCTGAACAGCACCCAGATCAGCGGCATCGACACCAGCATGCCGACCGTGTCGCCGATGCCGAAACGCCATACGGCCGTCCCCCATTCGCCAGCCGGGATGCGCCCCGTCAGCGACAGCAGGGAAATATAGCCGAGCGCATTGAGCACGGTGCCAGACAGGACGATCCCCACCCAGGCGCTCAGGCGGCGCCGGTTGTCGAAGATATCGCTGCTGCTGAAACTGCAGCGCAGTGCCGCGCCGATACCGCCATAGCCGAGCACCAGCCACGCCGAACAGAGCAAGGTCAAGGGCAGGCCTGCCGGCATGCCGCGCACCAGCACCTCGCCAGCCACGAGGGCAATAAACCACGGCAGTGCCGCCTTGCGGCCGTGGATCAGCCAAAATACCAGGCCCAGCGCGGGATCGGGATTCCACGGGGTGATGTTCAGCCCGTACATCGGGTCGATATACGTCGCCCAGTCAAACAGCAGGTACAGGCCGACAAAGGCGGGATACGGCAAGTAGCGGGACAGGAATGGGTGCATAACGGTGTTTTTTTAACTGTCCCGCATTATGCATCGCAAGCGTGCGCCACGCCATGCCATCTTGCGTTATAAGCACATGAAATAATTTTCAGGCAATATCGCAAGCGCTGCCAGCACGATCAGGCCTCGGCCAACGGCAAGCGCACCTCCACCAGCAAACCCAGGCCGCCATTACCGCGGTGCAACTGAATCGTGCCGCCGTGCTGGCGCACGACGGAAGCGACGATGGACAAGCCCAGGCCGCTGCCTGGCTGCGCCTGCTGCGGCGCGCGGAAAAAGCGGTCGAACACGCGGTCATACAGCGCCGGCGCAATGCCCGGCCCCTGATCGGCCACATGCAGCACGGCCTGGCCCCGCTCCGCATGCAGCGACACCGTCACGCTGCTGCCGCGCGGACTGTACTTGATGGCGTTTTCCACCAGGTTGTCGATCAGCGAAACGAGGCTCTCGCGCTGTCCGGGCACACTGAGCGAGATGCTGGCTTGCAACTCAAGCTCGATCTCGCCCGCCTGGGCCAGGCCGGACAGCGCCGCCAGGCGGTCTTGCAACAAGGTATCGAGCGCCTGCCGCCGCGGCAGTTCGCCCGCGCCCGCCTGCACTTCGCTGCGCGTCAGCTGCAGCAGCTGGCCCACCAGGCGCGCGGCCCGGTTGCCGCTGTTCAAGATACCGTCCAGCAGCTCTTGCTGGCGCGCATCATGTACCTGCCCCTGCAAGGCCTCGACATTCACGCGCATGGCCGCCAGCGGCGTGCGCAGCTCATGCGTGGCATCGGCGATGAAGCTGCGTTCGCGCGCAGCGCTGGCATCGACCCGCTGCAGGAGGGCATTGATATTGTCGACCAGTGCCGCCAGTTCGCCATGCGGCGGCTTGAACTCCAGCGGACGCAAGTCCTGTGGCCCGCGCGCCGCCACCTCCTGCGCCAGCTTGCGCCAGGGGCGCATGGCCAGGCGGATCGACAGCCAGGCCGGCACCAGCAGGAACGGCAGGCTGATCAGCAACGGCAGCAGGTAGTAACCGCGTGAATTGATCGTAATGAACAATTGCCAGGCGCCTCCCGCTTCCAGCACCGTCACGCGCGTGTTGCCCTCGGCCAGGCTGCGGCTGCGCCAGGCCTGGCCCTTGATGTACACCACTTCCATCTGTTCCGGGCCGGCGCTGCGGATGCCGCTGGGCGCATCGGGCGACTTGTAGACCAGCTTGCCCTCGCGCCAGACCAGGATGCGCGGCGCCAGTTCCGGCACTTTTCCCGTTTCAAACTCCTCGCGCAAGGCTGCGTCGATGGCGCGCAAGCTTTGTTCCTGGCGCTGCGGCTGCTCGGCCAGATTATCGGCCACGCTGATAATGGCGTGCAGGACGCTGCGGCTCACCGTGCTCGCTTCGTCCGCTCCCTCGACCAGCACATACGCCACGGCCAGGCTCCACACCATGGTCAGCATCAGCATTTGCGCCATCATCAGGCGGCGCACCAGGGTAGGCTGGCGCAGCGTGGCCCAGAAACGCCCCATCATGCGCCGGCACCCGGCTGGGCCGATGTCTCGCCCTGCTGGTCGATGACATAGCCGACGCCGCGCACGGTACGGATATAGCCTTCGCCTATCTTGCGGCGCAGGTTACCCATATGCACATCCAGGGTATTGCTGGCATTGGCCAGCCCGCCGGGCAGGATATGCTCCTCCAGCACGCGGCGCGTGATGACCCGGTTGGCGCGCATCAGCAAGGTCTTCAGCAAGGCATATTCGCTGGCCGTCAGCTCCACCGGTCGCCCGTGCACGCTGACACGGCGCGTGGGCACCTGCAGCAGCAGGCCGCGCAGCTCGATGGTGTCGCCGTCGAAGCCATAGCTGCGGCGCGCCAGCGCGCGCACGCGCGACAGCAGCTCGGCCAGCACGAAGGGCTTCACCAGGTAATCGTCGGCGCCGCCATCGAGGCCCCGCAAGCGCTGTTCCAGCGTGTCGCGGGCGCTGAGGATCAGCACCGGCAGGCGGGCCGCGCGCAACCGGGCCAGCAAATCGAGGCCATCGCCATCGGGCAAGCCCAGATCCAGCAGCACCAGTTCGCAACTGTCGTGCTCGATGCTGCGCGCCGCGTCTTCCAGGCTGCGCACCCAGACCACTTGCATGCCCTGGTCGCGCAAGGCAATCCGCACGCCGTTGCCCAGGTCCATATCGTCTTCTATCAGCAGTATCTTCATGGTGAGTATTAAACCACCGCAAGCTGAAGAATGGGTAAAGAAGCCTTCTTCATGCAATCTTAATAAAAGGCTCATTTTTCCTTCATGGCAAGGACCGATACTGTCCGCAGTCAATCGAGCCACTCCGGACTCGGTTCTCCACCTGACGGAACACTCCATGCACGCACCCACAACCCTGCTGACCTCGCTGGCACTCGCCAGCGGCATGATCCTCAACCCGCTGGCCGCCGCGGCGGCCGAACCGCCAGCGGAAAATGTCTTCACCATCGGCGGCGGCGTCGCCGCCGTATCCAGCTACTCCGGCTCCGACAAGCTGTCGGCCTCGCCGCTGATCATCCTCGACTACGCCATGGCCAATGGCGTGTTCATCAGCACCTCGCGCGGCATCGGCTATGGCAGCCAGGCCGGCCCCTTCAGCTACAGCGCCGGGCTGGGCTACCGCGGCAAGCGCGAAGACCACAAGCGCACGGGTGTGAACGGTTTCGGCGGCAGCGATTATCTGAAGGGCATGGGCGAAGTCAAGGGCAACGCCAGCGCCCTGCTCAGCGCCGGCTATTCGCCATTGCCGGGCCTGTCGCTGAGCGTGTCGAGCGATATTCCCCTGTCGAACCGCGAAAATGGCGCGAATGTGCATTTCGGCGCGACTGGCCAGGTGTACGGCCGGGCCGATGCCAAGGGCGTGCAGCAAGACAGCGTGAGCATCGGCGGCCAGCTGGGCTGGGGCGAGCGCAAGTACGTGCAAACCATGTATGGCGTGACGGCCACCCAGGCCGCCAATACATCGTTCAAGCAATACACGCCCAAGGGCGGTTTCTATGAGGCGCAGGCCACCATCAACTGGGAGCACCGCTTCGATGCGCGCTGGGGTATCAATACCCTGGTCGGCGTCGAGAGCCGCCTGGGCGACGCGGCCAAGAGCCCCATCGTGCAGCGCAAGACGGCGCCGATCGGTGCCGTGTACGTCACCTACCGCTATTGAAACGGGGGCGGCATAAGGGGAACCCGTACGCTGTTTCGCCAATTTACAGGGGGGGATGGCATGGATAAGATGACATGATTTTCCGACCAGATCCTCCCTGCCATGCATGCATCGCGTCTTGCCCCGCAACGCCACCGCGCCGCCGACAGCGCCGCGGGCGCGTGCGGCATGCCGGGCCAGGATACCTTGCTGCTGCTCCTGCCCGTCAAGCGCACCAGCGACATCATCTACGGCGCGCGCTATGCCAGGCGCCTGCAGGAATGGGGCATCAAGGTTCGCGTCAACCTGTTGCACGTGACACCGGCGCCGCCACGCCAGGCCGACGGCCTGCCCCGGCACGGGTCCAGCGCATGCCAGGCACTGGACCTGGCCACGCAGCAGATGATGCACGAGGCAGGACTCTACCTGAGCCGTTCTCACCTCGCCTTCAGTACCCATATTTTCGCCGGCGAGCTGCTGTTTACGATACTCGATACGGCTGAATTGCTCGGTTGCCACGAAATCGTCCTGCCGGCCCTCCGGCACAGCCCCTGGCAGCGCCGCTTCGCCGGCGCGCTGGCGCGCAAGCTGGCGCGCGCCACGCGCAGCGCCACGGTATTGCTGGCCGATACCGACGGCATGAGCGGGCCGCCGCCCGCCTGAAGCGCCGCTGGCGCCACGCCCCATTCACATTCCTCATGGAAACTAATTAATGACACCAACCATCACCCTGCACGCAGGCTTGACCGATATGCCGCCAGGCATGTCGCGCACGCGCGAGCTGCTCAAGCTGCAATTGCGGGCACAGCTGCAGCGCCGGCAGACGCGCATCTGGCTGCAGCTGCTCAATTCCCATCCCGTGTTCCACGAGCTGCTGCAAGCCTATCCGCGCATGATGCACAAGGTGTACCGCCATTATCTGAGCACGAATCTGTCGTGCCGCCAGCGCGTCGCCATGCTGGTCGAACACTATGATTTCATCCTGCAACAAGGCTGGGGCAAGCTGATGGCGCAAGCGGCGCGCGCGCCGGTGCGGCTGGGCACCGTGCCGGGAAAGTCGGGCGCGCCCTACCATTTGCAGTTATGTTCGCTACAACCGATGGACCGCGAAGGCGAGATGGTTCTGCAACTGGTGCATGGCGATGACATGCTTTACTCGGTCGCGTTTACCTTTTTCGGTTCCCGCGCGCGCGCCAGCATGGGCGTGGGCATCGGCTGCATCCAGGGTCCGCACGGCGCGGAAGGCTTGCGCCGCGTGCGCGAGGCAACGCGCGACCTGCATGGCATGCGTCCCAAGGCCCTGATGGTGCGCCTGGTGCGCCAGTTGGGGCATGAACATGGCTGCCGCACCATGGTGCTTGTAGGCAACGCCAACCGCGCCGTGCATCACGCCGCAAAAAAGAGCCGTCTGTTCGCCGACTACAATTCCCTTTGGCAAGAACTGGGCGCCCAGGCACGCCAGGATGGCGACTTCGAATTGCCATGCGAAAATCTGCCCTTGCCTGCCCTGGAAGAAATTCCTTCAAAGAAACGTTCGGAAGCCCGCAAGCGCCACGAACTGACATTGGCCATGATCAGCAGCCTGCGTAGCGGTCTCGACGCCCATCGCAGCCCCGTGCAGGTCGCCACGGCAGGCGCTGCCGCAGCTGCCAACCAGGTGGGGCTATCGGCCGATCTCGACGACGACTACGCTTCCGCTGCCGCCTGAAGCTCCCCGGCCACCGCACGGCGCCCGCCCTCGCGTCGTTGCTCGCCGTCACTTCCGCATCGCCGTTCCTGTCGCACGCGCTTCAACCCGTGCGCGGCACAATCCTGTTACGCTAGCGTTATCGGCATGCACTGCGGTGCGCCGGTTCCCCCAACGCTTACTAGGAGGCATTCATGCGCGTAGACATCTACCGCCGGGCCGAGCACGACGGCATTTTTTCCTATCTCGCCGTGCCGGAAGGAAAGCTCATTCCGGAAGAAGTGACCAATACCGACTGGCAACTGGAAGTACGCGCCAGCGAAGTGGCCGACGATGCCCAGGTCTTGCCCGACTACCATATCGAACAGCCGCACCAGCAAATCGCTGCCAAGGGTTATGCGATCACGGGCCTGAAAGACATGTAAACGAAAAAAGCCAAACCTGCATGCCTGCGGTTTGGCTTTGCTGTACGCGCCGGGCAGTGCCGGTCAGTATTCGACCGCCACCTCTTGCGCGCCCAGCATTTGCTCCAGCGCCATCTGCAATTCATCCGATGGCGCCACTTTCCACTCGTCGCCAAACTGCAGCACGCAGCTGACGCCTTGCGGGCTGACCTTGGCTGCGATCGGCAAGCCATCCACAGCCCGGTGCGGCATGATCACGTCGCTGATGCGTTTCATGTCCAGCGTCGTGGGCAAAGTCAAACCCAGCTGGCGGCCATACTGCACGCGCGCGGCGATGATGTCGAAGGCGCTCTCGGCCGTGATGCGCAAGCCGCCCGAAAAACGGTCTTCCGACACCTTGCCCACGACGGCGAGGAATTCATCTTCCTTGAAGATTTTCCGGTTGGAATCGAACAATTCGCCGTACACCGTCACCTCGACGGTACCGCTCTTGTCGTCCAGGGTGACGATGAGGATCTTGCCGCGCTGCGTCATCTGCGTGCGCAAGCCCGTGATGACGCCGGCCATCATGCGCGGCTCGCGCGACGGCGACAGTTCGGACAATTTCGTGCGTGCAAAACGGCGCGCCTCGGGCGCATACGAATCGAACAGGTGGCCGGACAGGTAAAAGCCCAGCGCGATCTTTTCTTCCGTCAGACGCTGTTTATCGCTCCACACGGGCACCTTGACGTACTCGGGCGGCGCCACCATGTCGCTGTCGTCGCCGCCGAACAGGCTCACCTGGTTCGCCGCCTTGGCGGCCTGGTCGGCGCACTCCATGGCGAAGGCCACGGATGCGAGCAGGATGGCGCGGTCGACCTTCAGGCAATCGAAGGCGCCGCTGCGGATCAGCGACTCGATGGTGCGGCGGTTGATTTGCTTTTTATCAACACGCTTGCAGAAATCGAACAGGCTCGTGAAAGGTCCACCGGCCTCGCGCGCGGCGATGATGGCTTCGATGGCGTTCTGGCCCGAGCCCTTCACGGCGCCCAGGCCGTAACGGATCTGCGTGACTTTCTTGCCGCTCACGGACGGCGCCGCACCGCTCGGCATGAAGCGGTAATCGGATTCGTTGATGTCTGGCGGCAACAAGGTCAGCTTGCAGATTTCCAGCGAGTCTTCCACCAGAATCTTGATCTTGTCCGTGTCGTCCATGGCCAGCGACAAGTTGGCGGCCATGAAAGCGGCCGTGTGGTGCGCCTTTAAATACGCCGTGTGGTACGACAGCAGGGCGTAAGCGGCGGCGTGCGATTTGTTGAAACCGTAGCCGGCGAACTTTTCCATCAAGTCGAAGATCTCGTCGGCCTTTTCCGCCGTCAAGCCATCTTTCGCCGCACCGGCGCGGAAGATCTCGCGGTGCTCGGCCATCTCTTCGGCCTTCTTTTTACCCATGGCGCGGCGCAGCATGTCGGCGCCGCCCAGCGAGTAGCCGCCGACGATCTGCGCCATCTGCATCACCTGCTCCTGATACACCATGATGCCGTAGGTTTCGGAAAGAATCGATTCCGTGCGCGGATCGGGATAATCGAAGCGTTCGCCGTGCTTGCGCTTGCAGAAATCGGGAATCAGGTCCATCGGGCCCGGACGGTACAGCGCCACGAGCGCGATAATGTCTTCGAAACGGTCGGGACGCGCATCTTTCAGCATGCCCTGCATGCCGCGCGACTCCAGCTGGAACACGGCCACGGTCTTGGCCTTGGTCAGCAAGTCATACGACGGCTTGTCGTTCAGCGGCAATGTTGCCAGATCGAAATTAGCTTGCGCGGGATCAAGCTGCTTGATGTAGCGCACGGCGCGGTCGAGAATCGTCAGCGTGGTCAGACCCAAAAAGTCGAACTTCACCAGGCCGACGGCTTCCACGTCATCCTTGTCGTATTGCGACACGACGCCCGAATCGCCGCCCTGCGTGTACAGCGGACAAAAATCCGTCAGCTTGCCCGGGGCGATCAGCACGCCACCCGCGTGCATGCCGATATTGCGCGTGATGCCTTCGACCTGCTGCGCCAGGTCCAGCAGCTGCTTGACCTCTTCCTCGTTTTCCAGGCGTTCCTTGAGCAGCGGCTCTTCCTCGATGGCGTCGGCGATCGACACGGGCTTACCGGGCTTGAACGGGATCAGCTTCGAGATGCCGTCGCAGAAGTTGTAGCCGAAGTCCATCACGCGGCCCACGTCGCGGATTGCGCCCTTGGCCGCCATGGTACCGAAAGTGGCGATCTGCGAGACGGCCTCCTTGCCGTACAAATCCTTGACGTGCTGGATGACGCGGTCGCGCCCTTCCTGGCAAAAGTCAATATCGAAGTCGGGCATCGAGACGCGTTCGGGATTCAAAAAGCGCTCGAACAGCAGGTTGTATTGCAATGGATCAAGATCGGTAATCAGCAGCGAATACGCGACCAGCGAACCGGCGCCCGAACCGCGGCCCGGGCCGACGGGCACGCCGTTTTCCTTGGCCCACTGGATAAACTCGGCCACGATCAGGAAGTAGCCGGGGAACTTCATGTTGCAGATCGTGTCGGTCTCGAATTTCAGGCGCGACTCGTAGCGCGGACGTTCCTTTTCGCGGCGCTCCGGGTCCGGATACAGCTGCAATAACCGTTTTTCCAGGCCCGCCTGCGATTCGGCGACGAGGAACTGGTCGATCGTCATGCCGTCCGGCGTGGGGAAATTCGGCAATTGAGGCTTGCCCAGGGTCAAGGTCAGGTTGCAGCGCTTGGCGATTTCCACGGAATTGGCCAGCGCGGCCGGCAAGTCGGCAAACAATTCCGCCATGTCGGCCTGCGACAGGAAGCGCTGGCTGTCATTGAAGCGCTTTACCCGCTTGGCGTTGGCCAGCATTTCGCCTTCGGCGATACAGGTGCGGGCTTCGTGGGCAATAAATTCTTCAGGGGAAATAAATTGCACGGGATGCGTGGCCACCACGGGCAAGCCCAGCTTGGCCGCCAGGGCCACTGCATGGCGCACCTGCGCTTCCTGGTTGGCCTGGCCGCCGCGCTGGATTTCGATATAGAAATGGCCAGGGAAAATCTCGGCCCAGCGCTGCGCATTGCGCTCGGCCAGAGCCAGGTTGCCATTCTCGATGGCGATGCCGACGTCGCCGAAATGCGCGCCGGACAACACGATCAAGCCATTCGCCGCGCTCTCGCCCGGGTACAGGTCGTAGGTATTCGTCGCCAGCGCCTGCAGCCACTCGATGCGCAGTTCGGCGCGCCCCTTGTACTGGTTCGTCAGCCATGCCGTCGACAGCAGTTCGCACAGCTGCAGATAGCCCATGCGGTTCTTCGCCAGCAACAGCAGGCGCGACGGTTTTTCGCGGTTGTCGTCATTCGTGATCCACACGTCGACGCCGACGATGGGCTTGATGCCCTTGCCGCGCGCTTCCTTGTAGAACTTGACCATGCCAAACAAGTTCGACAGATCGGTGACGGCCAGCGCCACCTGCTTGTCCTTCGCCGCCGCCTTGACCACGTCGTCGATGCGCACCAGGCCGTCGACGATCGAATACTCCGAATGCACGCGCAAGTGGACAAATGCGGGCCCTTGCGGGGCTTGCGGTGAACCTGCCGGAGCGCCGGCCTCTTGCATTACCATTTCCATCCTGTGTACCGTTTCGTGCAAAATTCAATGGGGTCTATTCTACCGCGTCGCGCGTACGGACCGGGTATCCTGCCTGGCCTGTCGGGCTTATAATATCGGCTGTTCAGTCTAAGCCGATCGCCATCATGCAAGCCATCACCCCAGCAACACCCGCCGTTTCCGCCACCGTCTGCCCGCCGGCCGCCACGTTTGTCAATATCGCCGCGTATAAATTCATTACGCTGGCCGATACGGAAGCCATGCGTCCCTTGTACCAGGAGCAATGCCTGGCGCTGGGACTGAAGGGCACGATCCTGCTGACACCGGAGGGTATCAACATGTTCCTGTCGGGCACGCGCGAGCATATCGACAGCTTCCTCGCCTGGGTGCGCAGCGACGACCGTCTGGCCGATCTGGAATGGAAGGAAAGCTTGTCGAACGAGCAATCGCACAAGCGCATGCTGGTCAAGCTGAAAAAAGAAATCATCACCATGCGCATGCCGCTGATCAAGCCGGAACTGGGCCGCGCCCCGTCCGTCGACGCGCATACGCTCAAGCGCTGGCTCGATGCCGGCGTCGATGACGCGGGTAAACCGGTGGTCATGATGGAAACGCGCAACGCCTTTGAAGTGGACGTGGGCACGTTCAACAACACGCTCGATTACCGTATTGACAAGTTTACGGAATTCCCGGCCGTGGCCGCCGCCCACAAGGACGAACTGGAAGGCAAGACCGTCGTCACCTTCTGCACGGGCGGCATCCGCTGCGAAAAGGCCGCCATCCACATGAAGGAAATCGGCTACGACAGCGTGTACCAGCTCGACGGCGGCATTTTGAAATATTTCGAGGAAGTGGGCGGCGAGCACTACACGGGCGACTGCTTCGTCTTCGACTACCGCACGGCCCTGAACCCGAAACTGGAACCGACGGAAACCGTGCAATGTTTTGTGTGCCGCGCCGTCGTCACGCCGCGCCAGCAACTGGCGCCGGAATATGTCTACGAGGTATCTTGCCCGCATTGCTACAACAGTGACGAAAAATGAGAAGCGGCTCCCCGCGCCTGCAGTAAACTGAAATGCCCATCCTGGCCGTTGCCTGCCAGGATGGGCATTTCCATTCCGCCAGCACATGGCGGTCATTGTGACGACAGTTAGTCAGCCAACTTCAACCGGTTTGCCCGCCACCAGCTACGGCCGAACACCAACAACGAGAAGAACGCCAGACCGGTCAGAAAACCCGCCAGCAAGCTATTCGACAAGCGGCTGGTGCGGCTTTCTGGCAAGGTGGGTCCCGCAATAAAGCGGCTCTTTTCCAGATAGACGGCCGTGGCTTTCTGATTATCGACCGTAATCGTATTGAACACCTCCTTGACTGACTCATCATTCAAGTCCCTCTTCTTGAAGACATTTTCCTTGATCGATTCGAGCGAACGCAAGACCGCCTCGCCGGACTTATTGCTATCGAGCACAACCTTGGCGCCATCATAGTATTCGCGCAATATGAGATTTTGCTTTTGTTCACGCAGCGCCTTGAGAATTGCTTCGTTTGCCATCAAGGCATCTACCTCGGTTGACATCAACTGCGTCGATGGCGACAGATAACGCGCATTGTCCTCGGTCACGCTGACCACCTGGCGGCTTCCCTGCCCCGCAGCATCAGGATAGCGCGAAACAATTTTTCTCAAGGTATCGCCTTTACGGGCAAAACTTTCCAGCTTCTCTTTGTTGCTGATAATCTCATTATCAAGCTTGGTAATCTTGCTCGTCAAATCCAGGTGTTTAGAACGCAAGAAGTCGGAATATACCAGGTAAATCACACTATCCATCGTATAACGGCCCAGCAGGGCAACCATACGTTGCCCATCCTGAGGCGTCGTCGCCTCGTAACTGATACGCAAACCGATAACATTATTGCTGATATCCTTGGCTGTATCCATCAACTCCTTGGCATCGAGCTTGGTCATCGGATAAATCGGCTCCAGAAATTTGGAAAAATTGTTGCGCACGATCAGCGTATGGCGTAACTCTTGCACCGTAGGGTCATTGTTCAGCTTAACTTGTTGCATATAGTCGTCAAAGCGACCACTACTGCTTAATGCCGCCACATAGCGCTTATAGTCGCCCAGCGCGATACCTGGAGGTGGCTCCTTTTCTTTTTCTTTTTCTTTCTCTTTATCCTTGTCTCTTTCACCATTGACCTGTTCTTTCAGTACCGGAATTGCACCGCCAAACTGGTAAAAGCCCTCGCTTTTGTACGTTGCCGTATACAAGGTAAATAATACGCACAATATCATCACGACCACCGTACCGCCCACGATCAATTTACGGCCTTTCCATAAAACGATCAGTACCTCCGTCAAGGAAAATTCAGGCGCACCTTGCTGCTCTGGCGCTTGTTTCATTTCTACCAATTTGTCCATGATTCTTCTTTAAGTAATAAGTACATCAAAAATAAAAGCAATTATCTGACCATCAGTCTGCATTGGCCTGGCGCGCCATCACCACGACCGGGCTATTGGATTGCGCAGTCCGCTGGGCATTCCAGACCCAGTCCTCGATGCCGCACTGCGGCTCATATTCGGTAACGATTTCCAGCAACAACGTTCGTACGGCGGCCTGGTCAAACTGATCGCATGCCATCGTCAATGCGCTCAGCATACCTTCCAGCTTTGCCCAGGGGATTTCAACCTCGCGCGCACGCATGATCAACGGATGATCTGTACCTTCAACATTGTCTCCAATCAACAATTCCTCATACAGCTTTTCGCCTGGACGCAAACCAACATGATGAATTTCGATGGTGCCATCGGGCGCCTGTTCACTTTTGACTTCCAGTCCACTCAAATGCACCATGCGCTTGGCCAGGTCGACGATCTTGACAGGGTCACCCATATCCAGAACAAAAACATCTCCCCCCTGTCCCATGGCACCCGCCTGCAATACCAGCTGCGCGGCCTCGGGAATTGTCATGAAATAACGCGTGATTTCCGGATGCGTGATCGTAATCGGCCCGCCCGCCATAATCTGTTTGCGGAACAAGGGCACAACCGAGCCAGACGATCCCAGTACATTGCCAAAACGAACCATACAAAACCGCGTCTTGTCCTGTTTACGGGCAAATGCCTGCAAAATCAGCTCTGCCAGCCGTTTGGTGGAGCCCATCACATTGGTTGGACGAACGGCCTTGTCTGTAGAAATGAGTACAAAACGCTTCACCTGGGCATCGATCGCAGCACGCGCCATGCTCAGCGTTCCCAATGCATTGTTACGTATACCTTCTATTGGATTGTGCTCCACCAAGGGCACATGTTTATACGCAGCGGCATGATACAAAGTTTCAACACGGAAAGTTCGTAGTATTCTTTCGCACTTGGCTGTTTCCAGCACGGATCCCAGGAACGGCAGCAACTCCACCTCGACCCGCAGGATTTTTTTCAATCCTTGCAATTCTTGTTCGATAGAATACAAGGCAAATTCCGACATTTCATACAGAATCAGGCAAGCCGGCCGCTGACGCAATATCTGGCGGCACAATTCGGAGCCGATCGAACCACCTGCGCCAGTCACCATGACTGTCTTGCCAGAAATGCACATAGCCATCAAGTCCTGATCCGGCTCCACCGCGTCGCGCCCCAGCAAATCCTCGATTTCGATTTCGCGCAAATCCTGCACCTGCGTACTGGCGCGTATCAAGCTCTTGATCGGCGAAGTCACCAAGGTCTTGATTTTCAGCGGTTCCAGCTTTTCCAGAATACGGCGTTGCTGCGCCTTGCTCAGGGACGGCATGGCAAGCAGCACCTTGCTGATGTCCTTGCTTGCCACCAAATCAGACAAAGCTTCGGGTGCATATACCCGTATGCCGCCGATACTGGCGCCATGCAGTTCTTTCTTGTCGTCAATCAGAGCGACTACCTTGTACTCGCCAGCATGGTTCAGGGCCTGGGCCAGCTGATTGCCGGAAGCGCCAGCGCCATAAACGACCACGCGTATGCCATCCGCACGCCGGTTAGCGTACAAAAAATACGCGCGCGCCAGGAAACGGCTGGCCGCCACGTACATGATGGCGCACACCCAGAAAATGCCGAAAACGCCGCGCGACAAACCATTCATGCCATTCAAAAACACGGCCATGGCCAGCAATACGGCCACGGACAAACTGACGCCAAGAAAAACCACATAAACGATCTTGTAGTCGATAAAGCGGATCACTGCGCGGTACAAGCCCAATTTGATAAAAATAGGCAATGAGACGAGCGGCGCCGCCAGGATCAGCCAAATGTAGGGGGAAAACTGGGCATTTGCCAAGCCATCGAAACGCAATGCAATCGCAATGCAAAAAGTCAGCGGCAAGAAAAACAGATCAGCAAACGCCGCCACAATTTGCTTGTGAAAACGCGAAAAATTGAATATCGGCTTCATTCAAAGGTTCCTTTTTCTACAGCGGCTGGCGCCAATGCCAGGCAGCACCTGGCCTGCGCCATGAGCGATACGCGATTGCCAGGCACAATCTCTGGCAAACCGGACGAGATATTCATCAATGGGTCACTCCATCCCGGCGCACCACCTTCAGGAACGTCAGGAACAGAATGCGCAGATCCAGTGCCAGCGAACGGCGCTGCAAGTACTCGGCATCCAGTTTGACCTTCTCCACGATAGGCAATTCATCGCGCCCATTGATTTGCGCCCATCCCGTCAAGCCAGGCAAGATGCCATCGACACCATGGCGGCTGCGCAATTCGATCAGATCGTACTGGTTGAACAAGGCCGGACGTGGCCCCACAAAGCTCATGTCGCCCTTCAATATGCTCCACAATTGCGGCAATTCGTCGAGGCTGGACTTGCGCAAAAAGGAACCCACCGGGGTCAGGAATTGCTTGGGGTCCGGAAGCAAATGCGTCGCCACAGCGGGAGTATCGACACGCATGGTGCGAAACTTCGGCATCTTGAATATCTTGTTTTTCCGCCCCACACGATCAGACCAATAAACGATGGGCCCCGCGGACGTCAGCCGCACCATCAGGGCGACCAGGCCAACCGGAATCAGCAGCAACAACGACGCGATCAACGCCAATACCAAATCAAATACTCGTTTCATTCATCTTCCCTGATATGTATTCCCGTCCCGCGCGCTCGAGTGCTGCGCTACTATTGTATGGCGCGCGCCAACCAAGAATGGACTTTGCTTTAGTTGTATCTACCAGCAATTGTGCGGTCAATTTCGCATACATCTGCCGCTTCCCGCAGAGCGTCGCCACGGCCCGTACCACGGCCGCAGGAATGGGCCATATATGTTGCTTTTTTCCCATGCCCGTCCCTATGTGCCGGAAAATATCTCCCAGCGTCAAACTTTGCTCATCGGACACAAGAAATGTTTCTCCTGCAGCGGCCGGATGCATGGCGCACACATGCAGAAAATCCACCAGATTCCAGATGCTTAACAAACTGCGCCGGGCGGCGATTCTACCAAAGGGCAATGGCAGGGACTTTGCTGCCAGCTTGAGCAACAAGGCAAAATTGCCCGGTGCATCAGGGCCGAAAACCAGCGTCGGACGCACAATGACAAATTGCATTTCGGATGCTGGAATCAGCTCCCCTATCATTTGCTCTGCTTCATGCTTGCTGATCGCGTACAAGTCATGCGGAGCTGCCGCATCGGCCTCCGTAAATGGATGCGCAGCGCTGGCATTCCCATTCACGCCGATCGAGCTGACAAAGACGAAGCGCTTGACGCCGCAACGCGCCGCATCGGCGATCAGGTGCCGCGTCAGCTCCACATTTACCTTGCGAAACTCCGCCAGCGGATCGGCCACCTGATCGTGCAAGACATGGGCACGCCCGGCAAGGTGGACGACGACATCGCAGCCCTCAAACACCCGGCTGTCCGGCGCCAGCGCAGCCAGATCCTGGACGACTTGCCTTACCTTGACCGGCTGCGCGCCCTGCGCACGCACGATCGCCCGCACCTGGTGCTGCTTATCGCTCAAGTGGACGCATAACTGCCTGCCGATAAAGCCATTTGCACCGGTGACGGCGATGTGTCTGGATTCACCTTGATTATTTTGCACAATATAATTACCTGAAGAAAAACTACGATGCCAGCTCACGCTGGCAAGGGTGAATGGCCATCTATAAATTGCGATACTTTCTGGATGCGTTCCAGGCATAGTTCACGAAATACCACGACGAAGCCAGGACGCCCAATTTTTCCAGGTCGCGATAGGCACGCCACACTTTCATGGCCGACTTGCTCTTGTTGCGGGAGAGTGATTGATTCACCACACGGTAACGCATCAGGTCTTCGCGCAAGCCATGCGCGACCAACCCGCGCTTGAGCACGGTCAGCCACAGGGCAAAATCATCATAATAGGTGCGCGTGATGGCAAATGGCCCCGTCTTTTCGCGATCGATGATGGCCGTGGACGTGGCGATTGCCGTATTGCCCAGCAACTGCCGATACGTGAGGCTCAAGGGGATGGCAATCGGTTCGCCACAGCTATCGCCGTTCTCGGAAATGCGCCGGAAACTGGTGTAGGACAAGGGGGCCGCAGTGCTTTCCATGAAAGCCAGCTGGCGCGTGAGCTTTTCCGGCAGCCACACATCATCGCTATCGAGAAACGCGATATAGCGGCCGCTGGCAGCCTTCAAGGCCGTTTCGCGCGCCACTGCCGCGCCACCGTTTTTTTCATGGCGAATCAGGCGAATGCGTGCGTCATCCGCAGCCAGGCGCTCGATGACCGCGCAAGTATCATCTTTCGAACAATCATCGACGATCAACATTTCCCAGTGCGGGTAAGACTGGCTTTGCGCCGAACGTATCGTCTCTTCCACAAACCTGGCCGCGTTATAGGCCGGTGTGATGATCGATACCAGTTTATTATTTTCCATGCCACAAATCCCCTGTAGGTAACTTTTCACGCGCGCGGTCCAGCCAGCGCAAACCAACGCGACGGCCGATGTCAATTTCCGGGCGTACAGGCCTTGCCTCATCGAATACAGCCAGCTGATCCCATTTCTTGTCCAGCATCTTGGCAACCACGTCCATTTCGCTAATGTCGTCGGCGGCCACTTCCGGGTCGTCGGCTTCGAGCATGCCGGAACACAACGCGCGCACGATCCTGTCGGCGTCGGCACCCGCAAAATAGCGGTAGCGCGTGGGCGTCAGCGCTTCGACAAAATCCGTGAATTGAGCAAAGCGGCGCGCCATCGTATAGCCGTAGCGCAAGGTGCGGCGAATCACATCCAGCGGTTCATGCTGTTCCAATGCCTGCAGCTTGTGCAATTCGCTACGCTTGTCCAGATGCACAGCGATACCCGCTTCCTGATACGTGGAATGCCCCAGACAAATAATTTTCTTGCCGCAGGCACCCGCCTCAAACGCCGCGCTGCTGCCATTGACCAGCAAGATGTCGCATTGCTGGATCAAGTCAAAAGTACTGGCTGTTTCGCGTGCGCCGATGCAGCGGATGCCCTGGCCTTTTGCCCAGTCGGCATAATAGCGTTCGGAGCTGGCACCGTCGGCGACGCCAATCTTTTCGCTCCAATTGGGATGACAACGCAGCACTACATTCGCCGCGGGAATACCCAGCGATGCCAGCACCAGTTCAAAGCCTTCCACATAGCTTTCCCAGCCGCTTTCCTGTTCAGGGTGTCCCTGAAATTCATTACGGCTGCTTGGCAGTATCAACACCTTGGGCCCGGCAACGGCATCGGTCGGCCAGTCGGCCTGGGTGGCATTCAGGTTATAGGCACGCCACTCTTTCAGATTCGTGCGCACAAAGCGCGAGGCGATTAACTGGGCCGCCACGCCAGCCTGGCGCGCGGTCAACGGCACGTCGCGGTACTGGATATTCAGACGGTCGACGTCTTTCAAGGATAGACAATTAGCTTGTGGGATGAATTGCAACCCATCACTAAACCATGGCCGTTCCATCGTCAGGTAAGGAATGTCCAGCTGTTCGCACGCATAAGTGATGGCACGCGTGCCATCCATCCTGCCATTAAAGCAAATCACGCCATCCAGCTGATTGCTCTTGATCCATTGCGCGGCATTGCCAAACATCGTTTCGACGGGCTTGTAGAATGTTTCTCTAAGCGCCAGATAGTCCGGCAAATGCGTATCGGCCTCCGTTTCGGTACGCAGCAAGGTGCATGCGCTCGATGAGGCCAATAAGTTACGTTCATCTTCGGACAAGTTGACGCGATGCTTGGCGCGGACCGACGTGATTTGCGAAACCGGGAACGAACGGATACCGCCTGCCATGCAAGTAGGACATTCCGCCAACTTGGAGGTTCCCTTCAAGGCCCGCCCATAACAATTGTCCAGCGCACCGTCGCATGTCAGAAAGAACAATTCATGGCCGGCCTCCTTCAGCAGTGTCGACACATAATACAAATGTTCGACATGGGGCCGGAACGAATACAGGGAAACTAAACCTAAACGCATTTTTACACCTACTTTATTTTGTAATTCTGAATTTGGAAAACAATACGCCAAACATGATAAATTCAAATACGATGAAGGGGAAGCTCATGATGTCCGGCGCGAAAAGCAATGGCGACAAGAAAAGAATTGTATAGACGGAAGAGACGAAACCGACACGCATGAGCGACATCTGCTTTGCCTTGGTGAAAAAATTCGCTACACCAACTAATCCACCCAATATCAAAGTCCCCACAAACAATAAAACATATCCGCCATCATGAAATAATGCTCCTGGCAAAGACGGAAAACGTCCAGCCAGGAACCAATCGGTACTTTGAGGGCCTATCAGGCCCAGTTTGGCGAAAATCCCACGCATATGATTGAACAGGATAAATGGATCACCCGCATAATCAGTCTGATGCTGCAAGTACTCGGCAAAGATGAAGGCGCTATGACATAAATAAGTGATGATCAACATGCCAAATGCGACCAGGGACCCAAGCGCAGGAAACGATTTTTCCAGAAGCGCCGGCCAGGTCGCAGTTTTCAATTCCATATACTCTTGCATCGCCTCAAGATATTCGGCGCCAGAAACGCCGTCATGGGTAGCACTGGCGCGCGACATGAACACATAGAAAATATACATGATGGCGATCCCACCCAATATCAGCAAACCTATTTTTGTTTTTTTTGAAAAGGTATATGCCCTGTCACCGCGTTCCCGGCGGATAACATAAAACGCCACTGCGAAACATAGTGTCAACAAAATAATCGACCTGCCGCCGATCAAAATCGAATTCAACATTAAAAAGAAGAACAAGCCAAGCAAGGCAATGCCGATCTTTGCCGGACGCAAGAGCCTGGGGCTCAGCATGAGTGGAACGAGCGTCAGGATAAAACAGGTCGAGAGTGCATATCCAATCATGCTATACGGCGATGACACACCTTCGCGTCCCTCGCCCAACTCGCGCCACTCTTCTCGAGCACGCGCCAGCTCACCGCTATAGTCAATATGTTGCACCTGGATTTTATCGAACATCAACGCCAGCAAACCGACCAATGCCAATAACAAAGTGAAGCGAATTAACTTATCTGAAATACCTTGTGCCTGTTGCAGATAATAGCCACTATCCACGCGCAGTTTTTTTTCAAGAAAATAATTGGTCAATACCGCCACCAACGACGTCAGCGCCACAAATCCGGCATCCAAAAATACCACCTGATTCATTTCCGACGTCATTGAATATGCCGGTGCAAGTAATACCAGCAAGAAATATAATATCCAGACCCCTACAAATACACGCAAGCTATAAGGCATAAATCCTGCTTTAATAAAATTTCAATTTGACAATTCGCAAGACAATAATGTCACGCTATTGTTCAGGGCTGAGCCAGACAGAATGAACTCATACAGGACTGCGCCTGCGTAACTCTGCCCCGTCGCCTGCGTAACAGGGAAAGACAGCAGGTTGTCACCAGCGACCAAATCCTGCTCATGTTCACCCAGACGCAAACGCCCACCTGCAGCAGCATGCAGCTTCATCCTAAGGCTGGCCGCAACTTCTGACGATAGCGCAATCCTGGTACGTTCACCCATGCGCGCGACCAGCATCTGCGCCTGTAACTGGCAATCGAACCCCTCATATAAATAGGGTATTGCGTCACGCTGTGACGCATCCAGGTTGACCGGCGGTAGCCATATCAGCCGCTGGCCTATCGGCTTGGCGGGCACCCCTGCCACGATACTGTATGGCGCAACAGATTTGCTCACCACGGAGCCGGCGCCCACCACGCAGCCCCGCCCTATCGTCACGCCTGGGAGGATCATCGCGTTGACACCAAGCCAGCAGTCCTCGCCAATCTCCACCGGACGGTCATAATCGCTAGCCAGCCTGGCGCCCGCAGGAGCTGCGACACCTTCGTGAAAAAACTGTTCCTGCCAT
The DNA here is from genome assembly GCF_059423585.1 of Janthinobacterium sp. GW460-12-1-14-LB5. NCBI lineage: Bacteria > Pseudomonadati > Pseudomonadota > Betaproteobacteria > Burkholderiales > Oxalobacteraceae > Janthinobacterium > Janthinobacterium sp. GW460-12-1-14-LB5. Next base: position 62,358 of record NZ_JBWKYD010000018.1, on the reverse strand, counting down.
TGAATCGGCAAGCCTGGCCAACGGTCAAAAATATGCGTACCCGAAGAAATGAAGATATTCGGTGCCAATATGCAGTTCGCACCGATTCTGACATTGCCATTCAAAGTCACACCTTTTTGCAGCGTGGTCCTGCTACCGATCGACAGGACGCCATTGCTGCGTATTTCAATATCACGATAAAACCAGCAATGAGAGCCGATCGCGACCCGAGATGCAGGTCCGATCTCCAGCACAGAAGCAGCGCCAATTTTTGTGGAATGACCAATCCGCAGACGGGCAGCACTACCTTCAATACGGACAGACGGATGCAACCGGACACGCTGACGCGCCCAGAAAAAACAGCTCCACCAGCGCCAGAACGGTGAAAGCTCGAAAATTCTTTTTATTTTTTTCACGAACCAACCTTATATCCTGCAAAAAATGCAACAACAGCATTCACAATATAGTTTCCCACTGCCAAAAATAAGGCCAGCAAAGTGAAATTATATGGGTCGCTCATCCAATCAGTACCCTGCAAGCCATAACGGCAATACAGGAATGCCGTCAAAATCAAAAAAGATTGCGTGACCAGCAAACTAATGTGCCGATGCACGATGATCAAGTAGCTTGACCAAAAATCCGATACCCTGAAGGCAGCGGCCAACAGTAAAGGCAGGAACAAAGGCAACGCCTCAGTATATTGCCCATACCATTTCGGAATAATCCAGGCAATCAGGTAGTTCGCCAAAAATGCTGCCGCAAATGAAAACAGCAATAAACCAATTGAAACCATGGCTGTGACGCGCAGCGCTTTTCCGTCCGATCCGGCAACCCGCCGCTGCGCAATGAGTGGAAACAAGCCGGCATTCAACAAGCTCTGTATCGACATGGCAGCCACCAAGGGTATCCACGAAAATGAATACAAACCGAATTGTTTGGCACTCAGGGCATCGGCAGCGATCCACCGATCGGCACTGCTGCTCAGGAAAGCCAATGTCGTCCCCAACAACAATATTCCCGCGACAGACCACTCTTTACGCGTAAATCCCTTCTTGCACAAACGTAGGAAAATACCCCACGAAAAATGGGCAGCAGACAATAACTTCTGCATGATCCGGCCAGCCAGGACAAGGGTCACCAATAACTCGCCCAACAAGATGCCGATACCGCCTCCCCCCAGCAATGCGATGACACTAGCCAGTACCATAGAGAAAACTGTTCTCGACAGAATATGCATGGAGTAAGGGATCATTTCCAGCCGGCTACGGCTGTCCAATACCAGCAGCATGAAATTCTGCAAAGCCCAACCATGTAGGACTGCAATCAAAAAAACCAGCGCACTGACTTGCAGCGGAACAAAACGCAACAACGGCAGAAAACACAGCAACAATGCCGCCATCGATGTAATCATGCCGGCCTTGCCCAATATCACCAGGCCATGGCGATAGCGGTGATGCGCAAATACGCTAGGTAAATCACGCTGCGCCAGTATTTGAAAACCAAAGCTGCCAGCCACACAGAAGAATCCGGATATCAACAGCGCCTTGGACAGCAGTCCAAACTCAGCAACGTCCAGCAGTTTGGCGTAAATACCTATCCGCACCAGGCCGAGCATGGCTGCAAAACCAAGTATGGGTGTATATTTCAGGTGCGCAATGATGCGCGCCGTCATTGATCTGGTGCGAGCAGCTATATTCAACAATTCACATCCGCAATCTGTTTCAGCCTGTTCGGCGCGACATTGTCGTGCTGAACGCCGTAATCGAACAAGGCGAACTGCATCTGCAGCAGCAATCGTGGCTGATGCATGGGCGTACTGCCTTTATGCATGCAATACGTATCCTCCGCAAATCCGGTACCGGCCTTGCCGTTAATGCTCAGGATATTCTCTTCACCATAAAACTGTTCAATTTCCTGATCGCGCCAGCGTCGAACCAGGAAATGGTCACGCAAGCTCAAACGTGGCGGACGCGTATGCGATCCTGGCACGCAGACATGCGCCCCATCATTTTCAACGTCGCTCAGATAGAAAAAGAACTTGAAGAAACTGAAATCATCCAGGTCGCTATGAAATACATGCGCATGGCGCACCCTATCCTCCGCAGAGGCATCTACAGGGAAGGTCCACCAGCAATTTGTTCCGACGTGCGTCGGTATGCTTCCCAAATACTCGGCGGCAACTAACAACAGGAATGGATCATTACGCAACTGTTCTATCGCCGGGCAATTTTTTTCTGTGTTCAGGTATTGCGCCACCAATACCGGCTTGCCCAGGTGCGCTTCCGCATCACCCCGTTGCTGCGCCATAAAGCCTTTTTCAGGTTCACGGTCCGCATAACATGACGCTTGATCGGTATACGCGCAAATCTCCGCCAGCAAGGCCGGCGGCAAGGCCAGGCCAAAAGCGACACCATCGCGCCGCAACTCTGCTACAAAAGCATCCGGATCACAATTGGCAAAAACGCTATTGGGCAGAGCGGCGCGCAACTGTTGCTTGTATTTCTCCCAAGCATTTTTTTGCGCATAGTGCCGTCCGGCCTTCACCACATGCCGTACCAGTCTGAAACGAGCAATACTACGCATCGCCACATATCCTGGATTTTTCTTGAATGATCCAGCCAATTGCATCAATTTTGCTACCGCCATTTATGCTCCCAAAGGCATGCATCAGAAAAAATTACCGAGGTCGCCAGGAAGGCTTGCCATTACGCCCCCTCCCTGGAATTCCTGGTTATAAACTTAATTCCTTCTTGAAATACTCGATAGTGCGCGTCAAGCCGTCTTCCAGGCTGACCTTCGGTTCCCAGCCCAGCTTTTCCTTGGCCAGCGCAATGTTTGGCTGACGCTGTTTCGGATCGTCCGATGGCAGGGGTTTGAAGACCAGTTTGCTGGTCGAACCCGTCAGCTTCAAGACCATTTCGGCCAGTTCCAGCATCGTGTATTCACAAGGGTTGCCGATATTCACCGGGCCGGTGAAATCGTCGGGCGAATTCATCATGCGCACCATTACATTGATCAAGTCATCGACATAGCAGAAGCTGCGAGTTTGCTGGCCTTCGCCATAGATGGTGATGTCTTCGCCGCGAATTGCCTGCACGATAAAATTGCTGACGACGCGGCCATCGTTCGGATGCATGCGCGGGCCATAGGTATTGAAGATGCGCACCACTTTGATCAGCAAAGCGTGCTGACGCCAGTAATCGAAGAACAAGGTTTCAGCACAGCGCTTGCCTTCGTCGTAGCAACTACGGATGCCCACCGGATTCACGCGGCCCCAGTACTCTTCCGGTTGCGGATGCACTTCCGGATCGCCATACACTTCCGACGTCGATGCTTGCAGGATGCGCGCTTGCAGGCGCTTTGCCAATCCCAGCATGTTAATGGCGCCATGCACGCTGGTCTTCGTCGTTTGCACGGGATCGAACTGGTAGTGCACGGGCGAGGCCGGGCATGCCAGATTGTAGATTTGCTCAACTTCTACATACAAAGGAAAGGTGACGTCGTGGCGCATCACTTCGAAATACGGATTGGTCATCAAATGCGCGATGTTGCGCTTGCTGCCCGTAAAGAAATTATCGACGCACAAGACATCATTTCCAGTCCTGATCAATTCCTCACACAAATGTGAGCCAAGGAAACCGGCGCCGCCGCTTACTAGAATTTTTTTCATCGCAATATACTTTTAAAAGTTTGCCTATTCGGCAGGTTTGGCGGTCAAGCGCCCATATCAATATGCGGCGGTGCGGCAGCCAGCACGGAGCCGGCACGCTTCGCCTGAGCCGCTGCTATGCCCGGCGGCCAATCGGGAAATACTCAAAGCCATGCGCAAGCACCGTCGCCGGGTCGTAAATATTCCGTCCGTCGAAAATCACCGGCGTTTTCAATTTTTCCTTGATCGCAGCAAAATCAGGGCTGCGGAATTCTTTCCACTCAGTCACGATTACCAAGGCGTCGGCGCCATCCAGGGCGTCCTGATGCGATTCCGCAAAAGTAATTCCATCTTGCCCAGCATAAATTCGCTTGGCCTCATGCAAGGACACGGGATCGTATGCGCTCACCACGGCACCTGCCGCCAGCAAATCGGCGATCAGTTCACGGCTTGGCGCTTCACGCATGTCATCCGTATTCGGCTTGAAGGCCAGGCCCCAGATGGCGAAACGCATGCCCTTCAGGGTGGCGCCAAAACGGGCCTTGATCTTCTTTGTCAGCACATGCTTTTGAGCATTGTTGACCGATTCCACGGCATTCAATATCTGCAGATCCTGCTGGTGTTCCTTGGCGGTACCGATGAGCGCCTTCACATCTTTGGGGAAACAGGAACCGCCGTAGCCGCAACCGGGATACAGGAAGTGATAACCGATGCGGGGATCGGAACCCATGCCCAGGCGCACCGACTCGATATCGGCGCCGAGGCGCTCGGACAAATCGGCCAGCTCGTTCATAAAGGAAATACGCGTCGCCAGCATCGCGTTCGCTGCATACTTGGTCAGTTCGGCCGACTTCACATCCATGATGATCAGGCGCTCATGGTTGCGCTGGAACGGCGCATACAACTCGCGCATCAGGTGGATAGCCTGTTCATCATCGGCGCCGACGACGATACGGTCGGGACGCATGAAATCGTCGATGGCAGCGCCTTCCTTCAGGAATTCCGGATTGGACACTACGCTGTAGCCGATATCGGCGGAACGCAATGCCAATTCTTCTGCCACAACGGCTGCCACCTTGCTGGCCGTGCCTACCGGCACCGTCGATTTGTCGACAATCACCTTGTAACCCTGCATGTGCTGACCGATGCTGCGCGCTGCCGCGAGCACATACTTCAGATCGGCCGAGCCATCTTCATCTGGCGGCGTGCCGACAGCAATAAATTGCACCGAAGCATGATCAACAGCCTTCTTGACGTCGGTGGTGAACTGCAGGCGGCCGGCGGCGATATTGCGCTGTACCATTTCCAGCAGATGCGGCTCAAAAATTGGGATGCCGCCTTCATTCAGGATACGGATCTTCTCCGCGTCCAGGTCCAGGCACAGCACATTGTTGCCGACTTCCGCAAAACAGGTACCGCTGACCAAGCCAACATACCCCGTGCCAATGACAGTCACATTCATAATCTTACTCTTTTAAAAATCTTCTACTTTATCGATGGATAACGGCTATCCTGCCTGATGCTGGCAACAGAAGCAGGCATCAGGCATCAGGCCCATACGGGCATGGCGAACGCGATGCTTAACCGATCAGGTCCCAGGACAGGGGCGTACCGCGCGGCACATCGCTGGTCACGCACTTGCCCAGGAAAACGTCCATGAACTTGGTCGGCAGCCCCAAGCCAGGACGGATTGCACGCAGATTTTCCTTCGTTAACATCTCGCCCGCCTTGATATCTTGCGAAACATACAGCGAACGACGGAATTGCAGCGATTTCATCTCGGCTGCGGTCGGACCGTAAGCAACGTGACCCAGCGCTTGCCAGGCACGCTCGGTCTCTACCACCAGTTGCGCCATTTCAGCCGGTTCCATCGAGAACGTGCTATCGACGCCGCCGTCGGCACGGCTCAAGGTGAAGTGTTTTTCCACCACGCTGGCGCCCAGCGCCACGCTGGCCACCGACACGCCCACACCCATGGTGTGATCGGACAGGCCGACTTCACAGCCGAATAATTCACGCAAATGAGGAATCGTCAGGATATTCGTATTCGCGGCCGTGGCAGGATAAGTGCTGGTGCATTTGAGCAGGATCAAATCGCGGCAACCGGCCTCGCGCGCTGCGCGCACGGTTTCGTCTAGCTCGGCAACGGTTGCCATGCCCGTGGAAATAATCACTGGCTTGCCAGTGGCTGCCACGCGGCGTATCAACGGCAAGTCGGTGTTTTCAAACGAGGCAATCTTGTAGCAGTCCATGTCCAGCGTTTCCAGGAAGTCGACTGCCGTGTCGTCAAACGGTGTGCTGAACGGGATCATGCCCAGTTCACGCGCGCGCTGGAAGATCGGTGCGTGCCATTCCCAAGGCGTGTACGCTTCACCGTACAGCTTGTACAACGATGTGCCGGCCCACAGGCTCTTGGGATCGCTGATGTGAAATTCCCGCTCATCCAGATCCAGCGTCATGGTATCTGGCGTATAGGTCTGAATTTTCAGCGCATGCGCACCTGTCCTGGCCGCAGCCTCAACAATTTCCAGCGCGCGTTCCAGCGATTGATTGTGATTGCCGGACATTTCCGCGATCACGAATGGCGGATGGTTTTTGCCGATCAGGCGATTGCCGATTTTTATCGAATCAGTCATATTTTTAGTTCACCTTCTTAAAATAGCATGTGGAATCCCTGACATACGATGCAGCCAGGAACAGGCGGTGCGAAGGCTGGTTATCGCCCAGCACCTCGGCCCTTATTATCTTGATATCAGAACGCGCTGTTCGCAGCCATTGCTCGGCACTTGCCAGCAACTCTGCACCCAAGCCCCGTTGCTTCGTGCCGGGAACCAGGTAAATCGATACTTCGGCGCTATCGTCACGCACATCAAACCGCACCACGCCTGCAGCGTGGCCATCGGCGTGGTGTCCAATCAGCAAAATGCGCTGCGCATCGCTTAACACAGCATCAAACCAGCGTTGATGATTCTCCGCCGTGATCGGCGCCGTATTGCGCGACACAGCACGGATTGCATCATCGTTACGCCAGGCCATCAAGGCCGCCGAATCCCCTGCAGTGGCAAGGCGCAATGCGATGGCATTGCTCCCCATCAAGCGGGCCACGCGCGCAGCACCACGGCCATCGACAATCTCGAGACTGCGGCGCGACAGGAAATTACGCAAACCCGGATTATCCAGCAATGCCAGATAATGGCGCAAGAAGGTCTCTTCCAAGGTATCGCCAAGCTCGATGCGCGGAGCATAAATGAAGCCGGCGTGCGCCGCGTCATTGACCAGTTGCCGCTGATTTTCCGCGACGCAAACGGTCAAAGCTGGCAAACCAAGACAGCAACGTTCCCAGGTAGCAGTACCGCCTGCTCCCATCGCCAAATCGGCTTGCGCCATCAATTCGGCCATGCGCGAGGTTTGCACGTGGCATTCATAGCCATGTTGCATGCAGCTGGCTTCGATCGCCGCACGCGCCGGATGTTGCGCACCAATCACGACATCGACCTGCACTTCCGGCCTGGCGGCACGCGCCAGTGCGGCAATGGCGGGCGCCGTGTAGTTGTCGGCATCTATGCCGCCAAAGAACACCAGGACGCGCTGCACAGCGGCGTCTCGCGGCCTGACGTGGGATTGCTGCACCACGAACTCCTGGCGCAGCAAGGCATACGCTGGACCCAGGAGCTTCTTGCACGACAAAGGCAACAAATGATCGTAGCGCTGCTGCATGCCCAGATAAAAATTCTGGTCCAACAAAATATCGCAGTCATGCCGGCGATCAGCAAGATCATCGACGACCATGATCGTGTTTGCGAATGATCTCGCCACGCGTTCCCACTGCTCATCAAGCGCGTAATGATCGACAATCAGGCAGTCATGCACCGGCCTATGTGACAAAGCCTCGCACACATCCGCAATTTCTTGCTCCAGAGACACACCCAGCCAGGAAAAATGCCCAACCTGACTGGCCGTGACCACCTTGTCATCCACAGGCGCGGGCAATGCAATCACCTCGAAGTCATTCGACACCAGCCAGTTGATATAGTTACCGGGCAGTTTTCGGCAAATAAAGGTGACGGATGCGCCACGCGACCGGAGCTCTTTCGCCAAGGTTGTACAGCGCATGACGTGACCGCTCCCCATCTGTACGGAAGCATCGACGCGAATGACAACGGAGCTACTCATCGCACCTTGAATAGTGGTTCCAAGGGTTTGCAGCGCAGCAAACCTTCCAGCGTTCCATCCTTGACGGCGCTAACCAGCATCGGCACGACTTCTTCATAAGCCGCAAACAGCTTCTCGAGATCGCTGTCGCTATGGCTGTAGTTGACGTTATGTGTACCGAACGTCAGAATGCCGCGCGCCAACATTTCTTGCATGAACAAGGTCTTGATATGCCATTGCGTGTACGGAGCAGCATCCTTGATCAGCACGAAACTCCAGCTCGGATGGCCGGCAACGCTCATGATGTGCTGTGCCGCATTCGTCTCGATGATGGCATTGAGGCGGTCGATAATTTTCTGCCCCTGCTTCTTGATCGTCGCCACGACAGGTTCGCGCTGTAATTTCTCCATCGTCGCCAAGGCCGCTGCCAGCGACAGCGTTTCGCCACCGAAGGTGAACGAGAAGAAGATTTCTTCCATGAGCTTCATGACATCGGCGCGGCCGGCGATGGCAGATACCGGGTAGCCATTTGCCAGGCCCTTGCCGAACGTGGCAAGGTCGGGCGTGACGCCAAACAGCTCTTGCGCACCACCATTGGCGTAGCGGAAGCCGGTGATGGTTTCATCAAAGATCAGCAACGCGCCGTGCTTGTGGGCCAGTGCCTTGACGCCCTCGAGGAATCCTTCCTTTGGTGCGTACACATTCATCGGTTCGAGGATCACGGCCGAGATCTGCTCGGGGAAGTCGGCAAACAGCTTTTCCAGCGATGCCAGGTCATTGTACGCAAAGGTATGCGTGAGTTCGCGCGTGGCAACGGGAACGCCGCGGTTGCGCGCGGTCGAACCGATGTACCAGTCCTGCCAGCCATGGTAGCCGCACACGGCCACATGTTCGCGGTTGGTGTAAGCACGCGCCACACGGATGGCGCCGGAGGTCGCATCGGAACCATTCTTGCCGAAACGCACCATCTCGGCGCAAGGCACGATTTCGCAAATTTTCTCCGCGACCTGCATTTCAATCTGATGCGGCAGGCTGAAAATGACGCCCTCGTCCAACTGCGCCTTGACCGCATTGGTCACGTCCTCGTCGTTGTAGCCGAGCGTGATCGACGCCAGACTGCTGATGAAGTCGATGTATTCATTTCCATCCACATCCCATACATGGCTACCCTTGCCGCGTTGAATAAAGTACGGCGAAACACCCAATGGAAACTGGGTTTTGCTCTTGCTGAAAGTCTGCGAGCCGAGCGGGATCGTTTTAAGGGCGCGTTCCAATAACTCTTCAGAGCGTTGATAGCGTGTAGACATATTAGTTCTCTATGGTGGGGGGGGTAGTCGGTATGGCATCGGCGTCGAGCGATTTTTGATATCCCTCGTTACGTCCATGCATGGTGTTCCAATTTACTAGTTCGGGGCGCTGCTCCAGCAGGGACAGGACATCCTGCATTGAAAACCGCGTGTTTTTCCGATACAGCGCGTCATAAATCATGGAAACCAGCTCGAAATCCTTCGGCTCATCCACCGTCCAGCGCAAGTGCGACAAATCCGTGGCGTGACGGTACACACCCACCTTATAGCGCCCGGTTTGCTGATGAATGAACGGCGTAACATGCTCGCGCTGCGACGGCAGACGCGCTTCGCGCCACGCCTCATCCAGGCAAGAGGCGCGGAAAATCTCCACATCGAGGCCATCGGGGTAGCTGGCCTCGACACAATTGCTGACGTAGTCGTAGCCGCCGGCCAGATAAAACGCGATAACCTCGTCGATCAACGCGGGGTCGGTCAGCGGACAATCGGCCGTCAAACGCACGATATGCTCGGGTGCAAACGTTTGCGCCGCCTGGTGAAAACGCTCCAGCACGTCGTTCAGATCGCCCCTGAAGCAAGCGATGCCGTTAGCCACGCACAATGCTTCAATGGCGTCATCCGACGCTTCACGGCTCGTAGCCACCAATAATTGATCGATCTGGCGGACGTCGCGCAAACGCTCGATCTGGCGCAGCAGCATCGGCTCGCCCAGCAAGGGCTTGAGCACCTTGCCTGGCAGCCGCGACGATGAAACACGGGCCTGCAGTATTGCCAATATCATGATTTTCCCTTTGCCTGCTGCCACAAGGCCGGATTGACGATCGCTTCGTCGCAGATCGCAAACGCGTCATAGCCGGCGCGCGCGGCGCCTGCGGCCGTGTGTCCGGCCGCCGCGCATATTTCCTGTAGTTGCACACTGGAATTGACGCCACATACCACCTGGTCGATCTCCTCCAGCCCGGTCACAAAGCCCAGCGCGGCTTGCAGCGGCGTCAGACCTTGTCCTGCAATAAAACGGTGATAGGCGGCCAAATGCTCGCGCACACCGTCAAAATGGGCCGGCAAGTCATGAGGCGCCATCAGCAGCAAGCCTTGCAGGAACGCGGAGCGGGCATGTATCTCGACGCCAGCCTGTTTCAATTTGCGCAAATGTCCGCTATGCAGCAGACGCTGATCCAGCACGTTGATCGGCAGCTGAATCAGGTCGATCGGGAAGCGCGCCAGTACGGCATCAATCTGCTGCCCAGTATAGACGGACACGCCAATCTTGCTGACCAGACCCCGTTGCTTCAACAGTGCCATGCGCGCCATCAGCGCTTCTCCGCCCGGCAACAATAAATCGTCGACGCGGTGGATCAGCAGGCCATAGACGCTGGGGCGCTGCAGCTTGCGCAGCGAGGCGTGCAGGCTGTCTTCCAGTTGCTGCGCCTCCACTTCGGTCACGGCCGCCCCGGAAAACTGCGGCGTCTTGGTCACGATATCGAAAGGCGCGGCAGGCGACATCACACGGCCAAGCACCGCCTCGCTGTCGCCATACAGTGCCGCCGTATCGATCAATGTCAATTGCAACCGGGCCGCAGCGGCCAGAATCGCCGCCACTTCCCCTTCGCTGACCTTGCCTGCCGTATTGGCGATACCATAATCGAGCCCGAACTGAACTGCGCCCAAGCCTATTTTCATTTCAGCGCTTTCCGCAAGGCCTCGATAACGCGGTCTTGCTGCTCGTCCGTGAAGGTGGCATACATGGGCAGGCTGATGGCTTGCGAATAATAATGTTCCGCTTCCGGGAAATCGCCCGGTTTGAAACCTTTTGCCTCATAGTAAGGCTGGGTATGCACGGGAATATAGTGCAGATTGACGCCGATCGATTGCGCGCGCAGGGCGTCGAAGACGTCGCGGTGCGTCTGCGTCAAGCGCTCGGTCTGCAGGCGGATCACATACAGATGCAAGCCTGAATAGCCGTCAGGATGCTGCCATGGCGTGATGACAGGGAAATCAGCCAGCAAGGCATCATAGCGGCGCGCCATGACATGGCGATGTGCCACGAACTCATCGAGGCGCACCATCTGGCTCAGGCCAAGCGCCGCCTGCATGTCGGTCATGCGGTAGTTGTAGCCGAGCGTGACCTGCTGGTAATACCATGCACCATCGGGCGCATGTGTCATCAGCTCAGGATCGCGCGTAATGCCATGGCTGCGCAGTTGCTGCAGGCTGGTCGCCAACTGTGCATCTTGCGTGGTAGCCATGCCGCCTTCGGCACTGGTAATAATCTTCACAGGGTGAAAGCTGAAGACGGTAATGTCGCTGTAGCGGCAATTGCCTATGGCTTCGCCACGATACTTGCCGCCGATGGCATGCGAAGCATCTTCGATAATCTTGAAACCGTATTCCTGGCCCAATGCATGGATGGCAAGCATGTCGCAAGGCTGCCCCGTCAAATGCACGGGGATGACAACCTTCGGCAGACGCCCAGCCAGCTTCGCCTGTGCCAGCTTGTGCGCCAACGCCTCCACGCTCAGATTGTAGGTGCGCGCATCGATATCGACAAAGTCGACATCGGCGCCACAATACAAGGCGCAATTAGCACTGGCAACGAAGGTATTTGGACTGGTCCAGACCAGATCCCCCGGGCCGACGCCCAGTGCCAGGCATGCTATATGCAAGGCACTCGTGGCGCTATTGACTGCAATCGCGTGGGATACGCCGCAATATGTCGCCAGCGCTTGCTCGAACGCCGGCACCGCCGGCCCCTGCGTCAGAAAGTCGGAGCGCAAGACATCGACGACGGCCTGAATATCGGCCTCGGAAATATCCTGTCGACCGTAAGGAATCATCGTCATGTTTTACGCGGTATGGGTAGGGTCAACGTGAGCCTGGATCAACTCGCGCAATTGTTCCTTGCTCAGGAAATCGGTATTGCTGCCACTGTCATAGCAGAAACCTGGCGGCACCAATTTGGCGCCCATCTTGTCGCAATACTCTTGCGTCGAATACTTGGCGCTCATCGGCAGGATGGCGTAATACTTGCCCATATCAACGGTATTGAAACTGTCGCTGGAAGTGATCATTTCCTCATGAATCTTTTCGCCTGGACGCACGCCGACAACAGGGAAGCTGCATTCAGGACCAATGGCTTCAGCCACATCGGTGATGCGGTAGGAAGGAATCTTCGGCACCAGTACTTCGCCGCCCCAGGCGTTCTCGAGCGACCACAGTACCATGTCCACGCCTTCTTGCAGGCTGATGTTGAAACGAGTCATGGCCGTATCGGTGATCGGCAGGACACCCGTCGCGCGGCGCTCGAGGAAGAATGGAATCACCGACCCGCGGCTGCCCATTACGTTACCGTAACGAACGACGCTGAAACGCAGATCGCGATGACCAACGATATTATTGGCTGCAACGAACAGCTTGTCCGAGCACAGCTTGGTAGCGCCGTACAGATTGATCGGCGCGGCAGCCTTGTCTGTCGACAAGGCAACTACACGTTGCACTTTGGTATCCAGGCAAGCCTCGATCAGGTTTTGCGCACCCAATACGTTGGTCTTGATGCATTCGAACGGGTTATATTCCGCTGCGGGCACTTGTTTCAACGCAGCAGCATGAATCACGATATCAATCCCTTCCAGCGCACGGCGCAGGCGGGCTTCATCGCGGATGTCGCCGATGAAATAACGGATACCGGCATACTTTTCATCCGAAAACTCATGCGCCATTTCAAACTGCTTCAATTCATCGCGCGAAAATACCACGAGGCGCTTGATGGTCGGATAACGCTCCAGCACGGTTTTGACAAAGGCCTTGCCGAACGAACCCGTTCCGCCGGTAATGAGAATAGACTTATCTGATAACATTTTTATATTATTAATTAAATGAGAATAACGAATTAAATAAACGCAACATGCTCAGCAGATACCGATATCGTTAACAAATCGGCATCATATCCGTCGGGGCGACTCGGTAGCACATTGCACTAACCAGGAGAAGGAGAGGATAGATATTGCCCGAGACTCAGCCGGACATACATTTACCCTAGCCTGGTCAGCGCAACAAATTGACGTGCCTCAAAACGGGAACCGTAACAAGCTCAAAGTAATCGAGAGCCCGAGCAACACAGCCAGCCACTTTGACAACCGACTAATCGATGAATCATCCCACATCAAAGATGACATGAATCCAAGAAGATCAGAATGCGCTGAATGATGTGACGCAAGATATTTCTAATTGCTTTTTAAAAATACAGTCGCACCATTTTAACATTATTGTCTTGCTAAAAATACGAAATTCTCGCCTAAAAACCACATCCCGCCATGCAACCACAGCTCCATTTCTTCGCAACAACGATAGACAGAAAGCATATTGTCTGCATAAATATACTGCAGCAGATGCAGAAAATATTTTCAATTAAGCAAGCAATGACGCAATGACTGATAATGCAATTAACGGCCTGCTCCGGCACTCCGCATCACACGGCAGAGCACCCCAGCTGCAACGCCATCCATCCCTCCGGCATGCCAGCGACGGCACGCCGCCAACACCCAACACTTTTCGACATTTCCAGATGCTGCCTTCCAAACCTGCATGATATATGCACAGCCTCCTATTTTCTAACCATCTTGTACGGTTTTACACCTTGTCACAATTCCGCACCAACATAGCCACCGCCACCACCTATAATATTTGCCCTGCATGCCAGATTCTGCCGCACATGCTTTAAAGCAAGCCAATCCTCAACAATTCCCACCTGCTGCGGCCATGACAGCAAGCCAGGTCGTCTATGCGCCCATACCCGTCAAAGAGAAATACCACGCTATCAAATCTTTAAAGACAGCCTGCAGGCTTCACGCGGGAAAGTTGCTAGAGCAATAATTTCAGCAGACAACAAGACAGTCACGCCGCCTGCGGCATCGACCCCGAGGCAACAACACGCAAAAAAAAACGCTGGGGACAATGCCCCAGCGTCTGCGCCATCCAGAATACAGACTGATAAACGTTATTACTTCAACAAACCACCCAGCAACGCCGCCACCTTCTGCTTCGGCTTGACCGGCACCGGCGTCGTGCTGCTGGCAACCGGGGCTGCTGCCTTGGCTGGCTCATATGGCTTCAGGAACCAGGGATCGGCCTTTTCGCGGCGGGCGCCAGGACCGAAGGCGGGACGCGTGCCGCGTTCGGCGGAGCGGCTGTCGCGGCTCTCGCCGGCATGGCGGCTCTCGGAGGCGCGCGCGGGACGCGCCTCGCCACCTTCGCTGCGGCGCGGCGGACGGCGCTCGCTGTCGCTGCTGCGGGCCGGAGCCGGGTTGAAGCCCGTCAATTCGCCGCGCTTGATGCTTTGCTTGATGAGCTTCTCGATATCGGCCAGCAAGCGCTCGTCTTTATCCGAGTAGATCGAAATGGCGTCGCCCGAGGCGCCGGCGCGGCCCGTGCGGCCGATGCGGTGCACATAGTCTTCCGCGTTGTACGGCAAGTCGAAGTTGATGACGCAAGGCAAGTCGGAAATGTCCAGGCCGCGCGCCGCCACATCGGTGGCCACCAGCACGTCGATCTCGCCCTTCTTGAACGCTTCCAGCGCCGCCATGCGCTCTTGCTGGCTCTTGTCGCCGTGAATCGCCGTGGCACTCATGCCTTCCTGCTCCAGCACGCGGGCCAGGCGCGAGGCGCCGATCTTGGTGTTCGAAAACACGATGACCTGTTTCAGGTCGCGCTGGCGCAGCAGATGGGCGACCAGGGCATGCTTCTGGTCTTCCGTCACCTTGTAGACCACTTGCGTGACCTTGTCGGCCGTCTGGTTGCTGCGCGCCACTTCGATCGTCAGCGGATCGTTGAGGAAGGTCGCGGCCAGTTTCTTGATTTCTGGCGAGAACGTGGCCGAGAACATCAGGTTCTGGCGTTGCTTCGGCAACAAGTTGATGATGCGCTGCAAGTCCGGCAGGAAACCCATGTCCAGCATGCGGTCCGCTTCATCCATGACCAGCATCTGCACCTGGCTCAGGCTGATGTTCTTTTGCTCGATATGGTCGAGCAGGCGGCCCGGCGTGGCGATGACGATTTCGACGCCGCCGCGCAGGATGACGGTTTGCGGCTTCATGTCCATGCCGCCGAAGACGACGGTCGAACGCAGCGGCGTGTGCTTGGCGTAAGCCTTGACGTTTTCCGCCACCTGCACCGCCAGTTCGCGGGTCGGCGTCAGGATCAGCGCGCGCACCGGGTGGCGTGCCGGCGACATGCTGCTGCTGGCATGCGCCATCAGCAACTGGATGATCGGCAAGGAAAAACCGGCCGTCTTGCCGGTACCCGTTTGCGCGGCGCCCATCACATCGCGGCCTTGCAATACCACGGGAATCGCTTGTTCCTGGATCGGTGTCGGATGGGTGTAGCCCTGGTCGGTCAGGGCGCGCTGGATTTCGGGCGCGAGGCCAAAGTCGGCAAAAGTCAGGCTGGGAGCAGCGGATGCGGCAGGTGCAGGTGCGGCGGCAGGCGCCGCTTCAGGGGCAATCGCCGGGCTGGGCGTAGGAGTCGATTCGGTTTCAGACATAAATTTTCTGGTGTGCCTCCGCACTGCGGAAGCCATGCTTTCTCAATAAACAACATTTCGGGGCACAGGCAGCTCCGTCTTGCAAGCCATGGATCATCGTTCTTGCGGCACCTCCGTGCTCCGGGACATGCTGTAGGGCGTATGCGGGAGCGTCGAAGAGGTGTGCTGCGATGGCGGCGGAGATCGCGCCGGCGGAACATCGCGCGCAGAAGATACAATATCAGTGCTGTAAACGATACCCTAATTCACCGCAACTGTACACGGAAACCGTGATTTTTGAGCAAAAAGCGTTCCAGCAACGACGCGCCGGGATGCCGTATCATGCTAGGTCCTATGCCAGCTCCTATGCCTGCTCTGATGCCTGCTCCGCCGTCCCCTGCCCTCATCATGCCTACCCCGCCTTTCCCCCACGATCCGCCACCGCAAGCGCCCAGCAAACCGGGCAATGACGAGTGCTGCCACAGCGGTTGTACCTTTTGCGTGCTGGAAATGTACCAGGAAGACCTGGCCACCTACGAAGCAGCCCTGAGGGCGTGGCAACAGCGCCAGCAAGCCGCTGCAGCACCCGTCCCCAAAGGCGTCAGGAAACCACGCAAGCGCGCTTAATTAAAAGCTTTCCCACTCATCCACTGGCGCCGCGCGGCGCGCCGTGCCGGCCAATTGACGTGGCGCAGCTGCCGGCGTCACGGCTGCCGGCGCCTTGACGCTGACGGGCGCGCGCGGCCGGCTCGCGGCGGCGCCGGTCGCATTGAGCTTGAAGATGCTGACCACTTCGCTCAGGCTGGCAGCCTGTTCCTGCATCGATTCAGCCGCCGCGGCCGCCTCTTCCACCAGGGCCGCATTTTGCTGCGTCACCTGGTCCATCTGAGCGATGGCCTGGTTGACCTGCTCGATACCGGCGCTCTGCTCGCTGCTGGCGGCCGTGATCTCGCTCATGATGTCCGTCACGCGCGTGATGCTGGCAACGATGTCATCCATCGTGCGGCCCGCCTGGTCCACCAGTTTCGAGCCCGCCTCGACCTTCTCGACGGAATCGCCGATCAGCACCTTGATATCCTTGGCCGCCGCGGCCGAGCGTTGCGCCAGGTTGCGCACTTCCGTGGCGACGACGGCAAAGCCGCGCCCCTGCTCGCCTGCGCGCGCCGCCTCGACGGCCGCATTCAGGGCCAGGATATTGGTCTGGAAGGCAATGCCGTCGATGACGGCGATGATGTCGACGATCTTGCGCGACGACGCGTTGATCGACGCCATCGTGCCCACCACTTCACTGACCACCTTGCCGCCCTCGATGGCGATGCTCGACGAGGTCAGCGCCATGGTGTTGGCTTGGCGCGCATTGTCCGCATTCTGCTTCACGGTCGAGGTCAGTTCTTCCATCGACGAGGCCGTTTCTTCCAGCGAACTGGCCTGCTCTTCCGTGCGCGACGACAGATCCTGGTTGCCGGCGGCGATCTGGCTCGACGCCGTGGCGATGGTATCGGTGCCGCTGCGTACCTGGCCCACCAGGCTTTGCAGGCTGGCATTCATGTCTTTCAGAGCTTGCATCAATTGCCCCGTTTCGTCTTGCGATTGCACAACAATATGCGCCGTCAAGTCGCCGGCCGCCACCTGGCGCGCCACGCCGACGGCCTCGATCAGCGGACGCGCCACGCTGCGCGCCACCCACAGCGCCAGCAACATGCCGATGACGACGATGCCCACCAGCAAACCGATCAGGCTGGCGCGCGACGCCGCATAGGTGGCGTCGGCACTGGCGCTCGAACGCACGCCGCCGTCCGTGTTAATGGCCACCAGCTTATCGAGCGCCACCATCATGTCCGCCATGACCTTGGCGGACGGCCCCACGGCCAGCGCGCGCGCCTCTTCCTTCTTCATCTCGCGCGACAGGCTCAGCATGGTCGCGTGCAGGCGCATGAATTCATCGTTGAGCGTCAGGAAACGCTCGAATACTTCTTTCTCGCCCGGTTCCGAAATCAGGCGGCGGTAGTTGTCGCCGTCCGTCTTCAGCTTTGCCTGCGTTTCCGTCATGCGCGTTTCATTCTGCGCCATGTCGGCATCCTGGGCGGCCAGCATGTGCGCCAGTTCCCAGCGGCGGAAATCACTGACATCGCTGCGCATGGACATGGCCGCCAGCACGCTGGGCATCCAGTTGGCGGACAGATCCGTCGACGCGGTATTGATGCGCGCCATGGACAGGATCGCCGACACGCCCAGCGCGGCCGTCAACAGCAGCACGGCGCCAAACGACAAGATCAGCTTGGTGGCAATTTTCAGATCAAAAAACCATTTCATGCGTTGCTTTCCTTCATTAAACGGATAAACGGGACTAGACAGGCGCGCGCGCCATCGCGGCGCAGGCCATGAGACGGCTCATTCCGACACGCCGGCAAAATTTCCGCAATGCAACATTTTATCACCATCGTCATGCAGCGCAGACTGCTTTGATCGCGGCAAGCGGCCAAAGTTCAGGTGTCGCGGGCAAGGTGCAGCATTTTTTTGTCCAGGCACTGTTGTTTCCACACGGAAAAATCAAGCGGCAGGCGTAGGAGTCGGATGACACGAGGCAATGTTCCTAGCCTACATAAGCGCGTCGGCTCATCCGATGCCCGCCGCCGCCCCCTGGTTCTATAGTGGATACAAGATTCAGCACAACGCTAGCAAGCCAGAAAAGCAGCGCCATCCAACAAAATCAGAAGACGAGGCCCTACCATGTACAAAGCTTATAGCAACCTGACCCCTGCAACGAATAACCACGCCGCTGCCCAGCATAACTGGCAAGCCGCTCCCGCCACGCCCATGATCAGCATCACCGGCGCGCAACAGAACGAATTGCTGCGCGCCTTGTCGCGCACCGATCTGGAGCGCCTGTTTTGCCAGCTGGAATTGGTCGCTTTGCCTGCCGGCAAGCACCTGTTCGATTGTGGCGGCAAGATTGACTACACGTACTTCCCCACCAACGCCATCGTTTCCCTGTTATATGTGATGGAAGACGGCGCCACCACCGAAATCGCCGTCATCGGCCGCGAAGGCGTGGCCGGCGTGGTGCTGTACGAAGCCGAACGCGCCACCTGCACCGCCATCGTGCAGACGGCCGGCTACGGCTACCGCCTGAAAACGGCCTTCCTGCGGGAAGTCTTCAATGAAGGCGGCGCCCTGGCGCAATTGCTGATGCGCTATACCAGCGCCATGTTTGCGCAGATGGCGCAAAATGTGGTGGGCGGCCGCCATTGCAGCATCGAGCAAAAGCTGTGCCGCTGGCTGCTGGACCGCCTCGACCGTTCCCTGTCGAACGAGCTGAAGGTCACGCAAGACACCATGGCCAACATGCTGGGCGTGCGCCGCGAAAGCGTCACCGTCACGGCCCGCAAGCTGCAGGACGAAGGATTGATCCAGTACCGCCGTGGCACGGTCGAAGTGCTCGACCGCGAAGGCCTGGAAGCGGCCGCCGGCAATTGCTACAAGGCAGCGCGCGCCGGTTTCGAACAATTCCGCAGCGGTATCAGCGCGCACAATTAAACGGCGCTGGCAAACGGCCAGGCAAGCGGGTATCGTAGGCATTCCCCGACTACCCCGGAGACTGGCCATGAAACTGATCGGTATGCTCGACTCGCCCTATGTGCGCAGGGTCGCCATTTGTTTGCAACTGCAGGGCATTAGCTACGAGCACTTGTCGCTGTCCGTGTTCCGCAACATGGATGCCGTGCGCGAGATCAACCCCGTCATCAAGGTGCCGACCCTGGTCCTGGACGATGGGCAAGTGCTGATGGACTCTACCTTGATCCTGCAATATCTATCGCTGCTGCGCCCGGACACGTCCGCCCCTCCCCTCGCCGACAGCGTGCGGGCGCTGCGCCTGACGGGCCTGGCCTTGGCCGCCTATGAAAAAGCCGTGCAAATCGTCTACGAACGCAAGCTGCGTCCGCTCGACAAGCAACACGCGCCGTGGCTGGAACGGGTCAGCATGCAACTGCATGCCGCCTGGAATGCGCTGGAGCAGGAATGCGCGCAGCTGCCCTTGCCTGGCGAGACGGGCCGTATCGACGAGGCGGGCGTGACCATTGCCGTCGGCTGGAGCTTCGCCCAGCTGGAAACGCCCGATATCGTCAAGCCGGCCGACTATCCTGCCGTGCACGCCTACACGCGCTCGGCGGAAACCCTGCCCGCCTTCCTGGCCACGCCGCCAGTCTGACGCGCCCGGCTAACTGCCTGCGACAGGCGCCATGGCGGCCGGATCAAAATGCCACCAGACCGGCCTGACATCGTCAAACGAGTGATATTCTGGCGCAAAGGCCGCCTGGGCAGGATCATCAAAACTGCCCACCAGCAAGGCCACCGTCGGCGCGTCGTCGATGGCGCCGATGGAACTGCCGCACGCGGCGCAAAAGGCCCGGCTGGAATAATCGGAAGAGCGGTAGGTGGCCGGAGCGCCAGCCGTGCCCGTCCAGCGCACTTGATCGCGCGCAAACTCCACCCACGCCACCGTCGGCGCTCCCGTATGCTGCTGGCAATTGCGGCAGGAACAGCTGTGCGCATTGCTACCCTCGCCGCTTACTTCAAAGCGCACCGCGCCACATAGACAGCCGCCTGTTTGCACCGCATTCTCCATTGTTTCTCCTCGTTTGCACCGTTGCGTGCTCTGCCAGCAGATACGTACCCGGTACAATATTGCCACAACCCTCTACCTGGCGCGCCTGGCAGCACATGGCGCCGGCACTATGAAAGAATAAATGGAAGACATCAATTGCGAAGGCTTGCCGCACATCCGCGTATTGGCAGGCGAAAACACCAGCGGTCCCGTGTATGAAACCCTGCCGGCGCGCCAGATCGACGAGCACGTCTACGAACTGCTGGCCTCGCCCGGCCTGACCCTGAACCTGGCACGCGGCGACATCGTCAACATCGCCAACCCGCTGGCACCCGCCGAAGTCTTAAAGCGCGGCGGCAACTTCTGCATCCATATCTACGATGCCGACGACGTGTCGCAAGAGGCAGTGGACCTGCTCGAGCGCGACGTGCAAAGCCAGCTGGGCGGCACCCTGGACGGCCAGTACAAGGGCAACCTCACCTTCAGCGTGCCGGGACACCACGGCATCTACAACGTCAACGGTCCCTTTGACGCCTTCCGAGAAGCAACGGGCGTGGAATGGTACTTCGCCAATATCTACGTCAACCTCGATGACGACGATGATGAAACCTTGCTCAACTGGTGGGTGGATATGTAAGGTTGCTGACGTGACACACGGGGACCTGACCTACGTCAATGCTCCGTATTGCTCTGGCCCACATCAAGATGCTAACCCACGCCTTGCGTACGCTCTCTCTATCGTCGGCCACAGAGAGAAACGCTATGCCTTACAAAAAGGCGGTATCGCGAAAGGCACAGTGATTGCCACCTTCGTCAACGGCCGCTATCAGAGTCTGCGGCAGGGCAATCATGCGGCGCTATTCATTCGCCAGGTGCCTGGCGGCATTGAGTTTCGAGCAGTGGCGTAACCACACGCCCGCGTGATCTACTTCGGCCGTTCGGCGGCCGGGGCATCGAATCGTCCCGAACTCTATTCGGTAGTGGAATGAAACCGCTCGCACTGTTGGCATTGGCCATCGCTGCCACGGCGATGCGGCCAGTTGCCGCGGCCCCCATTGCGTCCGTGTCTTGCCCGCAAGCGCCTCCCTCAAGCTGGAACCTGCCGGCCAGCAAACTCGATGGCGTACGCGTGCTGTCCTATCCGGCGGATCAGCCGCCAGCAACTGGCGAAGCCTTGCCTATCCTGGCCCCGGACAAGGAATGGACACGCAACGGCACCTTGCATCAACGCTGGGACATCAATTTTGATGCGCCCGAGTATCTGTTTCAGGTGGACTGCCTGTATGCGGGTACCGAACGCTACCTGCGCATGGCTTTGCCAGGCGTCAAACAGTGCGTTGCAGCCATTACACAGCAAACGAAAATGGTCAGGTTTCAGTGCAAATAGTGCGCTCAATACCACTCCTCAAGCCACTCCCCGCAGTTGCGTCAAACATGCAAAAATCCATTCAGAAATGACTGGTAAGCAAGGTCAGCAAGCGGCAAGCGCGTTCGATGTGCGGCAGCCCTACGATTGACATATCTCAAGGTAGCGGCCCAGCACCTTGTCCATGCCCTGCTCGATACACTCGACCACCAGCGCGTGGCCGATCGACACTTCCAGGATGCCGGGAATGTCCAGGAAGCGCGCCAGGTTGTGCAAATCGAGGTCGTGCCCCGCATTCACGCCCAGCCCCAGCGCCTGTGCCCGCCGCGCCGCCTGCAGATACGTGTCAAACACGGCATCGGCCTGCGCGCCGCCATGACTCTCAGCAAACCGTTCCGTGTACAGCTCGACCCGCGCCGCGCCCACCTCGCGCGCCCATTCCAGCGCAGGGTAGTCGGCATCGACGAACAGGCTGACGCGGATGCCCAGGTCGTTCAATTCCCCAATGACGGGGCGCAACAGCGCCGCATGCCGTTCGATGTCCCAGCCGTGATCGGACGTCAGCTGGCCCGGCATGTCGGGCACCAGGGTGCATTGCGCCGGGCGCGTGCTTTTCAGCACCTCCAGAAATTCCGCCGCCGGATAGCCCTCCACATTCAGCTCGCATCCCCGCTCCGCGCACAGACGCTGCAACGGAGCAACATCATCGTAGCGCGCATGGCGCTGGTCCGGGCGCGGGTGCAAGGTGATGCCGGCGGCACCCAGGTCGAGAAAGCGCGCGGAAAACGCGAGCAGGTCCGGGAAATTGCGGCCGCGCGAATTGCGCAGCAGGGCGATTTTATTGACGTTGACGGAGAGCTGGGTCATGGGAGGAATGAAGTGAAAGTGACGGGTCCGGCAGCGATTGTAGCGGATCGCCCGCGCAGGGCATGGTCAACCGAACTCGGCACTACGTGCTACGATGCAAGACAAGTTCCACGCTTTCAATACTTACCATGACCTACCAGCTATTCCTGTTTGACCTCGACGATACCCTGCTCGACTTCCGGGCGTCCGAAAAACGCTCGTTCCTGCACACCATGCATGAACTGGGCTTGCGTGACGGCATCGACGCGCTGTTTTCCCAGTACCAGGCGATCAACGTCGACCTGTGGAAACGTTTCGAGACGGGTGAGGTGAGCAAGGATTTCCTGAAGGTGGAACGCTTCCGCAAGACGTTTGCGCTGAACGGCATCGCAATCGACCCAGAACTGGCCAGCCGTTTGTATCTGGAATCGCTGCCGGACACGGTCGTGCTCATCGATGGCGCCAAACAAGTGTGCGAAACGCTGTCGCGCCTCGGCGAAGTGGGCATCATCACCAACGGCGTCGAGTCCATCCAGAACCGCCGCATCGCCGCCTCCGGTCTGAGCGACTACATTTCCTTCGTCGCCACCTCCGAAGCGTGCGGCCACGCCAAGCCGGACGTGCGCTTCTTCGAATACGCGGCCAACATGGCGCGCGCATTCAGCAAGGAAACGACCATCATCATCGGCGACCGGCTGGACGCCGACATCCTGGGCGCCAACCGCTACGGCATAGCCAGCTGCTGGTTCAACCCCGACAACATGGCCAACACCTCGGCCGCCATCCCCACCTGTGAAGTGGCCAGCCTGCACGACATCGTGCCGGCGCTGGACATGATGCAGGTCAACTTGAAACAGGCTTGATCTTCCACAAGCACACCACCTGAATATGCGGGCAGCGGCACGAAAGCACGCCGCTGTTCGCGTACCATCAGGACTCGTCCATTCTGGTGCCAGCCCATGCCTTCCTACACCGTTCTGCTCGCCATCGCGGCAGTGATCCTGTTCCTTGCCATGCTGGCCACGCGCCAGGCTGCCAAGTCGCGCAAGCCGCTGCGCCTGCAAAGAAAACCCGTCATGACGGCGCGCGAGCAGCAGATGTACCACCTGCTGCAGACAGCCTTGCCGGAATGCACGGTGCTGGCGCAAGTGGCGTTTTCCGCACTGGTGACGGCGCAGGGACGGGCAAACAGAAACCGTTTCGACCGCAAGGTGGCCGATTTTGTCCTGTGCAGCCAGCAACTGAACGTCATCGCCGTGATCGAACTCGACGACCGCAGCCACGCCGGCCGCGAACGCCAGGATAAGGAACGCGACGCCATGCTCAGGCTGGCCGGTTACGTGACCTTGCGCTATGCCAACTTCCCCACCCAGCAGGCGCTGCGTGCCGACATCGAACAACTGCTCACGCAACAAACCGGAGTCAACGCAAGTGCCCTGCCCGCCTGATTGCGCGTCAAGCGATCAATCGCGCGTCAGCACTTCCAGCAATTCAATCTCGAAGGTCAAATTGGAGTTCGGTGGAATCAAACCCACCTGCCGCTCGCCATACGCCAACTCCGCCGGCACCCACAGCTTGCGCTTGCCACCCACCTGCATGCCGTGCAAACCCAGAATCCAGCCCTGGATCACCTTGTTATTGCTCAACACACAGCGAAACGGCTCGCCCCGCATGTGTGACGAGTCAAACTCCGTGCCATCTTCCAGCCAGCCCCGGTAATGCGCCGTGACCAGCGCGCCACGCACCGCCGCCTTGCCGTCACCCACCACGATATCGTCAATCTTCACTTCAGCCGTCATCTTGTCTCATCCCTCATTAATCGCAATGCCGCGATTGTACGACAGCATGAAAAAGCCCCGGCAGTGACCCGCCGGGGCTTGTTCTGATATTGCTAAATTCTGGTGGGCCTCACGTGAGTCGAACACGGCACCAATGGATTATGAGACACATGCTCTACTTAATACAATGCCTCACATCGAGCAATATATATCAAAAAATTTACAGCTCAGCGTAAATTTTCAACATGTGACGATCCCCGCGTTTGTATCCAGGCGGATCAACCGCAAAATTCGCCCCGGTTCCAGCCAAGCCAAATATTTTACTCAAGTCACACAAATCCCAAGTGTGATTAGCAACCACATGCCCACCTTGAGTTTGATAACACCTAAGAACATCATTCCCTGCACGTGAAACACCAACTGCGGCAGGCTGCACAACCCTTGCTATGCCACTGTAGGTAAACGCTAACTCTTCACGGTTATTAATTGCATTTTTAATTTTTTCCAGCATATGCCCCCCATTTTTAAATATAAAATTAATGACGAAAAATTTCGCCTGATTAATAGTACACCATTAAAATATTGGCAACATAAAAATTGATATTTTTCGTATTAAGCAATTACTCACTACCAAAATACAATTTACCGTATAAATGTAGGTAACTTATTTGCATACGCAGTTAGATGATCTGCTGAAAAATGCGCATACCGTCGAACCATCTGGGGACTCTCCCACCCACCCAACTCCTGCAGTACGTTCAAGGGCGTGCCGGACTGCACATGCCAACTTACCCATGTATGTCGCAAATCATGCATCGAAAATCGTCAATCCCTGAACGTTTGAGTGCTTTATAGCATGCAGCATTAGTCACTTCCCTGACAGGTTCACCGTTATAGCTAAAAACCCGTATAGGATGCTTCCCAATTTGCAACACTATGACACGCAATGCATCGACATTTAACGGTACGGCAATCGCCTTACGCGTTTTAGACTGATCAGGATGAATCCAAGCTAAACGCCTAGCAATGTCAACCTGCGACCAGCACAATCCCGTGACATTACTTTTACGAAGACCGGTTGCTAACGAAAACGCGGTCATTTCCGCGAGGTGAACATCTGGCAGGGTCAGGTCCGCAATTCAGACACAAGCACAACCATAACCGTATTGAAAAACGATGATGACCTGCGGCGTACTCAATTGCAAATACAAGATTGAACGGCAGGCAAAGTACGCAACGCCTCTTATGTACTCCGTACCGACATAAAGATGAAATTAGTGACGAAGCCAGCTAGTCTGTCCGAATAGTAAACCTTGCGGTGATTGTCGCGCATAAAAAAATCCCCGGCAGTCACCCGCCGGGGATTTTTTTGCTAGAAATTCTGGTGGGCCTCCCGTGAGTCGAACACGGCACCAACGGATTATGAGTCCGCTGCTCTAACCAAGCATGAGCTAGAGGCCCAGGGGGACTGCGGCGTGGCGGCGCTGTTGATGCCCGCCTCGCGCGGCCGTTTTGGAAACGGACACGCGAGGATAGGGGTATCAGGGGCGTACGTCAAGCCCTATTGGCTTCTAGTTGCCTTCCAAGAAGCTTTTCAGCTTGTCGGAGCGCGATGGGTGGCGCAGCTTGCGCAGCGCCTTGGCTTCGATCTGGCGGATGCGCTCGCGCGTCACGTCAAATTGCTTGCCCACTTCTTCCAGGGTGTGGTCGGTGGACATCTCGATGCCGAAACGCATGCGCAGCACTTTTGCTTCGCGTGGCGTCAGGGAATCGAGCACGTCCTTGACCACGCCCCGCATGGACGCGTGCAGCGCTGCGTCGGCCGGCGCCAGGGTGTTGTTGTCCTCGATGAAGTCGCCCAGGTGGGAATCGTCGTCGTCGCCGATCGGCGTTTCCATCGAGATCGGTTCCTTGGCGATTTTCATGATCTTGCGGATCTTGTCCTCGGGCATCTCCATCTTGATCGCCAGGGTGGCCGGATCGGGTTCCGCACCCGTTTCCTGCAGTATCTGGCGGGAAATCCGGTTCATCTTGTTGATCGTCTCGATCATGTGCACGGGAATGCGGATCGTGCGCGCCTGGTCGGCGATCGAGCGGGTAATCGCCTGGCGAATCCACCAGGTCGCATACGTCGAGAACTTGTAGCCGCGGCGGTACTCGAACTTGTCGACGGCCTTCATCAGGCCGATATTGCCTTCCTGAATCAAATCGAGGAATTGCAGGCCCCGGTTCGTGTATTTCTTGGCGATCGAAATGACCAGGCGCAAGTTGGCCTCCGTCATTTCGCGCTTGGCCTTGCGCGCCTTCATTTCACCGGCCGCCATCTGGCGGTTGATGTTGCGCAAGTCCGGCAGCGGCAGTACGACGCGCGCCTGCAGGTCGATCAGGCGCTGCTGCAGTTCCTTGACGGTCGGAATGTTGCGGCCCAGGATGGCGCTGTACGCGTGTCCTGCGTTGACTTCGCCATCGACCCAGTCGAGGTTGGTTTCATTGCCCGGGAAGACCTTGATGAAGTGGGCGCGCGGCATGCCGCAGCGGTTCACGGCCACGTCGAGGATCTGTTTCTCGATATGGCGCACTTCGTCGACCTGGCCGCGCAGGGTGTCGCACAGCTTTTCCACGACCTTGGCCGTGAAGCGGATGCCCAGCAACTCTTGCGAAATGGCTTCCTGCGCCTTGGCGTACGGCTTCGAGTTATAGCCTTCTTTCTCGAAAGCACGGCGCATCTTGTCGAATTGCTGCGAAATGACGGCAAATTTTTCCAATGCCGTGCGTTTCAGGGTTTCCAGCTGTTCGGCCGAGAAGCCGGCGGCGCCCGAAGCGCTCGCTTCTTCCTCTTCCTCTTCTTCCTCTTCTTCCGCTTCGCCCTCTTCCTCGTCTTCTTCGACGGGAGCGGCCACGACAGGAGCGGCGGCGACCGGTTCGTTTTCATCGACGAGGCCGTCGACGATTTCGTCGATCTTGATCTCTTCGTTGGCGATGCGGTCGGCGGCGGCGATGATCTCGGCGATCGTCACGGGACAGGCGGAAATGGCCTGGATCATGTCTTTCAAGCCATCTTCGATGCGCTTGGCAATCTCGATCTCGCCTTCGCGCGTCAACAGCTCGACCGAGCCCATTTCGCGCATGTACATGCGCACGGGGTCGGTGGTGCGGCCGAAATCGGAGTCGACGGTCGACAAGGCGGCCTCGGCCGCCGCTTCCGCCTCGTCGTCGCTGGTGACGACGGCAACGTTATCGGACAGCAACAACGTTTCCGCATCGGGCGCGTGTTCGTAGACGGCGATGCCCATGTCATTGAAGGTGCCGATGATGCCTTCGATGGCTTCCGGATCGACGATGTTTTCGGGCAAGTGATCGTTGATTTCCGCATACGTCAGGAAACCGCGCTCCTTGCCGAACTTGATCAGGGTCTTGAGTTTCTGGCGCCGGCGCTCGAGTTCTTCCTCGCTCGCTTCCGTATCGGACGAGAACGCATCCTTCAGCAGCGCGCGCTCTTTCGCCTTGCGGTCCTTGGCCTTGGCCTTGTCGACGGCCTTCAGTTCTGCCCGCTCGACGGCGTTCAGCGCGGCGACTTCATCATTTTCTGGCTGGAATTCTTTGGGCTTGCGGCCGCGGCGGCCTGGCACTTTTACCGACGGCAAGACATAGCCGGACGTATCGATGGCCGCCAGGGTGGCGGCGTCGGTGGTCTGGCTGACCACAGGCGGCGCGCTGGTCACGCGCGCTTCTGGCCGGTCGAGCGCCTTTTCGGCTTTCGTGGTAACTTTAGTGGGCTTTGCAGCCGCTTTGGATTCGGGTTTCTTGATTGGCACAGGCGCTTTCGATTACACAACGACTTGCTTTACGGTGGATTAGGATAAAGTTTGCTGCCAGTTCCCTGTCTACCTGCGGGAACCACCATCTTCGAACCTGCCGACTACGCAAATTCGACACTGTTACGTTACTTACACCTCATCGGCCACGATCCGCGGGAAGCGCAGCAATTCCTGTCCACCGGCTGTTGCCAGCCGCCTCGGCAAAAATTCCTGCATCGACCGCGTTGGGAGCGAGAGCCTGGCGCGGCTTGCCAGCGTCTGCGAGCCTTGCCCGCAACGCCGAAACCGCCAGTTGGCCCTGGCTGCCGACACGATCCACCGCGCCGATCAAGAGCCTAACTTACTGAAAACAAATACTATTTACGAAACAGAACTAGCTTGCCAAAGCACACAATACTTAGCATTTAATTATAGCACGCGAAAAATGTTTTTCCAGTGCGCGACATACCCTCAGAGCAAGGTTAGCGATTCACCAACTCGGCATCGCGTTCGCGTTCCAGCTCGCCTTGCTCCTGCATGATTTCGCGGTAGCGTACACCAATTTTCTCCGATGGCAAACCCGACGCAAACAATTGCTGCAATTCCGCCTTCAAGGCATTCAATTTGATCTCGCGGATGGTGCTCACCAGCCACGACAATTCGCTGTCGTAATCGGATTCCGTGCCGGCCGCGATCTCGCCGATGATCTCGTCGTATTCGCTGCCCAGCTCCTTCAATTGCTGCGCCAAGGCGGCGAAACTGCCATGCTCGCCCAGCGCCTGGCCCACGGCCACCAGCTGCCCCAGGCTGTGCGCCGCATCCGGCCCCAGGTGCTGGAAGGCCGTCAGCGCCGCTTCGTCGATGCGCAAGGTCAACGGTGGATGCGCCACCAGCATGCGCATGATCTTCAATTCCAGGCCGACAGGCACGGGACGGCCCGATTTCGGCGGCGCGCGGTGCGCCACGGCAACGGGTTTCGCCAGTTCGAACAGGGCTTCGATCTCGGCCGGCGTGGACTGCGTCAGCTGCGCCAGGCCGCGCACGATCTGCAGGCGCAGGGACGACGGCGCCATCAGCTGCAGCAGCGGCTTGGCGTCGAACTGCACGCGGGCGCGCCCTTCCGGCTCCGACAAATCATGCTCGCCCGACACTTCTTTCAGCAAGAACTGCGACAGCGGCATCGCTTCATGCACTTGCTGCTCAAAACCCTCGGCGCCGAATTCGCGGATATAGCTGTCCGGATCGTGTTCCGACGGCAAGAACAGGAATTTGATCGTCTTATTGTCCGACACGTGGGCCAGGCTCGCTTCCAGTGCGCGGCGGGCGGCGCGGCGGCCGGCCTTGTCGCCGTCGAAGCTGAAAATCACGTTATCGGTCTGGCGCAGCAGTTTTTGCACGTGGGTGGGCGTGCACGCCGTACCCAGGGTCGCCACCGCTTGCGGGAAACCCATCTGCGCCAGCGCCACCACGTCCATGTAACCCTCCGTCACCAGCACGTAGCCGGCGTCGCGGATGGCCTGGCGCGCCTCGAACAGCCCATATAGTTCGAACCCCTTGGAAAACAAGGGGGTTTCCGGCGAATTCAGGTATTTCGGTTCGCCATGGTCGAGCACGCGGCCGCCAAAGGCGATGACCTGACCTTTGGTATTGCGAATCGGAAACATGATGCGTTCGCGGAAACGGTCGTAGCGCTTGCGGTTGTTGCCTTCTTCATCGACCTTGTCGATCACGAGACCGGCCTCGGCCAGGGCCACCACGTCGTAATCGGGGAACACGGAACGCAGATTATCCCAGCCGCCCGGCGCGAAACCCATGCCGAAGCGAGCGGCCACTTCGCCCGTCAAGCCCCGGTTTTTGAGGTAGGCGATGGCTTCCGGCGCGTGGCGCAATTGTCCGCGGTAATAATCGCACGCCTGCGTCATGGCGTCGGACAGGGCCAGGCTCTGCGCCTGGATCTGCGCGCGCTGGGCCGGCGGGATCTTGTCGTCCGCTTCCGGCACGACCATGCCCACGTTTTGCGCCAGGTCCTTGACGGCGTCGACAAAGCCCATGCCCGAGTACTCGATCAGGAAGCCGATCGAGGTGCCATGCGCGCCGCAGCCGAAGCAGTGATAGAACTGCTTGGTGGGACTGACGGTAAAGCTGGGCGACTTTTCACTGTGGAACGGGCACAAGCCCATGAAATTGGCACCGCCTTTTTTCAGCTGCACATAGCGGCCCACGACATCGACGATATCGACGCGGTTGAGCAAATCGGAAATGAAGGATTGAGGTATCACTGGCGAGGGCGGGTCTTGTTATAGGTCAGACTATACTACCGCACGTGGCCGGAGGTTGAGCCAGGTCAACGTGTGGGCTGTTAACAGGCTGCCAGCGCGACGGCTGGCAGCCCTTGCTACTATTGTTGCTTACGCGGCCGGCGTCAAGGCTTTCTTGACCAGGGCGGACACCACGGTCATGTCGGCGCGGCCAGCCAGCTTCGGCTTGACGATGGCCATGACCTTGCCCATGTCTTGCGGACCGGCGGCGCCCGAGGCGGCCACGGCGGCAGCCACTTCGGCCGCCACTTCTTCGTCCGACAGGCCAGCAGGCATGTAGCCGATCAGGTGCACCAGCTCGGCTTTTTCGATGTCGGCCAGGTCGGCGCGGCCACCGGCTTCGAACTGGGTGATCGAATCCTTGCGCTGCTTGATCATCTTTTCCACGATGGCCGTCACGTGGGCATCCGTCAATTCGATGCGCTCGTCGACTTCCTTGCGCTTGATTTCCGCCAGCAACAGGCGAATCGTGCCCAGCTTGCCCGTTTCCTTGGCGCGCATGGCGTTTTTCATGTCTTCGGTAATTTGTTCTTTCAAGCTCATGGCAATCCTCGTTGGTCAGTATGGGAACGGTGCTCGTGCGCGGCCAGAAACAAGTACGGGCCACAAAAGCGAAAACCCGCTGCGGCGAACCGGAGCGGGTATGCGACTCATCTGAAGTATCACTCCAGGCGAATCAAAACAAAACCCGTGGCGAACAATGCGCCGAACTACCCGGGTTGGTTCTGACTGAACAGTCTTAGAATAATTTTTTCGGCAGTTGTTGGCTGCGGATGCGTTTGTAATGACGCTTGACAGCAGCTGCCAGCTTGCGCTTGCGCTCAGCTGTTGGCTTTTCGTAGAATTCGCGTGCGCGCAATTCGGTCAGCAGACCCGTTTTTTCGATGGTGCGTTTGAAGCGACGCATTGCGACTTCGAACGGCTCGTTTTCTTTAAGGCGAATAGTGGTCATGTAAAATTCAAACCGTTGAGGTGGTGTATAGGAAGAGATAGATAGTAGCAGCTTTTATTGCGAAAGGGAAGCCCCTCCCCACTTGCGTGCGGCATGCAGCCTGCAGTCATTGCCGGAATGTGGCGTAAACCACGCACCGGTGCCCCCATCCTACAGAGTTGCTTACTGCAAGGCAATACCTGCCGCCACGCCGGAAGCCCAGGCCCACTGGAAGTTGTAACCGCCCAGCCAGCCCGTCACGTCGACCGATTCGCCGATGAAATACAGGCCCGGCACCTTATTGGCCATCATGGTCTGCTGCGACAGTTCGCGCGTGTCGATGCCGCCGCGCGTCACTTCCGCCTTGCGGTAGCCTTCAGAACCGTTCGGCACGATGGACCAGGCATTGATGGCCTGGCCCAGCTTGCGCAACTGCGCGTCGGGCATGTCGGCGATGCGCGCGTCCGGCGCCAGGCCGTTCGTGGCCAGCAGGCAGTCGGCCAGACGCTGCGGCAGCCATTGGGCGACGATATTGCCCAGCTGCTTCTTCAGGGTGCCTTTGCCTTCGATCAAGGTCTGCGCCACGTCCACTTCCGGCAGCAGGTTGATGACGATGGGTTCGCCCGGCAGCCAGTAGCTGGAAATCTGCAAAATCGCCGGACCGGACAGACCGCGATGGGTGAACAGCAAATCTTCGCGGAAACGCGCGCCCGTGGCCTTGCGGCCTTTCAGGCTGCCCGTTTCCACATCGACTTCCAGCGCGATGCCGGACAATTCCGCGAACGGCGCCCAGCTGGCCGGGTCGAACGTCAGCGGCACCAGGGCCGGACGCGGTTCGACCATCGCCAGGTCGAATTGTTTGGCGATGCGGTAGGCAAAGTCGGTGGCGCCGATCTTCGGGATCGACAGGCCGCCTGTGGCGATGACGATGCTGGCCGTCTCGATGTCGCCGCTGTCCGTCTGCAGCACGAAGCCGCCGTCCGCTTGCTGGACAACATTGTCGATCTTGCATGGCATGCGCCAGTGCACGCCGCCGGCGGCGCACTCATCCTTGAGCATATCGATGATCTGCTCGGCCGATTCATTGCAGAATTGCTGGCCCTTGTGCTTTTCGTGGTAGCCGATCCGGTATTTTTTCACCAGCGCGAGGAAATCCTGCGGCGTGTAGCGCGACAGCGCGCTCTTGCAGAAATGCGGGTTTTCCGAGAGGAAATTTTGCGGGGTGGCGTTGATATTGGTGAAATTACAACGCCCGCCACCCGAGATGCGGATCTTTTCGGCCAGCTTGGCCGCGTGATCGATCAACACCACGCGCTTGCCTTGCTGGGCGGCAACAGCCGCACACATCATGCCGGCCGCGCCCGCGCCGATCACTGCCACATCAAATTGTTTTGCCATAAGAATTCCGGTCACCGCTGATTACAAAGACGCCATTGTAAACTGCGGCGGCGCGGCTAGCGCGGCCGTGCTGCAATCTGCCGCGATGCCATCAGGCATTGCTCCACCTGTTCCGCGATCGACGGCGGCACGGGTACCTCGCCGCGCAGCACGGCGGCGATCCAGGCCGCCGTGGTGGCCGCATCGCGCTCGGCCGGCAAATGCGGCAACTCTTCCACCAGCAATTGCTTTTCCACCAGCACCGTGCGCTCGCCGCCGTGAAACCAGTCGATCTGCTGCGCCTTGTTGGCGTTGGCCACCGTTTCGCCCTCCGTGCCGCGCATCAGGAAGGCGTCGCCGCGCGCGGGATCACAGGCGGTCAGGAAATATTCACCGAGCATTTCCAGGTATTCGGGGTGCGTGTACGACACCAGGCGCAGGGCGGGCCCGGCGAACGGCTGCATGATTTTCACGAGGGTATGCGTGGAATTGCGCACGCCCAGCACGCGCCGCAACGACAGCATGTGCGCCAGGCGCGGCGCCAGCGCCTCGATGGGCAGGAAGGCCGCTTCGCCGCGCGCCATGGCGGCCTCGGCTTGTGCATGGTCGAGCGAGGCCGGGACGCCCAGCGCGGCCAGCACTTCGGCCGTCGTGATGCGGCCCGGGTCGCTGGTCACGCCATGCACGAGCACGGGGGCGCCCGCGCGCGCCAGCAGCAGCGCCAGCAAGGCCGTCAGATTCGCCATCTTGCGCGCGCCGTTGTAGCTGGGGATGATGATCGGGGCAAATTCACCGGCCGGCGCGGCCAGCGGGGCGAACGACGCCTCTGCCGCGTCGAGGAAGCCGGCGATCTCGTCCACGGACTCGCCCTTGATGCGCATCGACAACAAAATGCCGCCCAGTTCCAGGTCCGACACGCGGCCCTCGAGCATGGCGCGGTACAGGGCGCGGGCGTCGTCGCGCGTCATGCTGCGCGCGCCGTTCTTGCCGCGCCCTATTTCTTTGATGAAACGCGCGGCGGGAAATGGCTCACCGGCCACATCGGTATGGGGGATGGATACAGTCGTCATGGCGCCAGCTTACACGGATTTTTCCCCGTGCAGAGGGGCTGGAAGACGCCATAGGCGCCGATGCAACAGTCTTTTCAACATATTTCTTTGAGGAATGTACAGCGCGACTGCATCCAAACGCGCCGCCGCTGCGTATAAGACTGCACAGGGGGGGGAACTCATCATGGCACACGCGATCAAACAGGAAACTGCCTTCGTCGGCATCGAAACGGGCAAGCTGCTGCTGAAAGCCGTGCTGCTCTCGGGCGGCGAGGTGCTGTGCAAGGTGCTGGAAAACGACCTGGCCGGCTACCGCTGGCTGCGCAGCTGGCTGCAACGGAACGACGTGCCCGTCATGGGCTTGCGCGTCTGTCTGCGCCTCGATATGCCGTACAGCGAGGCGCCAGCCCGCGCGCTGGCCGAGATGGGCATGCTGGTCTGCGATGCCGAGCCGGGTCCGCTGGAAGCATATGCGCGCGGCCGCGGCTTGCCCGACAGCGTGGCGCGCGGCGCCGTGGTGCTGGCCCAGTATTGCGCGGCGGCACGCCCCGCCCCCTGGACGCCGCCCTCGCCCGCCTACGTGGAGCTGCGCCTGTGGCTGCGCCGCCTGCAAGCCGTGCGGCAGCTGCGCAAGCAGGAGATGGCATGCCTGGAAGGCCATCTCCACGCTGGCCAGATTGCGCTGCATCAATTACTGCGCCAGCAAATCGCCTGCCTGGACGCGCAGATACGCCAGTACGAAGCCGCCATCCTCGATCACAGCACGTGCGGCGCCAGCCTGGCCGACGGCGAGCCGGGCCTGCCATAAAAACAACTCATCCATTCCCGTTTTGGCCCCATCCCCGCCGCCAGGCCGCATTTCCGCTACACTATTGCCTCTTAAAGAACGCAATAGCGAAAGCCGAGCCAGAATCATGAATACGCCAGACATCGAAAATATCAACGTCACCTCCTTCGCACCCATGCCGACGCCAGCCGAACTGCACGCCAGGCTGCCGCTGTCGGAGAGCGCGTTCGACACCGTCAGCCGCGGCCGCGAAGCGCTGCGCAACATCATCGACCGCAAGGACCAGCGCCTGTTCGTCGTCGTCGGCCCTTGCTCGATCCACGACCCGGTCGCCGGCCTCGATTACGCGCGCCGCCTGAAAGCGCTGCAAGAGGAAGTCAAGGACACGATGCTGCTGGTGATGCGCGTGTATTTCGAAAAACCGCGTACCACCACGGGCTGGAAGGGCTATATCAACGACCCGTACATGGACGATTCGTTCAAGGTCAACGAAGGCATGGAAAAGGCGCGCCAGTTCCTGCTCGACGTGTGCGAACTGGGCTTGCCCACCGCCACCGAAGCGCTGGACCCCATCTCGCCGCAATACCTGGGCGATCTGATCGCCTGGACCGCCATCGGCGCGCGCACGACGGAATCGCAGACGCACCGCGAAATGTCGTCGGGCCTGTCGACACCGGTCGGCTTCAAGAACGGCACCGATGGCGACATCAGCATCGCCGTCAACGCGATCCTGTCGTCGGCGCACCCGCACTCATTCCTCGGCATTAACGCCGAAGGCAACGTCGCCATCGTGCGCACGCGCGGCAACGCCTACGGCCACGTGGTGCTGCGCGGCGGCGACGGCCGTCCGAACTACGATTCGGTCTCGATCGCCATCGCCGAACAGGCGTTGGCCAAGGCCAAGCTGCCGGCCAACCTGGTGGTCGACTGCTCGCATGCGAACAGCTATAAAAAACCGGAACTGCAACCGCTGGTGATGGGCGACGTGGTCAACCAGATCCGCCAGGGCAACCGCTCGCTGGTGGGCGTGATGATCGAATCGAACATCGTCGGCGGCAACCAGAAGATCCCGCAAGACCTGTCGCAACTGACCTACGGCTGCTCCGTCACGGACGGCTGCATCGACTGGGATACGACGGCCACCATGCTGCGCGACGCGCATGCGCACTTGTTAAGCCGCCCTGCATAAGCCTCTCGCGGATACGAAAAACGGCGCCCTGTGCGCCGTTTTTTTTCTCACACTGCCATCTGCACATGCGGCAGCACGGCGAACGAACCGGCCAGCGCCTGCTCCGCCTTGCTGGCCGGGATATTGAGCTCGTTGAAGTCCAGATAGATGCGCCCGTCCAGGATGCGCACGGCGTACGTGCGCGCCATGCCCTGCACGGGCGCCACTAGGCGGCCCGAATCGAGCTCGATGATCCAGCTGTTCTTCGGCCCCATCAGGTTTTTCTCCATCAGCACCCCGTGCGCCAGCGGGCCGCCCAGGCAAGGCACCGTGTCGAGCAGCGCATACACCGTGTCATCCAGGGCGCGAAACAGCGCCACGCCGGGCAAATCCTGCCAGGCCAGGCCCCGCTGCACCATGCGCGCGCCCGCCAGCGGCATGTCCTTCAGGCGGCAAATCATTTTCCATTGTTCCGGCATTGCTAGCTCCCTCGAGAAAGGCACACGCTTGACTAAGCAAGAGCGGTGCCAGTGCCGGCACAAGCGCAAAGCAGCCGGAATCGCGGGCAAAACCGGCCCGCGCCGCACTGCGCAAGTGCACACTGCCGCCGAAATGGTGCGCCGGCCGCACGGTGGACTGCCCGGCTTTCCTTTACAATGGCGGATTACTCCTCCCTATTCAGTACCTTCATGATTGTTCTTGGCGTCGAATCCTCCTGTGACGAAACCGGCCTGGCCTTGTACGACACGCAACGCGGCCTGCTGTCGCACGCCCTCTACTCGCAAGTAGCCATGCACGAGCAGTATGGCGGCGTAGTGCCGGAACTGGCGTCGCGCGACCATATCCGCCGCGCCATCCCGCTGCTCGATGAAACCTTGACCAAGGCCGGCATCGGTCTGTCCGAAATCGACGCCATCGCCTACACGCAAGGGCCGGGCCTCGCCGGCGCGCTGCTGGTGGGTTCCTCGGTTGCCTGCAGCCTGGGCCTGGCCATCAACAAACCGGTGCTGGGCATCCACCACCTGGAAGGGCATTTGCTGTCGCCGCTGCTGGCGTCGGAGCCGCCGGAATTCCCGTTCATCGCGCTGCTGGTGTCGGGCGGCCACACCCAGCTGATGCGCGTCGATGGCGTGGGCCAGTACACGATGCTGGGCGAAACCCTCGACGATGCGGCCGGCGAAGCGTTCGACAAGTCGGCCAAGCTGCTGGGCCTTGGCTATCCGGGCGGCCCCGCCATCTCGCGCCTGGCCGAATTCGGCGACCCGCTGGCGTATAAACTGCCGCGCCCCATGCTGCATTCGAAGGATTTCAATTTCAGTTTCTCCGGTTTGAAGACGGCCGTACTGACGGTGGTCAAGAACCATGAAGAAAAAGTCATCGCCAATATCTGCGAACAGGACAAGGCGAACATCGCGCGCGGCTTCGTCGACGCCATCGTCGACGTGCTGACGGCCAAATGCGTGGCGGCCCTCAAGCACACGGGCTTGAAGCGCCTGGTGATCGCCGGCGGCGTGGGCGCCAACGCGCAGCTGCGCGCCTCGCTCAACGCGGCGGCCGCCAAGAAGCGTTTCAAGGTGTATTACCCGGAGCTGGAATTCTGCACCGATAACGGCGCCATGATCGCCTTTGCCGGCGCCATGCGCCTGCAGATCAACCCGGCCGCCGCCAAGCACGATTACTCGTTCAACGTGCGCCCGCGCTGGCCGCTCGACGAAATCCGCGAAGTCTGATCACGCCAGCAGGAAGTTGCGCGCGCCCGCCAGGGCCGCGCCCTCTGCCACCGTTTCATCCTTCAAGTCCACGCCCGACAACTGCCTGGTAAATGCCTGCGACAGCAAATAATGCAGCCGGTAGGCGGCTGGCGCATATGCCAGGCCTTCCGGGCGCACGTTCGAGATGCAGTTGCGGCGCTCGTCCAGCAAGCCTGCTTTCGGCGCCCACGTCAGGTACAGGCCCAGGCTGTCCGGGGAACTGAGGCCCGGCCGCTCGCCGATCAGCACCAGCACGGCCCGCGCTTTTATCAATTCCCCCACCTCGTCGCCGATGGCCACCCGCCCCTGCGCCACGATGTGCAGCGGCGACAGCGTCCACGCTTCCGGCGCCAGCCGTGCGCGCAAAGCGGCCAGGAACGGCGCCGCGTGGCGTTGTATCGCCAGCGCCGACAGGCCATCGGCCGCCACCAGCGCCAGGTCCACGCCCATAGCACCAGCAGCCAGTCGCGCCCGTGAAACGTCGTCGAGGCGGCGGCCCAGGTCGGGGCGTTGCAGATAGTCGGCGCGCGTGGCGGCGGCGCTGTGCAGTTGCATGCAGTCTTGCCCTTGCGCGGCCAGGACGCGCGCCAGGGCCTCGCCATCAAGCGCCAGGTGCACGGCATCGCGCGCCTGCGCGTGGGCCAGCTGGAACGCCAGCTGCGCGCGGGTCGGCACGCTCACGCCGCTGCGTCCCAGCGCGATGCGCGCCGCCGTATGCGCGCGCAGCGCCTGCCACAGATGGTTTTCGTCCATGCATACCCCCTAGGCGTCCAGGCG
The DNA here is from genome assembly GCF_059423585.1 of Janthinobacterium sp. GW460-12-1-14-LB5. NCBI lineage: Bacteria > Pseudomonadati > Pseudomonadota > Betaproteobacteria > Burkholderiales > Oxalobacteraceae > Janthinobacterium > Janthinobacterium sp. GW460-12-1-14-LB5. The sequence goes on along the minus strand of NZ_JBWKYD010000018.1, from coordinate 24,206 downwards.
CAGCAAGGCCGCCTGGAAGGCGGGCGCCAGCGCCGTGTTCAGGTTCCCCTGCGCATCCGTGATCCGCATGCGCGCCAGCCAGGCGTCGAATTCCGGCGCGGGACGCAGGCCCAGCACGCGGCGCGCATACAGGGCGTCGTGGAACGAGGTGCTCTGGTAGCCCAGCATGATGTCGTCCGCGCCCGGCACGCCCATGATGAAATTGCAGCCGGCCACGCCCAGCATGGTCAGCAAGGCGTCCATGTCGTCCTGGTCCGCTTCCGCATGGTTGGTGTAGCACACGTCGCAGCCCATGGGCAGTCCCAGCAGCTTGGCGCAGAAATGGTCTTCCAGCCCCGCGCGCATGATCTGCTTGCCGTCGTACAGGTATTCCGGGCCGATGAAACCCACCACGGAATTGACCAGCAGCGGTTGATACGCGCGCGCCACCGCATACGCGCGCGCCTCGCACGTCTGCTGGTCCATGCCGTGGTGGGCGCCGGCCGACAGGGCGCTGCCCTGGCCCGTCTCGAAATACATGACGTTGCTGCCCACCGTGCCGCGCCCCAGCGACAGGGCCGCCGCCCGGCCCTCGGCCAGTAGCGCCAGGTCGATGCCGAAGCTGCGGTTGGCTGCCTGCGTGCCCGCCACCGACTGGAACACCAGGTCGACGGGCGCGCCGCGGCGGATCGCTTCGAGCGTGTTGGTGATGTGCGTCAGCACGCAGGACTGGGTGGGAATCTGATATTGAGCTATGACGGCGTCGAGCAGGTGCAGCAGCGACACCACCTGCGCCACGTTGTCGGTGGCGGGATTGATGCCGATCACGGCGTCGCCGCTGCCCAGCATCAAGCCATCGAGCATCGACGCGGCAATCCCCGTGGCGTCATCGGTCGGATGATTCGGCTGCAAGCGCGTGGACAGGCGCCCTTCCAGGCCCAGGGTATTGCGGAAAGCCGTGACGACACGGCACTTGCGGGCCACCAGCACCAGGTCCTGCAGGCGCATGATTTTTGAGACGGCGGCCGCCATTTCCGGCGTGATGCCGGCGGCGACGCGTGCCAGCGTGGCCGTATCCGTCGCGTCATCGAGCAGCCAGTCGCGGAAATCGCCCACGCACAGATGGGAAATGGGCGCGAACGCGGCGCGCGCGTGGGTATCGACGATCAGGCGCGTGACTTCATCGTCTTCATACGGCACCAGCGCTTCATTGAGGAATGTCAACAACGGCACCTCGGCCAGCGCCAGTTGCGCCGCCACCCGCTCGCGCGCGCTCGATGCCGCCACGCCGGCCAGCACGTCGCCCGAACGGGGCGGCGTGGCTTTCGCCAGCAGTTCCTTCAGGCTGGCGAACTGGTAAACATGGCTGTCTATCGTATGGCTGAAGCGGGGCATGGTTCGGTTCCTCCAAGGCCCCCATCTTACGCCAACTTATAAACTGCGCAGCGCACCTTCCAGCTGCGGATAGCGGAAGACAAAACCGTCGGCTAACAGCCGGCGCGGGGCGACCCGCTGGCCTTCCACCAGCAAGTCGGCCTGCTCGCCCAGCAAGGCGCGCATGACGAAGGCCGGCGTCGGCATGAAGGATGGCCGGTGCAGCACTTTGCCCGCCACCTGGGCGAAGCGGCGCTGTTTGATCGCTTCCGGCGCGCAGAAGTTATACGCGCCATTCACGGCACCCTCTTCGCTGCGGCGCGCCACATGGGCGATGGCACGGATCACGTCGCGCACGTGCACCCACGTGACCCACTGCCTGCCGCTGCCCAGCGGGCCGCCCACGCCGAAGCGTATCGGCAGCAGCATCTGCGGCAGAGAACCCTGGTGGCCGAAGACGAGGCCGAAGCGCATGCAGCCCACCTGCACGCCATAGCGTTCCGCCTGGCGCGCCGCCGCTTCCCACTCCTGGCACAGCTGCGACATGAAGATGGCTTGCGGCGCGCTCTCCTCCGTCAATTCCGTGGCGTCGCCCTGCGGCTGCACGCCGTAATAGCCGATGGCCGACGCCGACAGCAGCACCCTCGGCTTGTGCTGCGCGCGGGCGATCCACGCCACCAGTTCTTGCGTCAGCGCCACGCGGCTGCGGCGCAAGGCCGCCTTGCGCGCGTCCGTCCAGCGCTTGCCGACGATGCGCGCGCCGGCCAGGTTGACCACCATGTCGATGCGCTGCGCATCCGATAATTCGCCGAACGACCGGATGCAGCGCACCTGGCCGTCGAAGGTCCACGCGGCCTGCTTGGGCTGGCGCGTCAGCACCGTCACCGCATGGCCGTCGGCCAGCAAGGCGCTAACCAGCTGCTGGCCGATAAAACCCGTGGCGCCCGTCACCAGCACGGACTGCGGCGCGGCGGCAAAACGCAGGTGCTCCTCTTGCTCTGCCGTCTCCTGCACCTTGCGCCGTCCCAGCTGCCATACGGCATACGCGTCGCGCAGACCGGACAAGCCCACGCCCACGCCGCACAGGACGAGGAAGACGCTGAGCCAGCCATACGGCTGCCACACGAGGGCCGTCGGCAAGCTGGCCCACTCGCTGCTGTTCAGGGCCAGCAGCGCGATGAAGGCGCCCGCATTGATCGCCAGCACCGTGTGCGTGACCCGCTCCGTGGCGGGCAAGAGGCGGGTTTGATCTTCCACAACAAAATCCCACAGGGTCAGCACGATTTCCACGCCAAACACGATCACCAGCACCCAGGCCCAGGCGCCATGCCACTCCCAGGCGGCCAGGCCCACGAACAGCAGGCTGTAGATCAGCGCGCGGGTGGCGTGGATGGTCAGTTCCAGGCGCGCCGACGCCTTTTGCGGCAGCGCTTCCGTGATTTCATGGTGGTAGATGGTGTCGAAGGCGCCCAGGCAGCCTTGCGCCGCCATCAGTTGCAGGGCCAGCAGATGCGTATTCATGGTGTCTCCTTGTGAATTTCCGGCGCGGCGGATTCGCGGAACACGCCGGCCTGGGTAAACGTGGTGCCGAACAGCGCGTGGCGGATCTCGATGCGGATGTTGAACTGCTGCGGCGTGTCGTTGCGGTGGCACAGATAGGTCTTGCCGGGCGTGAGCACGCCGGGCAGCGGCATGCGCCAGCCGAACAGGTCCCAAAAATAGCCGTCGCTGGTGAAGTGCAGATTGCCATCCTCGACGTGCAGGACGAGCTTCATGCCCAGTCCCATGCCCACGTATTCGAGCACTTCGCCTTTTTCGCTTTCGGCCATGTAGGACGTGAAGCGGATCGGCGCGCGCCCGTGCAGGCGGTAGGTGCGCTGCTTGAAGATGAAGGGGCAGCCGGGGCGCGAATACACTTCGATATCGACGGGGAAGTCGTGATCGTCGTACGGAATCAAGGCGCCGTCGATGAAGGGGCGCGTCAGCCAGCCCAGCACCTTGCCCAGGCGCGAACTCGTGAGTTCACTGAGCTCGCCCCGGTAGTACAGGGGCTGGCCGGGCGCGGGATTTTTCTCGAAGCGGCGGCGGATATCCGGGTGCAGAGTCAGCCAGCGCTCTCCCATCACCTTCTTGAACAATTCTCCTTCCGAGGGGCCGTTCATGCTTTTCCCGGCTTGCCCGGCTTGTCTTCCGGACTGAGGAACTTGGCCACCTTGCCGCCCATCGACAGCATGCGCTGCAGGGTGGCCGGCGGCAGGTTTTTATAGTCGCTGTAGGTGGAGCTGAGCATTTCCAGGAAGGCCAGCACTTCGCCCATGCGCGCCAGCGTTTCCGGCGGTATCGCCGCATCCTGTTCGCCCTCGATCGCGCATTCGCGCAGCACCGTCAGCGTGGGGTCGATCTCGCGCCGCTTGCGCTCTTCCATGATGACCCTGAAGATTTCCCACACATCCTGCAGGGCGACGAAGTGGTCGCGCCGGTCCCCCATCACGTGCGTGATGCGCGCCAGGCCCCAGCTTTGCAATTCCTTCAGGCTGTTGCTGACGTTCGAGCGGGCCACGTTCAGGCTGGCCGCGATGTCTTCCGCCGTCAGCGGTGCATTGGCCAGGAACAGCAGCGCGTGGATCTGCGCCACCGTGCGGTTGACGCCCCAGCGGGTGCCCATCTCCCCCCAGTGGAGAATGTATTTCTGCGTCGTCGGACTCAATTCCATGATTTTCTCTTATTTCTGTCGTTACAGAAATGTAAGACGAAACGGAAAAACAGTCAAGCGCGATTCGTCAGGACTGGGCGGGCGGCTGGCCCATGGCGCGCAGGAAGGCTTGCTGCGAGGCGTGCAACTGGCCGTAACCGAGTTCGCGGTACACGAGGCCGTGGCGCGGCGCCAGTTCGGCCAGGATGCGCGCCAGCGCCGGGTAGTGGCGGTGGCTCCAGGTGGGGAACAAATGGTGCGTCAGGTGCAGATTCAGGCCGCCGAGCCAGTAGCTGAGCCAGCGCAGCGCGCGCGGTTTCGGCGTCCAGTCGCAGGCCGTGTAAAACGTGTGCTGGTACCAGTCGTGCGGCAGGGTGCCGTCCTCTCCCGGCTGAAAGAATTCCACTTCGGCCCAGTGCGTGCCGAGGATCAGCGCCACCAGCACGCACGAGGCGAGCATCTGGCCCAGGAAATACGCGCCCAGCACCACGCCCCAGCCGATGCCGTGCTGCTGCAGCACCCACATGGGCAGCGCCAGCACCAGCGCCACGTGGCCCAGCTTCCAGCCCAGGAAGGACAGCCAGCCGCGCCAGCCCTGCAAGCGGCTGTGCGCGGCCACGGGCGTCTTGCCGAAGCGGTCCAGCCAGTCGCCATACCAGTTCAGGTAAGGCAGCGAAAGGGCCGCCACCACGGGCCAGTACAGGTATTGATAGCGGTACTGGGGCGCCCAGCGTTGGAACGGCGTCTGGCGCAAAAACGGATTCGGTTCCGTGTCGAGGTCATAGCCTTCCACGTTCGCATACGTGTGATGGAAATGCACGTGGCGGATGGTCCAGAAATCCGTGTCCACGCCCACGGGCACGCCCACCAGGCGGATCAGGATGCGATTCAGGCGTCCCTGGCGGAAGACGGCGCTGTGGGCCGCGTCGTGCAGGGTATTCATGGCCAGCGCCATGGCCGCCATCAGGCAGGCGACATAGCTGGCGACAAACGGCCAGGTGCTGCCGGCGTGCAGCGCCAGCGCGTACAGCCCCGCCGTCAACGCGGTCAGAAAGACGCTTTTCGCATGCAGGCGCCAGTCGCCGAAGCGGTGTTTTCCTTCGGCCGCCAGGTAGGCGTCGGCGCGCGCGCGCAGTTCGCGGCGGAAGGCGGAATCGCGGGCGGGCTGGAAGCGCAGCGGCGGCAGGGAAGGTACCGGCGGCGTCACGCGCGCGTCCCCGCCGTAGCCGGCCACCACAGGCGGCGCGCGCCGTCGAGGCCATGCGCCAGCAGCGCGGCCAGGAACACCATGCCCCACGCATCGCGCGGGCCATACCAGCCCAGATACAGGGCAGGCATGGCCAGCGCGATGGCGACCCAGGCGATGGCGCCCCAGCGCCGCGCGTCCGACAAGCCGCCCAGCGCCAGGGTGCCGCCAAAGATCAGTGCGAACAGGATGGCTTGCTGCGCGCCGGCCAGCGCCGCTTCGTGGTTGACGTAATAAATCACGAGGCCAAACAGGATCACCCCGCCGATGCCGATGAACAGCTCGGGCACTTCGAAAGTGCCGCGCGACTGCCAGTGGGGAAAGCGCGCGCGCAGCCACTTGAACAACTTGCTGTTGCTGGCCAGGAGCGGATTGTGGGTTTGTGTCATGCCCTTCACGCCATAGCGCATTTCCACGCCATCGAGTTCCGGCTGGAAGCTGCCGAAGAGTTTGTCCCAGATCAACAAGGTGCCGCCGAAATTGCGGTTGATGTAGCGTTTATCCGTGCCATGGTGCACGCGGTGGTGCGAGGGCGTGACCATGAAGCTATCCAGAATGCCGGACTTGTTCACCAGCGCATTGTGGTTATACAACTGCACCGTGTAATGCAGCGACGAGACGACGAGGAAGATTTCCAGCGGTACGCCCAGCACGGCCAGGATGGCGATGAAGGGGAAATTCGTCAGCGATGAATACCAGGAATTGCGCACGCCCAGCGACAGGTTGAAATGCTCGCCCTGGTGGTGCACCACGTGCACGGCCCACAGCAGCGGGATTTTATGGTGCAGCCGGTGCATCCAGTAAAAGCACAGGTCCCAGGCAAAAAAGGCGAACACCCACTGCGCCGCCACGGGCCACCGGTCGACGATGTGCAGGTTCACATGGCGCAGCAGCAGGGCGAACGCCGCCACTTCCACGCCGCGGAACACCCACATCAATATATGGCCGGAATTGAGGTTGAAGATGACGTCCTTCCACGGCACGGGCGTCTTGCGCACCCATTTGAGGATCAGCAGTTCGGCCAGCACGAAGGCCAGCATGACAAGGAAAGAGAGGGCAAAGGGGTTCATCATGATGCGGTTTCAGTGGAAATGGCGCGGCGAGCCGTCCAGAATACCTGCATTTTCGCCAACATGCCGCCCGCCACGCCCACGGCCAGGCCCGCGGCCAGGTCGATGCTCACGTGCCGGCGCAGCGCGATGATGGCGTAGCAGATGGCCACTCCCAGCACCAGCGCCAGCGCGGAACGCAGCAGATGGCGTTTGTCGCACAAGGCCCACACGCACAGCAAGGTCAGGGCGCCATGCAGCGAGGGCAGGCAGTTTTGCGCGGAATCCGCCGCCTGCAGCAGGCGCAGCGCCTGCGTGCTCCAGGCATGACCGTCACCCACGGGCGGATACGCGAGCGTGGTCGGATACAGCAGGAAGACCACGCCGCAGGCCAGCGCGGAAAGCGCCATGGCGCGCGCCAGCCAGCGTACGCGGGCCGCATCGGCCGCCAGGTAGGCGTAGGGGATCAGGATGAAAAACGACAGATACAGCCAGATGGCGGCGTCCGTGTAGGGAATGGCGCGGTCGATGGCCGTTTCCGGCAGCAGCGCGCCCTGCCCTTGCAGCACATCGCTGGAAAAATACACGAGGCCGACGCTGCCCCAGCCGGCCAGCAGATGCAGCAGGCGGCCGCGTACGGTCATGGAAGAAGGGTTCATGCGGTCGCAAGGCGCCGGATGCGGCGCCGTTTCATGGTGGGGTCAAAGGGAGGCAGTTCGCTGCCCGTCGTCCAGGCCAGGGCGTCGACGGCCACGCCCAGGCCGCGCAGCACCGCCGCCAGGTGTTCGCGCAGGGCGGCCAGGCCCGCGTCGTCGAGGGCCGCATGCAGCTGCAGGGCAGCATCGCCCGACTGCAGCAGGCGGTAGTCGGCGTCGGCCGGCAAGGCTTGCGCGAACGCGCGCGTCAAGACGTCGGCAAACACGGCGATGGGGGCGCCGCCGCGTGCAGAGGGAAGCAGCAGCATGTCGTCGCAGCGCCCTTCGATGCCGTCGATGGCGCGCGTGGCGCGGCCGCACGGGCATGGCGTGGCGCGCGCGATCAGGATGTCGTCCAGGCGGTAGCGCACGATGGGCTGCGTGATGCGCGTGAAGTCGGTAATCACGGGCACAAAACGACGTTCTTCAGCGTCGAGCCATTGCGGCTCGACGTGCACATATTCTTCGTTCAAATGCAGCACGCCGTGTTCGCAGCTGCTGGCAAGGAAACCTTCCGTGGCCTGGTAGATTTCATGCACGGCGCCGAACGCGTGCGCGATCAGGGCGCGGTCCTGCGCTTCGAGCACTTCGGCCACCGAGATGACTTTTTTCGGCGCCAGCGCCAGGCTGCCGTCGATGACGCGCAGCGCCAGCTGGCGCAGCACCTGGGCCGGCGCGACGATGACGGTGGGTTGATATTGCGCAAGCTGCGCGCACAGGCTGTCGAACGGTGCGAACAGGTCGTAGAAGGCAAACGTCAGCCACGGCGAGCGCACGGCCGTGTACAGATTGCTGTTCGCGCGCAGGAACAGGGCCACTTTTTCGCCGGAAAACAGGCCGTCGGGCAGCGCCTTGGCCAGCATCACGCCCGCCCATTGCGCCTTTTCGCTGGGGCTGACGGTAAATACGGCGCGCCGCGACGAGGTGCCCGACGACAGGCCCACGGTGATGTCGCCCACGGCCGGCGTGAAGTCGCGGCTATGTTCAGCCGCCATGGCCGCGTCCATCGCCTGCGCCAAAGTCACCCCTTCGGTGTTCATGGCGTCGAAATGTTCGAGCATCAGCGCCTTGTTCATGGTCGGCCACTGCGCCAGGGGCAGATCGCGGAACGGCGCAAAGTAGCTGCTGCGCGCGCACAGCACCTCGGTGAAGCGCGCCAGTTGCTTGCGCTGGTAGGCGTCCAGCTGCGCGCGGTCAGCAAAATGCAGGCGGCGCGTGCGCCAGTACGACAGCAACAGCCAGACAATACGTTTCACGGGCGGCCCGCCACTGGCAAATAATCGTTGGTGTCTTCATGCGTGATGCGGATCTGCGCATTGCCCGACCGGTGCAGCTGGTGCAGGCGGTTCAGCGTTTCATAGTATGGCGCGCGCTTGTGCTGGATGAGGAACGACAGTTCCGATGGTCCGCGCAGTTGCTGGAAGCTTTCCGGCACCCACGCCGCGTCGGACGCCAGCAAGGTCCAGCCGCCGTCCTGCAGCACGAAGGCGCCCAGGTGGCCGATGGCGTGGCCGGGCAGGTCGACGATGTAGATTTCGCCCGTGCCGCTGACGTCGCGCCCGTGCGTAAACGGCAGCAGGGCCGCCGGCAAGGCCGTCTCGGGCACGCTTTCGACGAAATCGAGGCGGTCGGCAATATCGTTCGGCAGCAGCTCGGGCACGAAGGCCTGGCGCACGGCGGCCACGCCGGACAGTCCACGCACGGCGTCCCAGCCCGTTTTCGAGGCCATCAGCCGCGCGCCGGGAAAGTCGCGCAGGCCGGCGATATGGTCGGCGTGGAAGTGCGACAGCAGCAAGGTGTGGATGTCGCCGGGCGATACGCCATGCGCGCGCAGCTGGCCGTGCAGCGACTCATTCTCGTCGAACGAGATGGGCGTGACCCACGCGTACATGCGGTACACGCCTTTCGACGTGGCGGCGCGGAAGTGTTCGGCATACCCCGTGTCCCACAGGTACAGGCCCGCGCGCGTTTCGATCAGGTAGGCGCGCGAGGGGAAGCAGCGGCTGGCCAGCCCGCTGCCTTTCAGAACCATGCAGGACGGATGGGTGCAGTGGCCGACGCGAAACGCGGTGATGCTAGCCATTGCGCTCCTTGCCCACCTTGTGCGCCGCCGCTTCCTGGCGCATCCATTGCGCCGTGCGGGCGATGCCGTCCTGCAGGCTGACGACGGGACGATAGCCGAGCACCTTGCGCGCCTTGGCGCCGTCGAGCGTCATGTCGAAACTGAGCGCGCCGATGCTGTAGGGCGTGAGCGACGGTTCGCGCCGCGTAAAGCGCGAGGCGAACTGCATCAGGCGCGCAACCACCGCCAGCACGCGGTACGGCACGCTGACGATTTCGAACGGCTGCTGCAGGTGCTCGCAGAACAAAGTGCGCAAGATGTCGCACAGGCGCGCCGGTTCGCCATTCGTGATGTTGAAGGCGGCGCCGGAAGCGATGGTCTTGTGCACGGTGGCCAGCCACATCGCATGCACGACGTTATCCACATAGGTGACGTCGATGGTGGCCGCGCCGCCGTTGGGCAGCGGCAGCTTGCCGCCGCGCTGCTGCAGCACGCGCGCCAGGCGCGGAATCAAGACCTGGTCGTACGGGCCGAAGATGGCGCGCGGGCGCAGGATCACGCACGTCATGCCGCGGTGGCGGTCGACGCAATCCTGCACCAGCCTTTCCGCCATCGCCTTGGAACGCGCGTACGCGTTGACGAAGGCGTCGGGGCGGAAGGTTTCCGGCACCTCGTAGCGGTTGCGGTAGTCGAAATAGATGGCCGGGGTGGAGATGTGCACGAAGCGCGCCACGTGCAGGCTGGCGGCCGCGCGCAGCAACTGGCCCGTGGCCGTGACGTTGGCGGCGATGAAGTCGCGCTCCGCGCCCCACGGCGAGGACAGCGCGGCGCAGTGCCAGACGGTGTCCATGCCGCGCACCAGCTCATCGACCTGGCGCGGGGTGGCTTGCGCCAGGTCAAGCGCGACGAATTGCGCGCCCATGCGTTCCAGTTCGCGGCCCACGGCGGCATTGCGGCCCGTGGCGCGCACTTCCACGCCCTGCGCCAGCAGGGTGCGCACGGCATTGCGCCCCAAGCCGCCCGTCGCTCCCGTGACCAGTATCCGCCTCATCGCACCACCTTCACAGGTCAAGAATCATGCCGCCGATGGTCAGGCCCGCAGCCGTGCCCATCATCAGCAAACGCTGGCCTGCCACGGCCCGCCCCGTCATCACCGCCTCGTGCAGGGCGGTGGGCAGGGACGCGGCCACCTGGTTGCCATGCGTTTCAAAGATCTTGATGATTTTAGCATCGGGAACGTCAAGGATGCGCGCCGCATGCGCGAGCCCCAGCGGGCTGGCCTGGTGCGGCACGACCACGTCGACTTTTTCCAGTCCCGCGCCCGATTCGGCCATTAGTTCCGCGAGGAAATCCGGCATCACCTTGACGGCCAGGCGGAACACGGCCTTGCCATCCATGCGGAACAGGTAATCGCCCGGTTCGCAGCCGTTGCGCGGGTTGCGCTCGGTGCCGCCGCCGCGGATTTCGCAGTAGCGGCGCCCTTCCGGATACGTGCCCATCTTGTAGGCGCGGATGCCGGCGCTGCCGTCGCCCCGCTCGACGATGACGGCGGCGGCGCCGTCGCCGAAGATCATCGACGCTTCCGGCTCGCTCCAGTCGACCCCGCGCGAGGCGAGGTCGGACGAGACGATGGCGATGCGCCGGTAGGCGCCGCCGGCCAGCATCGAGGCGGCCACGCGGAAAGCGGCCATGAAGCTGAGGCAGCTGGCGTTGACGTCGAAGCTTTGCGTGCCTGGCGGCAATCCCGCGTGTTCGGCCACGAAGCAGGCCGTGTTCGGCAACGCTTGCTCGGGCACGCCGTTGGCGCAAATCAGCAAATCGATGTCGGCCGGACGCAGGCTGGCGTTCTTCAGCGCGTCGAGCAGGGCGGCGGCGCCCAGCTGGCTTTGCGATTCATCGGGCGCGGCGACAAAGCGCGACAGCACGCCGCTCTTGCGCAGGGTATAGCCGGCCGGGTGGCCCAAAGTCAGGTCCAGGCTGGCGGACGTCACGCTCAGCGACGGCACGGCCTTGCCCGTCGCGATCAGGCGAACTGGAATCATGTTGGCCTTAACAAAGTAAAGTAAATATGGTTATGAATTAATCGCGTGCCAGCGGCGGCAAATCGACACCGCAGTTCTTGCAGAAATTGGCATCGTCATCGAGCCCTTCTTTCAGGCACGTGGGACAGGTACGCGTGGTGACCAGCTTGGAACTGCGCTGTACCGTCATTTCGGCGCTGATAATGCCGGTAGGCACTGCCAGGATGCCCCAGCCGAGCAGCATCATCAGCGAAGCGATGGTGCGCCCGATGTCCGTCTTCGGCGTGATATCGCCGAAACCGACCGTGGTCATGGTGCTGATGGCCCAGTAAATCGACGTGGGGATACTGCTGTAACCGTTTTCCGGCCCTTCCACGACATACATCACAGTACCCAACAGAAAGACCACCATCATGACAAAAGACAAGAAAATGAGGATCTTGCGCCGGCTGGCCAGCAAGGCCCGCCCCAGCACCGTGTATTCATGCACATACGACGTGAGCTTGAGGATACGGAACATGCGCAGCAGGCGCAAAATCCGCACGTCGATCAGCACGTGCGCGCCCGGCAGCAGCAAGCCGATGTAGGTCGGCACAATGGCCAGCAAGTCGATGATGCCGAAAAAACTCTTGGCGTAGCGCACCGGATGCTGCAGGCACGCCAGGCGGGCGAAATATTCGATGGTAAATAAAATGGTGAAAAACCATTCGAGCGCCGTCAGCCAGCTGCCATAGCGCTCGGCCACGGAGGCGACACTGCTGAGCACGACCACCGTCACGCTGATCAGGATGGCGGCGATCAGCAGCAGGTCGAAGGCGCGGCCCGTGCGCGTTTCCGCCTCGAAAATGACGGTGTACACCTGCTCGCGCCAGCCCCGCTCGGGCTTGCCATATTTCTGTTGCGTTTCCTGCGCGGCAATTTGCTGCGGCGTCAACGGTGCCGCCCCGCTCTTCGTCGCGGCTTTCATGTGGGTAATGTGCTCATATACTATTATTGTATAGATAATTTACAAAGCACGGCCACACGCACTGTTGCGTTACGACAGCTTCTTCGCCAGCAGCACGGCATTGCGCCGGTCGCGCTCGGCCTGCACGATGTCCGTCGTGCGCGCTTCACTCAAGCCCACCGTGTGCAGCACGGTAGCCGTCAGCTGCAGCGCCGATTCCAGCGCCTCGGGCACGACCAGGGTGGCGCCTGCCTGTATCAGGGCCACCGCATGCGCCTCGTCGCGGGCGCGCGCATACACGGGCAACTGCGGATACTCGCGGCGGATCGATTTCACGGCGTGCAGCACGGACGCCGCATGGTCCATCGTCAGCACCACGGCCGCGGCCCGGTCCGCATTGACCTTTTGCAACAATTCCGCGCGCGACGCATCGCCGAAATACACGGGAAAGCCGCGCGGATGCAGGGTCGTCACCAGCCGTGCATCGTTTTCAATCGCCACATACGCGATATCCTGCTCCGTCAACACCTTGGCCAGCAACTGCCCCACCCGGCCGAAACCGGCGATGATGACGGTGCTGCCCTGCGGCGGCGGCGCGCCGTGCGCCAGGTCGGCCAGTTGATGATGGTGGCGCTTTTCCCACCAGTTGCCGAAGGCACGCGCCGCCTTGGCCAGCGCCGGCGTGGCAAACAGGCTCAGGCCCACCACCAGCATGACGAACTGCGCCACCTGCGGGCCGATCAATTTCGTGCCCAGCGCATATGCGACGACGATGAAGGCGAATTCGCCGCCCTGCCCCAGCAGCACGCCCGTTTCCACGGCGCGCCCCCAGTGAAAGCCGCCGAGGCGGAAAATCACGCTGATGACCAGGGTTTTTACCGCAAACAGGCTCAGCACGGCCAGCGGGATCAGAATCGGCGACTTGAGGATTTCGCGCACGTCGATCTGCATGCCCACGGACATGAAGAACAAGCCCATCAACAAGCCCTTGAACGGCTCGATCGTCACTTCCACTTCATGGCGAAATTCCGTTTCCGCCAGCAGCAAGCCCGCCAGCAAGGCGCCCAGCGCCATCGACAGGCCCGCCAGGTACGTCAATCCCGCGATGCCCAGGGTGCTGAGCAGGGTCAAGGCCATGAACACGTCGGGCTGGCGTTTCTTGACGAAAAACTGGAACAGCGGACGAATCACGCGGCGCCCCAGCAGATAGATCAGCAGGATGGCGCCCGCCGATTTCACGGCCGCAAAGCTGAGCAGGTAGGCCAGGTCGTCGCTGCGCCCGCTGGCGAACACGTCGATCAGGATAAACAGCGGCACCACCATCAGATCCTGGAACATCAGGATGGAAAAGCCCGCCTGGCCGGCCGGCGTCTGCAGGGAGCGCTGGTCCGTCAGCAACTGCATCACGACGGCCGTGGACGACAGCGACAGCACCAGGCCCAGCACGATGGACGCTTCCAGCGACAGACCAAAGTAATACGCGACGCCGCCGATCAGGCAGGCGCTGACGGCCACCTGCCCCACGCCCGCGCCGAATACCCAGCGCCGCAGCGCCCACAGCCGTTCCGTCGACAGTTCCAGGCCGATCATGAACATCAAAAACATCACGCCCAGCTCGGCCAGGCCGCTGACCTGCTCGGCGCGCACGAACGAGAAATACGTCAGCCACGTGAAGTCGCCCGCCCACAGGCCGAAGCCGAACGGGCCGAACAGGCAGCCGACGGCGAGGAAGCCGAGCACCTGATTGACCTTCAGGCGTTGCAATAGCGGAATAAAAATCCCGGCCAGGGCGAGAAACAGCAGGGTTTCCCGCAAATACGGTAAGGCGTGTTGCTCTTCCAAGATAATCCTAACTTAATGACATCTATGTCGAATTGATAATTGTCGCATGCACTGCCGCAGCGAAGTCAGTGCACACCCGATATTTTTGCCGCAAGGCAATATATTCGCTCCCGGCACCCTATTTCGGCGGCGCCAGCATGTCCGCGCGGGGGCGGTCCCAGCCCGGCACGTAGGCGGGACACGGGCGGCTGCGGAACTGCTGCAGTTCCACGGTCGTGAAATTGGGCAGCATGCCGGGATTGAAGCGCACGTCCGTCAGCTTGTCCGCATTCAATCTGGGCATGCGGGCAAAGCGGAACCAGGCGTCGACATAGCAATTGTCTTCCTGCAAGGCGCGCAAGGCGGCCAGACTGCCCGCCGCCTGTGCCGACACGGCGATGCCGGGCGCCAGTTGCTGCCCTTGCTTGCCCGTTTCCGCCAGGCCGGCCGGGCAGGCGGCGGGCGCCAGCGAGGCGGGCAGCAGGCTCAGGGTGCCGCGCCGCAGGGTGTACACGTCCGTCTTGCTGTCGAGCGAAACGTAAATCCAGCACAGCGGGTTGCTGGGAAACGCCGTCATCGCCACGTCCCACACGCGCGTTCCCGGATCCAGCCGCTGCACGGCCGCCTCGATGCGGCTGCGGCCGAGGGCCGACGCCACGCCCTGCGTGCCGATGAACGTGGCCGCCAGCGCAAAGGCCAGCAGCAGCGGTCCGCGCCCCCGCTCGCCGGCCCGTCCTTGCAGCACGGCCAGCACCACGCCCAGCCCCAGCAAGACGGCCAGCGAGGCGGGCGCCAGATAGGTTTTATAGGTGAAGAAGCACAGGGCCGCCGCCAGCCCTGCCAGCAGCACGCTTTTGACGATGCCGTAGCGCAAGGACATAATCACGGGCACGCCCAGCAGCACCCAGAACATGGGCTCGACGATGAAGACCATATCGCCATACAGCCAGCGGCTGTTGAACGGGTAAAACGGGTGCAAGCCATAGGAATTGAGAAAATCCATGCCCATGTGCAAGCAGAATCCCAGCAGCAGACAAGCCGCCAGGCCGATGCGGGCGGGCACGCTCTCCTTGAGCAAGCGCCGGGCGCCGGGCCACAGCAGCCACAGCAGGGCCAGCAACAGCAGCGCCTGCGGCAAGGCCAGCAGCAAGGTGTGCGTGTGGCCCCGGTGGTGCAACATATAGCCGAAGGGGCGCGGCAACAGTTTCGTGAGGACCAGGTCCAGGTCGGGCGCGTTGCTGGCGAACCAGGCCGTAAACAGGAACAGCGCGCGCCGGGTGCGCTGGGCGGGGGCTTGCGGCTCGGGCGGCAGGCTGCGGTGTACCAGTTCGCCGACCCCGAGGCCGATGACCGAATGCGTAATATTATCCATCGGGCAATTTTACAGGATACGGCCACCCCAAGAGCAAAGGCTGGGGTCGTACCCTGAGGGTACGACCCCGGATTCTGCCATTGGGTTTGTTCAATCAAGCGGCTACAGCGCCTGTAAATCTTCCCCACGCATGCCCACCAGCAAGGCGCGGCCATCGGGCAGCACGCGGAACTCGCCATAGCGGGCCTTTTCCCAGCGCGCCGCCTCGCCTTCCTTGAAGAACCAGGCATCGCTGACCAGCACCCAGTTGCCATCCTTCGGCGTCAGCTCGAGCAGGAATTCGCCGGGCGCCAGCGCCTCCTTGGTGTACGGGCGCAGCAGTTCGGCCACGCCCCGTGCATCGCGCCTGGCCACGACGAGGGGCCGGCCTGGCGCCCGCTCCACGCTGGCCAAAGTGGACAGGACGCCCAGGTTGACGAAATTGAGGCGCATGTAGTCGCCCTGCATCAGCGAGCGGGGATCGACGGGTTCCAGCGCCACGAAGATCGCTTGCCCATTGGCGATCAGCTGCTCTTTTTGCCAGATGCCGCCATTGGCGACCAGCAACACCAGCAGCAAGCCTCCCAGCACGCCCAGGCGGACATGGCGGCCTTGCGCAACCACGCCCGCCGGTTTGCTTTCCACCAGGTGCAGCACGGCGCCGCGCATGGCCAGCCACGACAGGGCGCACAGCAGCGCGCCGGCCACGGCCAGCAGCGCCGCCTTGCTGGCCAGCGGCCAGGCCAGCTGGTAATAAAAGCTGCCGATGATCCACGCCGCCGCCAGCGCGGCCGCCACGGCCACGCGCGAGCGCCCGCTCGTCACGCAATACGCGAGGATCAGCAGCACGGGCCCCAGCGCCGGCATGAACCACGCCAGCACGACCAGCACCAGCGCCACGCCGATGGCGGGCAGCTGGCGCAGCGCCGGCCAGCGCCAGCCCGTCCAGGCGGCCCCCGCCGTGGCCAGCACGAGCGAGACGCCATTCAATGCTTGCGCATACCAGGCGCCGGCCTGGTGCCGGGCCACTTCGCGCGCCACGTCGCCCGTGAAGCCGCCGCCCAGGGCACCGCCCAGCATGAAGGTCATGCCGGACCAGAAGACCAGCCCCAGCAAGATGGCCAGGACCCACCCCGTCGACAGCGATTCCAGGAAGGCGGCGACGGGTGCGCCGCGGCCATCGTTGAACGCCTGCTTTTGCAGCCAGTGGACGCCAAGCCAGCAAGCCAGGGCCAGCATCCAGGCCAGATACAGTTGCGTCGGATCGTTGTCGAAAATCCAGTCGCGCGTGCTGTCGATGATGCCCAGCCCCAGCAAGCCGCAGGCGACCAGCCCCAGCAGCACGCGCAGCCAGTCGCGCGGCAAGGCGGCAGCCACCACCAGGGTTGCCAGGCACAGCAGCAGCGACGCCGTCTGCGTGGAATAGTCGCGGTACAAGGCGTAGCCGAGCAAACCTCCGCCCACCAGCAGGCAGGGCACGGCCAGCTGTTCGAGAAACAGCGCCACGCCGCGCGTGCGGATCAGCAGCACGGCCACCACCAGCACGATGGCGGCCACGACATACGCGCCGGGGCCGTGGCGCACGACGCTTTCCAGGCCCACGCCCAGCGCAATCATCAGGGGAATGGCGGCCAGCCAGGCGCCGAAGGCCGTCATCAGCACCAGCGGCCACGGCCGGACATCCTGCACGGGACGGGCGGCGTCGGGCGGCAGCAGGCCGGCGCGCGTGGCGTCATCGATCAGGGTGGCGAGCGCATCGGCTCGTTGGCTATTGATATTGCTCATGCCGCCTCCTGGCGCGTGCGCCACAAAATGCCTTGCACGGTCAGCGCCAGCAGCACGGCAGCCAGCAAGCCCAGCATGACCAGCTTGCCGACACCATCGCCCCCCCCGCTAAGCAAGGCACGCGCCAGGCCGCCCACCAGCAGGGCGTTGATGCCCAGCGCCACGGCACTCAGGCCAAATACGTCAAAGTAGCGGCGCGTGGCCAGCAGGACGCCAGCGACGGCCAGCAAGCCCAGACCCGCCCAGTACGGCGAACCGACCTCGCTGCCGAACAGGCCGGTAACAGCCGTGCCAGCGATAAGGTGGGTGGCGAGTACCAGCCCCAGGCGCAAGGACCAGACACCAGCGCCCGTCCAGCGCGCCAGCAAAGGCGACACGAACGCACACGCGGCCAGCACAGCCAGCCAGCCGCCGACGAAGATGGACAGATCGCTTGAATCGATGCGCCAGCTGTGGTGCGCATGCGCCTGCATCCACAGGGTGGCGGCCGTCGAAAAGATCAGCATCCATGGCGTCCACAGCACGTCGCTGCGCGCGACAAAACACAGGGGCAAGGCCAGCACGGCCCACAGGGCGAACAATTGCCAGGGATCGGCGCCCGTCTGGTAGGTCTGGCCGAAATATGCGAACAGGCCGCCGATGGTCAGCAAGGCCAGCAGCAGCAAGGGGACTCTCGCCTTGGGCACGGCAAACGCACCCACGCAGGCGGCGGCCAGCATGCCTTGCAGCAGGGCAAAGCGGCCCACGCGGCCCAGGTCTTCCCAGTTGGCGGCGACCCAGAAAATCAGGCCCATGCCCAGCAGCGCGGCGCCCAGCACGGCCACGCCGCGCGGCAGCCAGTAGGCCAGGCGCGCCGGTTCGCGCTGGAAGCCGGCCACTTCCTGCAACTGCCGGGTTTGTTGGGCATCGAGCGCATGGGCCGAGGCGAGCTGATACACGGCGAGGCGTAGATCCATCGTCTGCTTTCTGTGGGAATGGTGGGGAAATCGGGGAGTCGGGTCAGCGCTCGACGCTGACGCCGCGCCAGAAGGCGACGTGGCCGGCAATTTGCCTGGCGGCATCCTTGGGCTGCGGGTAAACCCAGGCGGCGTTGGCGTTCGTCTGGCCATCAACGACGAGGTCGTAATAGCTGGCCGTGCCCTTCCATGGGCAAATGCTGGTGTGGCTGCTGGGACGCAGATAGGCCTGCGTCACCGCCGACAAAGGAAAATATACATTGTTTTCAACGACTTGCACCTGCGCATCGGTCGCTTGCGCGATGACGGCGCCATTCCAGCTGGCTGTTGGCATTTGACTATCCTCCTTCTGCGCCGAGTGTAGCGCAAAAAGTCCGCCATGGCGCGCGCCGTTGGCGCCTGGCTTAAGCGCCGCTGATGATCTGGCGCAAGGCTTGCTCAAACACTTCGGGCGGCTGGCCGCCGGAAATCAGGTGACGCTCGTTGATGATGACGGCGGGCACGGAATTGATGCCGTTCTGCTGGTAGAAGCGCTCCTGCGCGCGCACCTCGTCCGCATAGGCATCGGAGGCCAGCACTTCGGCCGCTTTCGCGGTATCGAGGCCCACGTCGCCCGCGACTTTCAGCAGCATCTCGTGCGAAGACGGGTTCTGGCCTTGCGTGAAGTAGGCATCGAACAGCGCCATCTTGAGTTCCTTCTGGCGCCCCTCCAGAGCGGCCCAGTGCAGCAGCCGGTGCGCGTCGAAGGTGTTGTAGATGCGGCCGCGCTTGTCCATGGCAAACGTAAAGCCCAGCTGCTCGCCGCGCGCGCGGATCGCTTCGCGCGACTGCGCCATCTGTTCCGGGGTGGAGCCGTATTTGCGGGCGATGTGTTCGCCGATATCCTCGCCTTCGGGCGGCATGTTCGCGTTCAGCTCGAAGGGCTGGAAGTGAATCTCGGCCTGGACGGTGCCGTCCAGCTTGTCCAGCGCCTGCTCCAGCGATTTCAGGCCGATCACGCACCAGGGGCAGGAAACGTCGGAAACGAAATCGATACGGAGGGGAATGGGGGTGGCGGGAGTGGAACTCATGGTGGGCAGCCTTTGCGCGGGTCGGTGGCGGCCGCACCGCGCGGCGCCGCAAGCACAGCATATGCATGCGGGCCGCGGGAAATCAAGCGCTTACTTCTTCTTCGCGGGCGCCTTGGCCCCATCCTTCTTGCCGCCGATCTTGCTTTCCTTGCCAGAGAGCAAGTTCGCGATATTCTGGCTGTGGCGATAGGCCAGCAGCACGCTCATGACAATGACGGCCAGCAAGATGGGATCGACGCCGAACAGCAAGCCATAGTAAAACGGCGCGAACAGGGCCGCCACCAGGGCTGCCAGCGAGGAATAGCGGAACGCATAGGCAATGATCAGCCAGGTGGCCAGGGTCGCCAGACCCAGCCAGGGATTGATGCCCAGCAACACACCGAGGGCCGTGGCCACGCCCTTGCCGCCGACAAAGCGGAAAAACACGGGCCACAGATGGCCGAGGAAGACGGCGATGGCCACCAGGGCCACGGCCGTGTCGCCCACGCCCAGCGCGCTGGCAAAATGGTCGGCCAGGAACACGGCCAGCCAGCCCTTGGCGCCATCGCCGAGCAGGGTCATGATGGCAGCGCCCTTGTTGCCGCTGCGCAGCACGTTGGTGGCGCCCGGATTCTTCGAGCCATAGGTGCGCGGATCGGCAATGCCGTAGACCTTGCTCATCACCACGGCAAACGATATCGAGCCGAGCAAGTAAGCGGCCACTGTCATTGCCACGGTTGTGATTACTGGATTCATTTCTTCCCTTTATTGTGTTTATTGCACCAGCATCGGGGCTGGCGCAGCAGAATATACACCAGCGTCCAGCCTACGGACAGGGTGGCGTCTGGTTTTCTTAATCCTGCAGCGCGCACTGCACCGGCTTGGCCTTGAGCAAGTCGAGCAAGACCTGCGGCGCCAGCGAGACGAGGAAACCGCGCCGTCCGCCATTGATGTAGATGCGCGGCAATTCCAGGATCGACGCTTCCACGTAGACGGGCATGGCCTTCTTCGTGCCGAACGGCGACGTGCCGCCGATCATGTAGCCGGAATGGCGCTGCGCCACTTCGGGCTTGCACGGCTCGACGGATTTGCAGCCGATGCCGCGCGCCAGGTTCTTGGTCGATACCTTGCAATCGCCATGCATGAGCACGATCAGCGGCTTGGCGGCCTCGTCCTGCATCACCAGGGTCTTGATCACCGCATGTTCCGGCACCCCCAGCTCGCGCGCCGAGACGCTGGTGCCGCCGTGTTCTTCATACGGATACGGGTGTTCTTCGAAGGAAACTTGATGCTTGCGCAGCAGCTGCGTCGCCTGGGTTTCGGAAATATGCTCTTTTTTAGCCATGCGTGATACGCTGATCGTTCAGTGAGGAGTCCTAATTATGCAGCAAGAAATCCGCTTTGCCACCTTCAATGTCTGCAACCTTGCCCCGGCCGGGGCAAAATTGTATGACAACCTGGAACCGTTGAGCCCCGCGCAATACGCAGCCAAGGCGGAATGGACGGCGCGGCAGATCGACCTGCTCGACGCGGACGTGATCGCTTTCCAGGAAATTTTCTCGCAAGCGGCCCTGCGCGACGTGCTGTCGCGCACGCGCCATTACCGCGAAGCCACCCTGGCCGGCTACGATGCGACGGATATTGCCGGACGCATGCTGCCCACGGTGGCGCTCGTGTCGCGTTTGCCGCTGGCGGGCGCCGGTGTTGCCTGGACGGATTTTCCGGCCGGCGTGAGCGCGTCCGCCGACGACAATGCCTGCCGCTTCGCCCGCGCACCGCTGCACGTGCAGCTGCTCTTGCCGGGAGGACAACTCACCGACGTGGTCGTCGTGCATCTGAAATCGCGCCGGCCCGACTACCGCCATGGCGACGGCAACGACGCCATCGCCTACGCGCTGGCCAACCTGCGCTCGCTGCAGCGGCGCGGCGCGGAAGCGGTGGCCCTGCGCGTGCTGGCAAGCGAACTGGGTCACAGCGGCCGTCCCCGCATCGTGCTGGGCGACTTCAACGACATCGCCAATGCCGTCACCACGTCCATCGTCATGGGGGCGGGCGCGCCGTGCGAACCGGGCATGGAAATGCGCGCGCGCCTGTACGACGCCAACGCCATCGCCCTGCGCCAGGATGCGGCGCGCCACGCGGGCTACACGAATATCCACGACAGCGCCTACATGACGATCGACCACATCCTTGTGTCCGAGCATTTCCACGCCGCCTCGCCGCGCGCCATCGGCGCCGTGCTCGACGTGAACTACCTGAACGACCATTTGCTGCTGGGCCTGCCGCATGCCTCCGACCATGGCCAGGTCTTGATGCGTATCAAGCTGCTGGGAAACATTAACTAATTCAATAACTTCGCCAGAACACTGCCCGCCACTTGCGCGCTGGCAAAGCGCCCCTGGTATTGCTGGCAACCCTGCGCCCGCAGATACGCGAGCTGCTGCGCCGTTTCCACGCCTTCCGCGATCACCGTCAATTGCAGCTCGCGCGCCATGGCGATGATGGTGGCGGCGACGGCCGTGTCGGACTCGCCTGCCGCGTCGTCCGCCGCGGCGGGCAGGAAGGATGGGTCGATCTTGAGTTTATCCACCGGGTAATGGCGCAGATTGGCCAGGCGCGAATAGCCGGTGCCGAAGTCGTCGATGGCCAGCCTGGCGCCCAGCGCGCGCAGCTGCGCCAGCACGCCGGCCAGGCGCGCGCCGCCCTTCATCAGCAAGGACTCCGTCACTTCCAGTTCCAGGCAGCCGGCAGGCAAGCCCGACATGGCCAGCGCCTCTTGCACGCTGAGCAATAAGTTGTTGTGCAGGCATTGCGCCGGCGACAGGTTCACGGCCACCCTCCAGGCATGGCCCGCATCGTGCCAGGCGCGTGCGCGCAGGCAGGCGTGGCGCAGTACCCAGTTGCCAATCGACACCATCAAGCCGCACTCTTCGGCCACGGCGATGAAGCGCTCGGGCGGCAAGAGTCCCAGTTGCGGGTGGCGCCAGCGCAACAAGGCTTCGGCACCGACGATTTTCCCGCTGGCAACGTCCAGCGCGGGCTGGAACTCGAGCACGAATTCATCGCGCCCCAGCGCTTCGCGCAAGCCGTGCTCCAGGCTGGCCCGCTCGACGATTTGCGCATTCATTTCGGCATTGAAAAACTGGAAATTGTTGCGCCCGCTTTCCTTGGCGTGGTACATGGCGATGTCGGCGTTGTGCACGAGACTCTCGATATTGTCTCCATCGCTGGGAAAGATGGCCACGCCGATCGACGCCGACACCTGCAGCTCATAGCCGCCCAGCTGGTACACCTGCGTGACGGCATGCAGCAGGCTGGCCGCCACATGGGCCGCCTGGTCGATGCCGCCCACCTCGGCCAGGATGATGACGAACTCGTCGCCGCCATGCCGGCTGACCGTGTCGACGCCGCGCACGCAGCGCACCAGGCGCCGCGCCACTTCCTTGAGCAGCAAGTCGCCCACATGGTGGCCCATGCTGTCATTGATGTGCTTGAAGTGATCGAGATCCAGGTACAGAATGGCCAGCATGCTCAGCTTGCGCCGCGCCGCCGCCAGCGCCAGCGACAGCCGGTCCAGCAGCAGCACCCGGTTCGGCAAGTCGGTGAGGAAATCGTGCTCGGCCAAGTGGCGCGTGTGCTCCTCGTTCTTTTTGCGCTCGCTGATATCGCTGAGGATGGCCAGGTAATTGCTCAATTGCCCCTGCGGGTCGCGGATGGCCGTCAGCGACAGCCAGGCCGGATAACGCCCGCCCGCCTTGCGCTGGCCCACGATATCGCCTTGCCAATAGCCATTCGCATCGACTTCATCCCACACGGGGTCGAAAAATGCCGGCGTGTCCGGCTCCATGCCGTGCAGGATGAAGTGCTTGCCCAGCATGTCGTCCAGGCTGTAGCCGCTGATCTCGCTGTACGCGGGATTCATGCTGACGACGCGCTGCTGCGGGTCCAGCACGACGATGGCCTCGCGTGCGTGCTCCACCACCTGCGCCGACAGGTGCCACGCCTGCTCGGCCAATTTACGGGAAGAAATATCGCGGATCACGGCGTAAAACAGATAGGTGTGGTCGAGCGTGACGGAGGTGAGCAGCACTTCGCCCCAGAACAGTTCCCCCAGGCACGTCTGGTAGCGCCAGTCATAGCGGCAATTGCCGTCCGCGTGCGCCTGCGCCGCCATCTGCGTGCCGCGCAACGAGGACAATTGGCCATCGGGCTGGCGCAACGGTGAAAAATCGCTGAGGCGGCGCCCCAGCAGCCGTGGCCGGTCTTCGCATTGAAACAGGGCAATGGCGGCCGGATTCGCCTCGGCGATATGCTCGTCCCGCAGCAGCACGATGGCGTCGGCGGACTTGTCGTACAACTGGCGGAAATTGTCGCCCATCAGCAACAAGGCGCCCTGCGCCGCGCCATCCTGGCCGCTGGCCGTGATGTCGACATCGATGCAGACCACTTGCCGCACGCTGCCGGACTGCATGACAGGAAACACGGTGGAACAGATGCAGCGCGGCGCGGCGCCGTCGGCATCGAGCTTCCACAGGCGCATGCCGCGCGCCTTGCCGCTGTCCCACACGGCCGCCAGTTCCGCGTGGCCGTCGTCGAACCCGCCCTGGCCTTGCGGCAAGGCGGCGGCCACGCCGGCCCAGGCCTGGCCCAGGGCCAGTTCGGCCGGCACGCCATACAGGCGCGCCGCGCCAAAGCTCCAGTAGCGCACGATGCCGTCGCGGTCGATGCCGCGCACGGCCAGGCCAGGCGCCTGTTCGACGGCAGCGACGATGATGGACAGCAAGTCGAGCGCCCTGGCGGCCGGCCCTGCATCCGGCGCGGCGGCAAGCAAACGGCCCGGCGACGGGGCGGCTGCGGCAATCCGGTCTGACATCAGGCCCCCCGTGGCGCGGCCACACCGCAACCGGCGACCGAGCGGCCCGTCCGGTGGCGCAACCATCACTGCCATTCTTGCGCGCCGGCGAATCGGCTCATTGAGGATGCTCAAGCATCGTCGCATGCCGTATCGGTCTTCAGTCGCCGTTTTCTGCATTCCAGCCCCGATTTTGTGCAATCTGTCGCACGGCGATGGCGGCCGGACTTGAATCTTCCTAAAGTGGCAACATGCGCATCGCCGTGAACGGCCGCAGCGGCAGGCGTGCTGTCTGCGGCCGCCACGGTGATGCGCTACCCGAATTCCC